>JBEICT010000321.1:0-3331 GCA_040383865.1 Flavobacteriales bacterium | reverse complement strand
CCTTGAGGGCATCACGGCCTCCAACGAGCGGGTGTGCGAGGCGCTCTATGTGAGCGGCATGATCTACAAGGAGCAGCTCAAGGACCGGGAGAACGCCATCGAAAGCTTCGAGGTGCTCAACAACCGTTTCGATGAGTGCCGGTATACACCCGAGAGCCACTACCAACTGTACCGCATCTACCTGGAGAAGGAGGCCGAGGGCTGGGTGGACCTCATGGGCGGCAGCGGTTCACAGACCTACGCCAACATCATCCTGGAACGCTGGCCCACTTCCGAATTCGCACGCCTGGTGCGCGACCCCAACATGCTGCAGGCCGACGAGATCCGGCGCCAGCAGGAAGAGACAGCCTACCGGGAGACCTACCAGCTCTATCGGCAATACGCGTACAGCAGCGTGATCACCACCTGCGAGCGCGTGATCCAGGACGAGCCTCGCAACCATTTCCGCTCCAAGTACCACATCCTGAAAGCCCTGGCCAAGGGTGGCATGCGCGACATGACCGGCTACCGGGCAGCGTTGATGGATGTGAAGGCCCAGTATGCGGGCACCGAGGAGGCACAGGCAGCGGACAATCTGCTGGCCGCGCTGGACGGTGCCGGCACCGGGGGAGGAGGCCAGGGGGCGCCCAAACCGGCACCCTCCGGTCCGGTATTCACCATGAGCAATGAGCAGCACTCGTACATGATCGTGTTCCCCAATGCCGGAACCAATATGGCCAGTATCAAGGCACGCCTCTCCGATTTCGTCAACACGTACATGCCGGGAACACCCTTGCAAGTGACCAACAGCTTCCTGGATACCGAGCGCCAGGTGGTATTGCTGCAACCCCTGCCCTCAAAGGCCCTCGCCATGGAGTTCCATTCGCTGTTCACCGGTGACAAGAGCACGCTGGGGGGCATTAACGACAAGGGCTACCCTGCTTTCCCGATCACACCGGACAACTATGCGATCGTGTACAAATCCAAGGACCTCGACGCATACGCCACCTTCTTCACGCAGAACTACCTTGGCCGTCAGTAGGATAAGTGGGACCCGCCGCTATCTTTGCACGGAACGCCGTTGAACCCCAAAGCAAAGGGACCATGTTCCGAAGCGAAAAACCCGCCGCCTCCGCCATGACCAAGCCCGTAGAACCCATCAGCCCCGGCAAGATCAACAGCATCATGGAGGGCACCTCCATTGTGGGCGAGATCCAGAGCGATAGCAACATCCGGATCGACGGCAAGATCAAAGGCACGCTGACCGCCCGCGGCCGGGTGATCGTGGGGCAGAACGGGGTGATCGAGGGCGAGGTGGTCTGCCAGAGCGCCGACATCGAGGGCACGGTACTTGGCAAGGTGAACTGCCAGGACCTGCTGAGCCTGAAGGCCACGGCAAAGCTGCACGGCGACATCAACACCAAGAAGCTGGCCATCGAGCCGGGCGCGGTGTTCACGGGCAATTGCAGCATGGCCGGTGGCGTGGTAAAGGAGATGGACCCGGCCCGCTTGCGCACCGATGGCGCTGCACGTCCGGAGCCTGCCCAGGCCGCCCGCTGATCCTCCCATGGCCAACACTTCCGTGGCGAGCGGTCGCTGGTCGTTCCTGTTCCCTTTATTGGCGTTCGTTGGGGTATGCGGCGCAGCCATGACGCTTACGCTTCGCTTCGCCGCAGTACCGGTAACGGCCCTGTATTGGGGCATGCTCACCTTCTTCGCGCTGCTCACCTTCATCCTTCATACCTGGCAGGAGCGCGTGCATGGCACCGACCCGAAGGCCTTCGTGCGCCGGTTCATGGCAGGCCTTGTGATCAAGATGATGCTTTCACTGGTGACCCTGCTGGTGCTCCTGATCACCCTGCCGCGCGAGCACCTGATCCCTGTGGCCATCACCTTCGCACTGCTGTACCTGGCCTTCCTGGCCTTCAGCACCTCGCGCTCGGTGGGTCTCATGCGCCAACGGCCCAACGCATGACCCTGCCCGACCCCAAGCGGATCCGCGACCAATACGCTGGATACCTGCGCTTCATGGGGCTTGGGCTCACCATGATGGGCATCATCCTGGCCTTCACCTTCGCGGGATGGTGGATCGATGGGCTGGTGGCCTGGCGATTCCCGATCTTCACCATCCTACTGGCGCTATTGGGCATCACAGGGGCCATGTTGCACCTGTTCAAAGAGACCGGTCGCAAATAGGCGCGATATCGCATTTCCGCAATTCCATCCCGAATTCTACCTTTGCGCCCGCATTGAGGGGGGCACCACCCCGTACAACCGTGATGAAAGCCTTGATCCGCGCCACATTCCTTCTGTTCAGCGTACTGTTCGCAGGGGTGTCGACGGCGCAACATGAAGGCCACGACCACGCCGCTGGCGACACCGCCCACCACCATGAGATGGTGGCCACTGGAGCGGAAGCCCACGCCGAACATGCCGAAGCACACGACGAGCACGCTCCGGAAAAGTTCAACCCCGGAGAGATGATCATGGGCCACGTGACCGACGAGCACGGCTGGCACTTGTGGGGTCATACCTCCCTCCCGCTCCCCATCATCGTTTACAACACTGAGCGCGGCCTCAGCGTGTTCTCCAGCGCCCGTTTCGACCACGGCCAC
This sequence comes from Flavobacteriales bacterium, assembly GCA_040383865.1. Classification (GTDB taxonomy): domain Bacteria; phylum Bacteroidota; class Bacteroidia; order Flavobacteriales_F; family PHOS-HE28; genus PHOS-HE28. The sequence goes on along the minus strand of JBEICT010000321.1, from coordinate 737 downwards.
AAGACCTACGGTGGTTACTACCTGCATGAGGGCAAGTTGCTGGCCACGGACGCCACGGACGGCACCGATGTGCACAGCGCCACCATGAACGAGGCCCTGACCGCCGCCACATGGGATGTGAGCATCACCAAGAACGTGCTGGGCATGCTGGTGAGCATCGCCCTGATGCTGGTCATCTTCCTGAGCGTGGCCGGTGGCTACCGCAAACGTGGCGTAGGCGCCCCCAAGGGCCTGCAGAGCTTCATTGAGCCCATCATCCTCTTCGTGCGCGATGATGTGGCCAAGGCGAACATCGGTCCGAAGTACGAGCGCTTCATGCCCTTCCTGCTCACGGTGTTCTTCTTCATCCTCATCAACAACCTGATGGGGCTCATCCCGATCTTCCCCTTCGGCGCCAACGTGAGCGGCAGCATCTCGGTGACCTTCGCCCTGGCCGCCATCACCTTCGTGCTCACGCTGATCCACGGCAACCGCCACTACTGGGGCCACATCCTGGCCATGCCGGGCGTTCCAAAGCCGGTGCTGCTGATCCTGACGCCGGTGGAGATCCTCGGTGTGTTCCTGCGTCCTGCCATCCTGATGATACGACTCTTCGCGAACATCACGGCCGGTCACATCATCGTATTGAGCTTCTTCGCGTTGATCTTCATCTTCGGTGAGATCAATGCCGGTCTGGGCTGGGGCGTGAGCGTCTTCAGCCTGGCCTTCACCATCTTCATGAGCATGCTGGAACTGCT
>JBEICT010000320.1:0-3351 GCA_040383865.1 Flavobacteriales bacterium | reverse complement strand
TTTGTTCGGCCGGTAGACCTTACTGCCATGAACGAGGAAGGCCGGGCTTGTTCCCGGCCTTCCTCGTTCAAGTGGATCCGTCAAGCCCGTTGTGCGATGGGCTCGGGAGCTGCTTTCCCGAATTGCCCCGAAGCACGCAGTTCGTCCTGTAGTTCGCGACTGGTCTTGCTACTGCCATCATGGCTCCAACCGGGCGGGCCGAAGATGTACATCAGCTTGGCCTTTAACGTGGGGGCGCGTTTCACATCGTGCCATATCTCCTTGAACTCGAACAGATTATGCGTGATCGGGTTGTTCGTGTTCGGATCGTGGCTGATGCCGAACTTGGGTACGACCCCTTTAATGGGAGCCTGCCAGGTACCGTACATGCGGTCCCAGAACGTGAAAATGCCCCCATGGTTACGGTCCAGGTATTCGGTATTGCTGCTGTGGTGCACCACGTGGATATACGATGAATTGAAAATGTTCTCGATCCACCCGTAGGAAGGAAGCAGTTGTGAGTGCAGGGTGAACTGATAGAACGCGTTCGCGATCAGGCATGTGGCGATCATGATCGGTTCGAAACCCAACAGAGGCATCCAAAGCCAGTAGATCGGCTTGATCAATGTGATGAACCAGCCGTTCCGGATACTGATGGTGAGGTTGTATTTGCGGCCACTGTGGTGGGGCAAGTGGGCGGCCCAGAGCAAACGGACATTGTGTGCAAGGCGATGGTGCCAGTAGAAGTTATGATCGTCCAGTACGATGCAGGCCAGCCAGATGTACCAAGCATAGCCCAGGCTGGTGTAGCCCAGGTGCTCCTGACGCCAGTCGGCAGCCCACCAGAACAGGAACATGTACAGGGTGATCTCGAACACGTTGGTGATCACCCGGATCACCGTGGCCCCAAGTCCGATCACAAAGCCACTGAGGCTTTCCTTCAGGTCGAACAGTTCCTTTGCCCTCAGGTATTCCAGGATGATCAGGACCAGGAAGATCGGGTAGATGTACTTGATGCCGATGCCCTCGATCGGCAGTTCTGGGAGACTGGCCTTCATGTCCAGCCAGGCCTGTATGGGATTGAACATCGCTCTTGTATCCGCCCCTGATTGACTGGGACCCGCCAAATCTACCTGCTTCAGCCGTTCGCTGACCAGCGCAATGTCAGGTGCCGGTAACTTGCGTCGGCCTAACCGCTCCCACCCTCATGCGTTCCTCGTTGTTGCTCTCCGCTCTCTTTCCATCGCTCCTCTTCGGGCAAAGCCCGATCAACGGCCCCATGCCCGGCCACAGCGATCTCTTGGAAGCCACCATCTGGATGCAATGTAAAGGACCATGCACGGCACGCATGGAGTTCTGGGACCTGGCCAGGCCGGACAGTGTATTGACCACGCCCGAGCAGCGATCGGATGCAGGCAAGGCCCACGCCATGGACTTCGTTATGACACCTGTCGTTCCAGGTACCACCTATGGCTACCGCCCCATTGTGAACGATGAACCTGTGGACGTTGGTCAGCCGCTCACCTTTCACACCCAGCCGCTCTGGCGGCATCGCACCGATCCGCCACCGTTCACCATGGCGATCGGGAGCTGCGCATATGTCAACGAGCCGGCATACGACCGTCCGGGAAAGGCCTACGGTGGCGAGTATGTCATTTTCGACGCCATTGCAGAAAAGGACCCCGACCTGATGCTCTGGCTGGGTGACAACATTTACCTGCGCGAGCCCGATTGGGGCAGCCGCAGCGGCTACCTGCACCGGTACACCCACACGCGCAGCACGCCCGAACTGCAACGCTTGCTCCGCAGCACCCATCACTACGCCATCTGGGACGACCACGATTTTGGTCCGAACGATGGCGATGGCAGCTTCGTGCAGAGCGAACTGGCCCGGGAGATGTTCGACCTGTTCTGGCCGAACCCCACCTGTGGGGTGCCAGGCGTGATCGGCACCACCACCATGGTCAACCATTTGGACGTGGACCTGTTCCTGATGGATGACCGTACGTTCCGGGTCACCGGCGACATGAGGACCAATACACCGGCCTTGCTGGGTCCTGAACAGTTGGACTGGTTGATCCGTGCGCTCAAGGCCAGCAGAGCCCCCTTCAAGCTGGTGGCCATCGGCAACCAGGTATTGAACGATGCGGCCGTGTATGAGAACTATGCGACCATGCCCCAGGAACGCGCTGAGCTACTGCGCCGGATAGAGGAGGAAGGCATCCATGGCGTGGTGTTCCTCACGGGCGACAGGCACTTCACGGAGCTGAGCGAGGTTCGACTGAAGGATGGCCGCGTGATCTATGACCTCACCGTTTCCCCCCTGACGAGTGGCGTCTACAAGGCGAAGGAAGCCAACACCAACCGCGTGGACGGGACGGTGGTGGAGCAAAGGAATTTTGCGACGCTATCCTTCAGTGGCCCCGTGAAAGAGCGGACAATGAAGATCCGTGTTCATGACGCACAGGGTGTGCTGCTCTGGGAACGCATCATTCCCCGGTCAAGGTCGGAGAAATGAACGGGATCAGCCCTTGAAGATGCCGTAATGCACCAGCTCGTCCAGGTCCTTTCTGGTTGAACGGTTCAGCTCCCTCGTGCGCAGGTTCTCGGGTAATGAGCCGGGATCACCGGGGAAGCCGAGCACCGTAATGCAGACAAGGTCATAGACCTCCGGTATGCGGAACGCGGACCTGGTGGCCTGTGCATCAAAACCGCCCAACAGGTGCAAACCCATGCCCATGGCCGTCGCCTGCGCCGTGAACTGGCCCAACGCCAAACCCAGATCATGCCGCGCATGGAAGTTCTCGTGACCGTTGCGTGCGAACTGACGGTGTACCATGTTCACGATCAGGACAGGTGCCTTGTCCGCCCAAATGGAATTACTGGGAGCAATGCATGCAAGCAGGTCGGCATGCCCTTCCCCTCCTCGACGGGCCACAAGGAATCGCCAGGGTTGCTCGTTCATGCTGCTGGGCGCCCAACGCGCAGCCTCCAACACCAAACGCAGTTCGTCATCGGTCACTTCACGTTCGCTGAACGCACGCGGGCTATACCTGGCACCGATCACCGGATGCAAGGGAAGGACACTACGATCGTTCACGGCCATTGCAGGAGCACTTGGGGTTGACATGCTGGCTCTTCAACACCCGGGACCGTGGTTGGTTCAGCCACGGATCCGATCGAGCATTTCGTTCATGTGCGTGGCATCCGCTGTTGTCAATTTCTTGACCAGGTCACGCATGTCCTCCTTGTTGAGCTCATCGATCTTGGCCAGTAGCTCCGCACCTTTCGGGCTTATCCGCACGTAGACCACCCTCCGATCCTCTTCGCAACGTTCGCGTTCAACGAGGTCCTTCGCGATCAACTTGTCCG
>JBEICT010000319.1:0-3354 GCA_040383865.1 Flavobacteriales bacterium | reverse complement strand
TGCCCACGTTCGCACCGTTCAGGCGCCATTGGTAGGTTGGTGCGGCACCTGCGTTAGTGGCCGTCGCGGTGAAGGTGTCGAGCGCGCCGTTTGCCACCTTCACACCGCTCACGTTGGAGCCCACCGAGTTCAGGGAAACGTCCACATACAGTGGCAAGGTGGGCGTGGTGGTGCTCACGTACAGCACAGTGCCGTTGCGGTAGTACTTCACCAGGTTGTTCTCCACGCTGATGCGCAGCACATCGCCAGTGGCATAGGTCTGGAAACCGAGCAGGTTTCCACTGCCGTTCTCGCGGATCTCCAGACCACCCCAATTCGTGAGGTAGAACGCGTATTGGATGGTGTTCCAATCGGCGTTCGCATCGGTCGCGCTCAAGCCGATCATGCGCTCCGTGCCGGTGCCCAGCACGGTGGTCTCCATGTAACCGTTGTTGATCACGCCGTGCCAGCTGAAGCCGTTCGCGTTCCAGTTATTGCCACCGCTCACTTTCGTCAGGTTGTTGCCGTTCACCGTGTTGCGTGCCGCACTGGTGGGCAGGCGCCACACCACGTCCGTCACCGCCATCCGGCACGCACTGGAAGCTGCTGTCGGCTCGATGCGGAACTCGTTGCGAACGGTCTGGTCGATGGCCTGTACCACGATGGTGCCTGAAGAGAAGGCGCTGGTGGAGCATCCGGGCAGGTCGGGGGTGATGCGGCAGACCAGTACATCACCATTAGCCAGGTTCGAATTGGTGTAGGTGGGGCTGTTCACACCCACGTTGGTGCCGTTCAACCTCCATTGGTAGGTCGGTGCGGCACCGGCATTGGTGGCCGTGGCCGTATAGGTGTCGAGCGCACCATTGGCCACCTTCACCCGCTGCACACTGCCCCCGACGCCGTTGATGGACACGTCCACGAACAGGGGCAGCGCCGGCGTGGTGGTGCTGATGTACAAGGGGGTGCCATTGCGGTAGTACTTCACCAGGGTGTTCTCCACACTGATGCGCAGCACATCACCACTGGCGTATGTGGTGGTACCGATGAGGTTGCCGCTGCCGTTCTCCCGAACCTCGAGCGCACCCCACGACGTGAGGTAGAACGCGTATTGAATGCCGTTCCAGTCCGCGTTCGCATCGTTGGCGCTAAGGCCGATCATGCGCTCCCGGTTGGTCTCGGCCACCGTGGTCTCCATGTAGCCGTTGTTGTTCACGCCTTGCCAGCTGAAGCCGTTCGCGTTCCAGTTGTTGCCACCGCTCACTTTGGTGAGGTTGTTGCCGCTCACTGTGTTGCGCGCGGCGCTGGTCGGCTGTCGCCACACCACATCCATTACGGCCATCCTACAGGCGCTGGATGCGCCCACTGGTTCGATGCGGAAGGCGTTGCGCAGGGTCTGGTCGATGGCCTGCACCACGATCGTATCCGAGCGGTAAGCGCTTCCCGCACAGAGGGCCAGGTCCGGGGTCAGCTCGCAGACCAGGATATCCCCGTTGGCGAGGCTCGCGTTCGCGTAGGTGGCGCTGTTGGTGCCCACGCTCACTCCGTTCAACTTCCATTGGTATGCTGGGGCCGCTCCAGCGCTCGTGGCCGTGGCGGTGAAGGTGTCGAGTACCCCATTGGCCACCTTCACAGCGCGTACCGTGCCACCTTCGCCATTGATGGACGCGTCCACGAACAGGGGCAGCGTGGGCGCAGCGGTGCTGATGTACACCGGGGTGCCGTTGCGGTAATACTTCACCAGGTTGTTCTCCACGCTGATGCGCAGTACATCCCCGGCCGCGTAGGTCAGCCCCCCTTGCAGGTTGCCGCTGCCGCTCTCGCGGATCTCCAGCGCGCCCCAGGTCGTTAGGTAGAACGCGTACTGGATGCTGTTCCAATCCGCATTCGCGTCGGTGGCACTGAGGCCGATCATGCGCTCGCGGTTGGTCTCCGCCACGGTGGTCTCCATGTAGCCATTATTGCCCACCCCCTGCCAGCTGAAGCCATTGGCGTTCCAGTTGTTCCCGCCGCTCACCTTGCGCAGGTTGTTGCCGTTCGCCGCATTGCGGGCCGTGCTCGCCGGCTCTCGCCACACCACGTCCGTCACCGCCATTAGGCAGGCACTGGCCGCCGCCACCGGCTCGGTCCGGAAGGTGTTCCGAAGGGTCTGGTCGATGTCCTGGATCAGGATGGGGTTCGTCGTGAACGGGGTGCCCGGGCTACACCCTCCCGCGCCCACCGTGATCACGCAGGTCAACAGGTCATCTTGGTTCAATGCCGTGTTGGTATAGGTGGCGCTGTTGGTGCCCACGTTCACGCCGTTCACCCGCCACTGGTAGGTGGGGCTCGCACCGGCTCCCACAGCCGTGGCCGTGAAAGCGCCGAGGGTGCCGTTGCCGACCTTCACGTTGCTCACCACCGCGCCCGGCGTGTTGGTGGAAACGTCCACGAACAAGGGCAGGGTGGGCGCATTGGTGCTGCAATACACGGGGTTCCCGTTGCGGTAGTACTTCACCACACCGTTCTCCACGCTGATGCGGAGCACGTCGTTATTCGAATAGGTGAGGCCGTTCTGCAGGTTGCCGCTGCCGCTCTCACGGATCTCCAACGCGCCCCACGAAGTGAGGTAGAAGGCGTACTGGATGGAGTTGATATCGGCATTGACATCCGTGGCGCTCAGGCCAATGGCGCGGTCGGTGTTGGTGCCCACCACCGTGGTCTCCATGTAGCCGCTCGCCCCCACCGATTGTCGGGAGAAGGCGTTGCCGTTCCAGCTGAACCCGCCGCTCGTCTTCGTGAGGCTGTTGCCAGCGATGGTATGCCGAGTGCTCGAACTGGACAGCACCCAGCGCACGTCCGCCACCGCCTGCTTGCAAGCGCTCGCCGCCGGGGTGGCAGCGATGGACACGTCGGCGCATTGGGCCAGCGCGGTCATTTGCCCAAACACCAAGGCCAGGGCAACAACAAGGGTTCGAGCACCGCCGAAAGGATCGGTGAACGCACTGAACGGTAATGATGCGCGCGAACAGTTCGCACGCACCGCGAACATGAGGCTGTCCATAAGGTCAATGCTGCCGGGAGTAGCGGAAGCGAGCACTCCTACGCCGTTCGTCGACGAAAAGTTGCCCTTCGAAGGATCACATTGAGGACCCGACTCCACCGAACGACCGAGAGAGGACTTGCAGGCCCGGATCAAGCCAGCGCTAAATTCCTAGCTCGACCCGAGCTCCGGCCTATGAGCCGGGGAAGGGGCACCTGCCTACCGGCAAGCAGCCGCGCTTCGTCCTCCAACAGGGCGATGCGTTCCAACAATTCCAGTTTGAGGGTCTTCAGATCCATGACGGGCGGGGCTTCATCCAAAAGTAAGGAGCACGGGTACGTCAACATGGACGGGGT
>JBEICT010000318.1:0-3368 GCA_040383865.1 Flavobacteriales bacterium | reverse complement strand
GGCCACCAATGATCAGCACCAGGTCGCGCCCACTGAGGTCACGGCCCAACATGGGAAGGAAGGGCTGGTCGAGGCTCATCACCCAGCTCAGGGAAAGCAACAGCAGCACCCGTGTGATCATTGCCAGGGCAAGTCCGAGCTTGCGCGCCTTCTTACGGTCGGTCTCCGTGGCCAGGCTGTTGCTGATGATGGAGATGAAGATGATGTTGTCGATGCCCAGCACGATCTCCAACGCGGTGAGCGTGAGCAGGCCGATAAGGCCATTTACGGTGAACAGGACGGAGAAGTCCAGGGATGTGAGGTCGATCATGACAGGCTATCGTTGGGTGATCAAATAATGTTCAAGGCGCGGCCAAGATCGGCAATGAGGTCGGATGGATGTTCAACCCCCACGCTCAGGCGCACCAGGTTGTCGCTGATGCCCAGCTTCGCGCGTTCCGCCGGGTCCACGCCGGCATGGGTCATGGACGCCGGATGCTCGGCCAACGATTCCGTACTGCCCAGGCTCACGGCCAGTTTCACCAGTTTCAGTCCGTTGAGGAGCCGGAACGCCTCTGCTTCGCCACCATGCACGGTGAACGAGAGCATGGCACCGGCCGTGAGGCACTGGTCGTCGAAGATGGCCTGCTGCGCGGGGTCGTCCAGCTGGCCCAGGTAGAACACCTTCTCCACCTTGGGGTGGTTCAGGAGGTAGGCGGCCACCTGTTCGGCATTGCGGGCCTGTATGTCCATGCGGGCCTTCAGGGTCTCCAGGCTGCGCAATAGCAACCATCCCGTCCACGGTCCGGCCATGCAGCCCAGGAAGGTCCGCAGGCCTTTCACGCGGGCCATCAATTCCTTCGAGCCCAGGCACGCACCGGCGATCACATCGCTGTGTCCACCGATGTACTTCGTGGCGCTGTATAACACCAGGTCCGCGCCCAGTTTCAGCGGGTGCTGCCACAAGGGGCCCATGTACGTGTTGTCCACGGCCAGCAACACCTGTTTTTCCGGTGTGCTCAGGCTCCTGGCCAGGTCGGCACAGGCGCTGATGCCAATGAGGGTGTTGGTGGGGTTGGCCGGCGTTTCGATGAAGATCATCTTGATCCGATCGGCCTTGCCGCTGCGCTTCACCAGCTCGGGCAGCTGCTCCTGTTCCCACGGGTAGAAGCCCATCACTTCCACGCCGAACCTGGTGAGCACATGCTTGATAAAGTGGTCGGTGCCGCCGTACAACGGGTTGCTGAAGAGCAGTACATCGCCCGGCGAAAGGAACTCGAGCAGGCAGGTGCTGATGGCGCTCATGCCGCTCTCGAACACCGCGCATTCCTCGGCCTCGTCCCACAGGCACAGGCGTTCCTCCAGGATCTGCAGGTCGGGGTTGTTCAGTCGGCTGTAGATCAGGCCGAGCTCCTCTTTCTCGCGCTTCTCACGCAGTCCATAGGCCACTTCGAAGAACGCCTTGCCATCCTCCGCGCTCTTGAACACGAACGTGCTGGTCTGGAAAATGGGGCATTTGATGGCACCTTCGCTGAGCGCCGGCTTGTAGCCGTGGCTCATCATCAGGCTCTCGGGATGCATCTTGTGGTCGGACATGGTCGCGAAGCTACGGGGCCGGGACAACGCAGTGGGTGCCGGTCGTCACTCGGCCACCCGCGCGATCACAATGGTCTCGTTGCGGTTCACCGGGTTCAGCCAGTGCACCGTGCGGTCCAACAGACCAGGTTCCGCCCGCCCGATCACCTTGAGCGGTCCCAGGGCGGCCTCGGTGCTCTTGATGCGCTGTTCCAGTTGTTCTTCCCCGATGAACAGGACCACATCGGGTGTGCCGCTGGCCTCCCAGGTCTTCAACAGCGCAGGCAGGTCGCCCGGTGCGCCCGTCCAGGGGATCACCGCGATGTCCCATTTCCCCAAGTAGAACAACGGTGGCATGGGGGCCTCGCCCTCGGCGCTGTCCTCCAACAGGATGCCCCGCATGGGCGGTTGGTCGCGCAGGGCGTACAGGGCCTCCACCCGGCTCCGTTTGCTGTAGCTGAAGCAGAGCACCACGAGCAACACGCCGTTCAATACCCACACGAAGCGCATGCCGCCGCGCCACAGCCCGTTGCGCTGCTGCCACCAACCGCTCCCGCTGCGCCACTGTTCCCATGCGGTGTACCCCACCACGAAGAAGAGCGGCACCATGGGCAGCAGGAAGCGCTCCTGCTTGTTGGGGAAGTAGGAGTGGATGGCCAGGAACAGCAGCAGGGGTAGCCAAAGGAGCAGTGGCGAGGTGCGCCGGAAATAGCCGAACAGCACCGCCACGCTCAGCGGCGGGATGAAGATGCCCGCCAACAGCAACAGGTAGTTGTACCACGGCAGCACGCCGTAGGTGGTGTTGTTGTTGATGTTGTAGAGCACGTACTCGCCCAGTTCGGCGAAGGGCCGTCCCCACAGGAAGCCATCGATGCTGCCTTGAATGATCGCCAACGGAATGGCCACCCCGAGGCCGTACACCACCGCCGGCCACCACCGCCGCTGGAGCAACAGCGCCAGCCCGGGGCCGGCCGCGAAGAAGAGGGTCTGGAACCGCACGTTCACGGCCAGTCCGATGAACACACCGGCCCAAAGCACATCACGCACCGCGGGGCCTTCCGTGGTCCTCACCAAGCGCCATGCACCCAGCATAAGGAAGGGAATGCACGCTACTTCCACCAGGTTGCGTACCGCCAGGAAGGGCATGAAGTAGAACAATGCAAGGAACAGTCCGGTGTTCCAAGCGATCTGGTCATTGGAGAGGCGCAGCGCAATACGATATCCCACGCGCACCACCACCAGGCTCCACAGCGCGTGCAGTAGGCGCACCATCACCATCATCGCCTTCGGGTCGGCCATGCCGATGCCTTTCAGCAGGCTGAAGAGCAGGTAGTGCAGCCCTACGTAAAAGAAGCTGTGCCCGCTGGGCCGCGGGTTTTCGCCCTGGTTCCACGGCAGCCAGTAGTTGTAGTCGTAGCCGTCCACCCAGCTGCCTGCCGCTTCCACGATCAGGAAGTGGTCGTCGTGGGCGAAGTACCCCCCACTGAACAGTGCGGCCAGCAGGCGCGGCACCAGCGCAATGATGGTGAGCGCTGCCAGGGGTCGTTCAAGCATCCAGCTGCGCCAGGTCGCGAACATGGCGGCGAAGCTACGGTCCGCCTACCTTGCCACGCGTTACTCCCCGGCTCGCCCGATGCGCAAGGCCTATCTCCTGACACTGTTGGTCGCACTTCCGGTGGTGGTCTCGCTGCCTGCCTTCTTCGGGTGGATCGAACAGCGGCCCGGTCTTTTTCCGCCCGAACCCCTGCTGCATCATCTCCCGGCGAAGGACCTTTCCGTTCCGCTCTTCGTGGGGCTTTATTCCATCATCGCCT
>JBEICT010000317.1:0-3374 GCA_040383865.1 Flavobacteriales bacterium | reverse complement strand
CGTCACATCGGCCATCGACGGAACGAAATAGCTTTGCTACATGAAGCCGTTCCGCAGCCTTGCGATCCTTTTTGGTTTTTGCGCGTTCGGCGCATCGGCCCAGACCGCGCTCACCACCTACTACGTGGTACCACCCACCAACGGCTGCGACGGCGTATGGGCATTCGGGCCGGATTCGGCGCTATGGAGCGCGTGCACCGGTCCCTATACCTGGATCTTCGACCCGATCGATTGCGTGGATGGCTCCCAATGGGGGCAGCCCATTCCGCTGAACGTGGTCGGCGACACCATCATCATGGACCTGTGCTCCCAACCGTGCGACTTCCTGTTCTATGGTGACACCGGTCTGTGCGTGCAGTGCATCTGCGGACCGCTCATTCTCTCCAACGGCCCCTCCCCGGATGAGACTAGCAGCCTCTCCATCGGCCCGAACCCTGTACCCATCGGCTCACCCGTGCTCACCTTGAACACCAACGACCTAGGTCCACACCAGGTGCAGGTGCTCGACCTCGCGGGCCGGACCCTGTTGCAGACAGCAGTGCAAGGTAGCCGGGCACAGCTCGACCTGAGCGGAATTCCCGCCGGGGGTTACCTGCTGCTGGTGCGGGATGGGCGCGGGCACATGACCAGCCACCGGTTCCAGGTGGAATAGCCATGGCCTCCACGCACCCCTTCCCCTTCGACCCCCGGTGGTTCGCGCTGGGCTGGCCCCTGTTCTGGTGCCTGATCACCTTCATGATCGGGCACACGAGCGGGTGGAACCGCATGCATGCACGTTTCGGTGGCCCGCCCGGGCCTGTCCCGCCCGGCCGCTCCTTTCAAGCGGGCCGTGTAGGGATCGCGAAATACAGCGGGGTGCTCCGCATCGCGCACGACCCCTTCGGACTCTACCTGTCGGTGATGGTGTTCTTCCGTGTGGGTCACCCGCCGCTGTTCATCCCCTGGAACGCGATCGGCCCCGCGACCCGGGTGAAGGAACTGTGGACGGAGCGCGTGCGCTTCAGCGTAGGTCACCCGGTGATCACCACCGTGGAGCTGCCGCTCGCCGCCGTGAAAGGGAGCCTGCTCGACCGCGAATAGCCCTCATCAGCGATCTGCCGATCGCGTCAACCCCATACAAAGCCTCAATCCTCGCTGACGATGGCCGGTCCGTCCGCCACCACCCGCAGATCATGCCGCACCTTCATGGTGCCGGTGCCGTTGACGAAGGTGATGCTGCCCACGGGGCCATCGTAGCGGCGGCCGGGGCGCTGCTCCTCGGATTCCAGCACCACATCGAACACCACCTTGCGGTTCATGCGTTCGGCCTTGGGGGTGTTCAAGGCGTTGCGGGTATCCACCTCCACCTCCTTGGGCAGGTGGCCGGGCTTCATGAAGACCAGGCGTGCCTTGGAGTTCACCGGGACCGTGAAAGCGAAGCGGCCATTTAACCCCAGTTCGGCATAGAGGCAGTGCTCGCCCTCCAGCTCAACGACCAGCACGGCGTCGTTCATATGGGCGTCGGTGACGTGCAACCAGCCGGTGATGAGGACCTCGTCACGGACGACGGCCGGTGCCGGGGTGCCGAAAAGGGACAAACCGATGAGCGCACAAAGAGCGGTGAGAAGGGCTGCTTCGCAGGAGAGGGAGATGCGCTTTTCCATGATGCAGGTGTTCGTGGTATCCGGCACAAAAGTCCGGACAGCACACAGGCGTCTGCAATACCCACATGTGGGGGAAATGATGGCGAGGCCGCTCAGACCCAGCGCCGGTCGATGGCGTACTTGACCAACCCGGCAACGCTGCGTACATTGAGCTTGGTCATCAGGTGCTTGCGGTGCGTCTTCACCGTGTCCTCACTGATGAACAAGACCGCGGCGATCTCTCCGTTCGTGCGTTCCATCGCCACCAGCCGGATGATCTCCCGCTCCCGGGCGGTGAGGCCGATGTACTCACCATCCATCCGCTTCTCCGTATAGGCATAGCCTGCATCCACATTGCGCTGGGCCGCTTCGCTCAGGTAGCGCTTGCCGCTCATCACCGTGTGAATGGCAAGGACCAGCTCTTCGCGCGGACCTCCTTTCACCAAATAGCCGCAGGCCCCTTCGATGAGCATGCTGTTCACATACTCGATCTCCGTGAGGGAGGAATGGGCCAACATGCGCACCTGCGGGAACAGTTTGCGTATGGCGCGGGCGGTATCTATGCCGTCCATTCCCGGTAACGAGACCTCCAAAAGGACCAGGTCGATCGGTATGGTCGCCAAGAGCTCGAGCACCCGGTTACCCGTGCTGGCATGAGCGACCACATGTATGTCGTCGCGATCGGACAAGCGCACGCGCAAGCCATCGGATACCAGCTCCAAGGCGTCGGCCACCATGATCCGCAACGGCGGCTTTCGTTCTTCCACACCCCGAATATCGCAAGAACCCGGGTGCAATAGCTGTCGCGAACATCGCGATATGCCAACGCAGAACAAACCAGGACCGCTCTGCCAACCGATGATCCGCCGTTGGACATGCCGATATTTGCCGCCCAACCCGATCCACCATGACCAAGGCCCGTATGAAGAGCGCCATTGCACCGCCGCAATGGACCACGGTGAAGGAATTCGAGGACATCACCTACCGCAAGAGCGGCGTCGTGGCGCGGATCGCCTTCAACAGGCCCGAGGTACGCAATGCGTTCAGGCCGCATACGGTGGGCGAATTGTTGCAGGCCTTCCATGATGCGCACCAGGACACCAGTATCGGCGTGGTGCTCTTCAGCGCCGAGGGCCCCAGCGCCAAGGACGGAGGCTGGGCATTCTGCAGTGGCGGTGATCAGCGGGCCCGCGGCCATCAAGGCTATGTGGACGACAATGGCATGCCGCGCCTCAACATCCTGGAGGTGCAGCGCCTCATCCGCTTCATGCCCAAGGTGGTGATCGCCGTGGTGCCCGGCTGGTGCGTGGGCGGTGGGCACAGCCTGCATGTGGTGTGCGACCTTACGCTGGCCAGCAAGGAGCACGCGGTGTTCAAGCAGACCGATGCCGATGTGACCAGCTTCGATGGCGGCTACGGCAGCGCCTACCTCGCCAAGATGGTGGGCCAGAAGCGGGCCCGTGAGATCTTTTTCCTGGGCCGCGACATCGATGCGCAGCGGGCCTACGAGATGGGCATGGTGAACGCCGCAGTGCCACACGCCGAACTGGAGGCCACGGCGTGGGAATGGGCGCAGGAGATCCTCGCCAAGAGCCCCACCGCCATCAAGATGCTCAAGTTCGCCTTCAACCTCACGGACGATGGCATGGTGGGCCAGCAGGTCTTCGCCGGGGAGGCCACACGACTGGCCTACATGACCGAGGAGGCCAAGGAGGGCCGCAACGCCTTCCTGGAAAAGCGCAAGCCGGATTT
>JBEICT010000316.1:0-3377 GCA_040383865.1 Flavobacteriales bacterium | reverse complement strand
CGGGTTGAAATCGAAGTAGATGTTGGCGATGTTCTCGATGGTGGTGCCGGGCAATAGGGGCAGGCGCGGACGGATGCGGAAGCCAATGAAGCCATGGCTGAGCGGTTCGTTCACGTTGCTGTCCGGAAGCAGGATGTTCGGGAAGATGAACTTCAGGGTGCCCTGGCCCTCGATGAGGCGGGAATGTGCATGTGAGGCAGCGCCCCAGATGATGCTGCCCGGATCAAGTGTGGGCGGCAGTGTGTCGGTGATGATCACCGTGAAGGCCGTATCCGTTCCCGTATTCTGGAAACGTATGGTGTAGTCGATCCATTCATCCTCGTTGATCAGCCAGACCATGGTGTTGCCCGAACTGGTGGTGGCGAGCTTGTCGTTGGGGTCGTAAGCGGCGGTGATCGTGCGCTGGACGGTCGCGGAGTTGTTGTCGCTATTCCCATCCGCGTTCACGGTGATCACGCTCGCTGTGGAAAGCAACTGCGTGCCCAATAAATTGATATTGGCCGGCACTTGGGTGTACACCTGGATCTGCACGGGGTCAGGCAAAGCGATATCCGGGAACTCCCAGGTGATCGTATTGCCCGTGATCAGCGATGGAGCGGGAATGGCTGAGGTGAATGCCAGGATGGGGTCGAGCTGGAGTTGCACGGTGGCGCCACCCGTTGGCAAGGGCGCATGGTTCTGCAGCTCGATGGCGATCTGGTGCTGGAAACCCACACGCGCTGGGCCCGCGCTCATTGCAATACCCACGTCGAGACCGAAGGCCAGGGTGTCCGGGAACTCGATCGAGACCGGAGGCCCCCCAGCGATCACCTCGAAAGACTGGGGCACCGCATTGCAGTGGTCGAGCCATACAGTGCTTGTTTGGGCCAGTGTGTATTGCCCGGGTGGAAGGTCCATGATGAATTCGCCAACGGCGTTGGTGCTGGCGTAATAGCCGCCGGGCTGCACCTCCAGGATCAAGTTCGGAGCACCAATATCGCCCGTGGTCTGTGTGCAGCTCAGGTCGGCATCGTAGTAGGCCCTGCCGCTTAGGGCGAAGTCGTCCGCACTGCTCAATGGGATGTATTCCCACAGGTCGTTCGCATTGGCAGAAGAAGTGGCGGTGGAACCGTTCGGGTTCAGTCTGCCACAGGACAGGAATATGCGGTCCGACGCGGCGAACGCCGTGGCATCGAAACGCCAGCCACCACCTGTGGTGGGAAACACGGTCCAGGCATTCGTATTGGGGTCATACTCGTGGAAGGCGTCCACGATGATGCTCGATAGGGTGCCCCCTAAACGGTAGCCGCGGTTGTTCAACCCGATGGCCGTATGGGTCTGCATGTTGTTCGGGGGCTGCAGGCCTTGGGCGCTGGCCCAGGTGTCCGTTACGGGGTCATAGCAACGTACCGCGCTGGTCGCAGTGCTGCTGCCGTTAAGGTTGCCACCGCAAATGCACCCTCTGTCCGCCAGCGTGAACGCGGCGGCAGAGTGAACACCTGAAGTATTGTAATTGGCGCGTTGTTCCCAGCTGTCGCTTTGTGGGTCATAGGCCCACAGGTCGTTCTGTCGCACGCTGGCGATCATTCCGGTACCCACGTAGATCTTGCCGTCCAAGCCGAAGGCCACCGGCCGTGATCGTGCTCCGCCGGGCATATCGGCACGTTGGGACCACGTATCGGTCGCCGGGTCATAGACCCAGAAGTTGTTGGCATCGGTCCCGATCAGCACATAGCCCAGTCCATCCACGGCAGCTGCGGCCTGTACACCGCTTTGCGCTGCTGCGGGCAATGATGCGCGGGTGTTCCATCGCCGCGCCAAGGGGTCGTAGGCGAAGAACTGTGTGGACCAGCCGCTTGATGTATTGCCACCACCGAGGTATGCGATGCCATCAAGGGTGAAGGAGAATGGCCGATCGCGTGGTGCGGCCGGCAGGTAGGGGCGCTTCACCCAGGTGCCCGGCACGAGCGGCGCGGGTGGTCCAAGCTCCCAGATCTCGGCGGCCACCTGTGTTTGCTGCGCGGCGTTGCCGCAGATCACATAGGCTTTGCCATTATGCGAGACCGCCGATGCGTTGTTGCGTCCCCAGGCATCCCACATGGGTTCAGCTTCCGACCAAGCGTTCAGTGCCGGGTCATAGGCGTGGAAGGTCCGTGAACGTGTTCCTCCCAGGTAGCCCGTCCCTACATAGCCCTTGCCTTCATACGTGAAGGCCACGGCAC
Organism: Flavobacteriales bacterium; assembly: GCA_040383865.1. Lineage (GTDB taxonomy): Bacteria > Bacteroidota > Bacteroidia > Flavobacteriales_F > PHOS-HE28 > PHOS-HE28. The sequence goes on along the minus strand of JBEICT010000316.1, from coordinate 1,176 downwards.
CTTCGAGCGCACCGCCGGGGAAGACCGCTTGCGTGCTCCAAGTGTTGCTCACCGGATCGTAGCGCCAAAGCGTGGTGCCATTGTCACGGATCACGTAACCGGCACCATCCAAGGCGAATGCGACACCACCGCCGATGGCCGCGGGAAGGCTCGCGCGTTGGAGCCATCCGGACGCGGGTGAGTACTCCCAGAAGGTATTGGTGCTGTTCCAGCCCGGTGCGGATAGACCGCCCCCGATGTAGGCCTTGTCGCCGATCACGAAGGAGATGGCACCAAAGCGTGGTCCACCTGGGAACACCAAGGGTTCCATTGCCCAAAAGCTATTCGCGGCCAAGGTGTAGCGGAAGATCGTGTCGTTCGCATCAAAACCAAGGGATCCGCCAAGCCCCGCATACCCGACCTCTCCAATGGAGAAGCCCACGCCTCCAGCTCCATGGTTGAAGGTGGCCAGCCCAAGAAAACCCTGCAGACCCTCGAAGGTGTTCGTAGCAGGATGGTACTTCATGAAGTCACCGGTCACCTCGCCATCGGCCTTGCGCCCCATGCCGAAAAGGATATACTCCCCAAGGCTGAAGGCCACGCCATCCTCATGTGCCCAGCCCATCTGTGATGCCACTGTCGGCTTCAGCTTTTCGAACCATTCCGCTTGGGCTTGTAGGAATAGCGGTAGAATGCCGACCAGTGCAGTAAGGAGTGCTTTCTTCATGGTCTGTCGGGTGAAGTAGTGCTGGTGTGGTCGCGGTCTCATTGGCGCACGAGTCGCGCAGTTGCTCTGCTTCCATCGATCGCCTCGCATTCGATCACGAAAATGCCTTGGCTCAGCCCTGCCAGGTCAAGTTCCAACACGGGGCCGAATATCCGCTGGGTCGTTACAACCCTTCCGTCCGCAGCGAACACACGCAAGGTACCGCCTGTGTACCCGGCCCCATCGAGTTGAACGACCACCACACCATCGGTCGGATTCGGCCTGAGCTGGATCATCGCTGATGATGCTTCCCCCATCCCTGTACTGAACTCCGCCACCAGCACGCTTGGTTCAGTAATGATGGGCGGGTTGAAGTCGAAGTAGATGTTGGCGATGTTTGTGATGGTGGTGCCAGGCAGCAGCGGTTGCAATGGCCGTATGCGGAAGCCCACCTGTCCATGGCTGGCAGGCTCGTTCACGTTGCTGTCCGG
>JBEICT010000315.1:0-3380 GCA_040383865.1 Flavobacteriales bacterium | reverse complement strand
TGGCGGCCAGGGCCTGCATGAACCCGATCAGCGAGAGCATGCGGTCCTTTTCTGTGAGCTCACGAGGTTTCAGCTTGCTATGCTCCTGGGGAATGGCCGCTACCACGGCGGTCGCCGCGCTGTACATGCCCAGCTCCATCAGGGCCATGGCCTCGGCATAGCGCGCCGCCGGGGTGCGGATCTCCTGCCACACAGTGCGCAGGTCGTTCACCCGCAGACCAGTGCTATCCGCACTGAGCTGCTCCAGCAGCATGGTCGCCGCCTGGCTCATGGTCTCGTGGTGGTCGGCCATGGTGCTCTCCATGGTGGTGCGGTAGGTGCGCACCTCCCAGCTGGCAGCGATCGCGGCAAGCAGGTACTCGGGCAACGGATGCGGGGCGCCCTCCTCCAGCCACGCGTAGAAGCCTTCGGCCTTGGTGGCCTCCGGGTTCGCGATGCATACCTCGGCATACAGCACGGCCGGCAGCTTGTTCTGGTGGTTCAGCTCCTTCAGCACCGTGGTGCTCAGATAGGGGCTCTTCGCCAGCAGGGAGTTGCGCAGGTCCCACACCTCCTGGGGCCATGCATCGGTGATCTCCTGCACCACCTCATCGGTATTGCCCCCGTCGATCAATTGGTCATAGAGGTAGCGGGTGCTTCCGTAGGCCAGCTTCTCGGCTTCCAGCACATCGATCAAGCCACCGGGGGCCATGCCCCATGGCAGCTCCACGGGGATGCGCGGAGGCAGTTTGGATGCGCAGTTGTCGGCCGGGATGGTGTTGACCGGTGCTGGGTTCAAGAAGACATCATGGCTCAGCGGCACATAAGGGCTCACGGCACGGTGCCAGTAGCTGATGGGACTGAATGTGGTGGTGACCTCGTAGTCCTTCTTGAACTGCTGACCCACCCATTCATCGAACACGTTGTCCGCCGGACGGTAGTGATTGCCCTGGTTGGTGCGGATGATGTGGGAGGCCTGTTCGTTTACAGTAGCCCCATTCGCCTTCCGGCTGCTCAGGTTCTTGTCGTTATTGTTGTTGGTGTTGCAGATGAGCTGCAGGCCGATGAGCGGGGTGTAGCTGGGCTCCATGCTGGCACTGATGCCCTCACCGGCAAAACCCACGCTCAAGTTCTCGCCGTGGTTGCGGAACACATAGTCGTTGTGGTCGCGGCTGTAGCCGATCACCACGCCTTCGGTGAGCTGGTCCGCAGGGCTGCCCGGGGTCTTGAAGAAGGCATTGTCCTGCACCGTGAAGGCGTAGCTGCTGTGGCTGTAGATGCCGCGGTGGTGCGAATCCCAATACTCCTCATCTGGATTGAGCATCGCGACATCCCTTCCCCCTTCGCTGAAGATGCTGTTCTTCACGCTGTAGCCCACCACGGCGCTACTGTACACGCCGGCGATGTTATCCGTGAACTTCACCCGGTCCACCAGGAAGTTGCGCAGTTTGGTACTGCCCAGCGCATGGATGCCATGGTCCAATCCTCGGAACTCGCTGAAGCGGGTATCGGCCTCGGGGCAAGGTTCACCCACCGGCTGCACGGTGTTGCACGAGCTGGCAACGGTGTAATGCGCGTCCAGGCTGCGTATGCCGTGACCGAGGTACAGGCTACCCGGGAAGGCGCCGCCCTCGGCGAAGAAGGCATCGGGCAGCGCATTCTCGAAGGTGCAGGCCCGGAAGGGAATGCCGTCCACGCGGTGCATGTACACATGGTGCTTGAAGTCGTAGGTAACGGGGTATTGGTCGTTCACAGTGAACACGCAATCGCTGAAGCGGCTCAGGTTCCGGTGCAGGGTTCCGTTCGGTTGCACGTTCTGGAAGGGTGGGAAATGGACGCTTTCCCGACAATTCCGGAAGGTGGTGGGCCTCCAGAACGAAATGGGCTGCTCATCCACCTCCTCGGTCACCCACGCACGCTCCGCGCTGACCACACCGCCTGCGGCAATGTTGCCGAACGGGCCGCGCTTGGCCACGAGGACGCCGATCTCGGCATTCTCCACCGTACTGCCGCGTAGTACGAGTTTGCCTTGGTGCGTTGGATGCGGACTGCCGAACTGGTTCTGGGCTATAGAACCGTGTACCTCGATACCCTTCCATCGGGAATCCTCGCATGCATTGGAGAAGTGGCAATTGGTGCATTCAAATGAAGCGCCAGCTTCAATGATCAGCACCGAACCTTCGGCGAATGTGAAGCTAAGCCCAGCCGCAGTTACATGCGAACCTGATGGGAACCGGAGTTCACCATTGATCCTGACTTGGTGAAAATCCCTGAAGGGGTTGTCCTCTGCGCTCCATACACTTGAACCGGAAAGCGCAGTGTAGTTCGTGTATCCCGTCATTTGGTGGACTACGGCGCAACACTGCAGATCGCTCATCATCGAGGTCGCTTGATCAGCATCCACTTGCTTCGGCAGCAGATGATAGCGATCCAGTGCTCCGTTCCAATCGAGGTAGGTATCACCGCAGATCGAGGCGCCTTGTACGGCCAAGGCACTAGGCACCCAGTTCGCCATAGAGGGCACATCAGGGTCAAGGAGACAACCCAATACCGGTGTACCGATACCCAACGTACCGCTAACGTAAAGGGCTGTGGCGGATCCAGATGGTGCCGCACCAAGTTCCATCTTGCTATCTACGAAGGGCAGGAGGTCAAGTCCTTGCAGGTATACCAGTTCCTCCTCCAAGAGGTCCCAATAGCCGATATGACTTGTGGGTCCGACCGGCGACAATGCATTCTCCAAGGACTTGATGAAATAAACAAAGCGCCGGTTAGGGGAAAACTCAATACCCCCAACGGACGGCCATGCTATTGGGTCACCAAGAGCGTTCAGGTGGAACGGGTAGCCTGGTGCTTCATCCAACAAGATCAACGCCGGATTCCCTGTCACTTGCAACTGCGGACTGCCCGCATCCAGTGTGGTCGTATACAGATTCAACGCCCAGTTATACTCGGGTCCGGTTCCCACTAATGCATTGAACACAAGTGCCACTTTCACATCGGAACCGAGCGATACGGCCTCGATCTCTCCTTTTGTTCGAAGTAGCTTAGGTTGGGACCCCGGAGGCGCTGGTATCGCAATTGCCCCCAGTGGAACGATGCGGTCGGAGAGTATCTCGAATCTAGCAAGGTGGAAGGCATTGTGGGCGAAGAGAAAACTCCGTCCTGTGCTTTCATTATGCAACGCTTCAAAGTGAAGTTGACCATTGGGAAAAACACCGAAACCAGGCGTATGTGGGATCTCCTCATTATATGTTAGACTGAATCGACCTTCCGCTGGATTTATCATCGGCTCGAACCCCTGCTCATACAAGTCCTCGATGTTATAGAGCCGTCCTCGTCTGGTGTCATCCCCCGGATACAGTTCGTTCTGGACGGCCATATCGAGCACAGCAAAGCTC
>JBEICT010000314.1:0-3383 GCA_040383865.1 Flavobacteriales bacterium | reverse complement strand
GTCATGGACCGCAAAGGTCAGACGATCGGCGCAACGACCGGACCGGACCGGCAATGAAATCCACTGATCAAAGAGGAGTTCGCGGCTGCTCCCTGTTGATCAGATACCTGCTTCGGCCTTCAGTTTCTCGGTTCGCTCGGCGAGCTGCAGGGCGTCGATCATCTCTTGCAGATCACCGTTGAGGACCTGCGGCAGGTTGTGCACGGTGAACTCGATCCGGTGATCGGTAACGCGGCTTTGCGGGTAGTTGTAGGTGCGGATCTTGGCGCTGCGGTCGCCACTGCTCACCTGGCTCTTGCGTTGGGCGGCCACAACGGCCTCCTGCTCGCGCACCTTGTCCTCATACAGCTTGGTGCGCAACATCTGCATGGCCTTCATGCGGTTGCCCAGCTGGCTGCGCTCGGTCTGGCACATGACCACCAGGCCCGTGGGGAGGTGCGTAAGGCGCACTTTGGTCTCCACCTTGTTCACGTTCTGCCCCCCTGCCCCACCACTACGGGCGGTCTCCATCTTTACATCGCTCTCCTTCAGTTCCACATCGGTCTCTTCGGCCTCGGGCAGCACGTTCACAGTGGCGGCACTGGTGTGGATGCGCCCACTGGCCTCGGTGGCCGGCACGCGTTGCACGCGGTGCACACCCGCCTCGAACTTCAGCACACCGTACGCTCCTTCACCGATCACGTTGAAGACCACTTCCTTGTAGCCGCCCACGGAGCCTTCGCTCACATCGGCCACTTCCACCTTCCAGCCGAGGCCTTCGCAATAACGGGTGTACATGCGGTAGAGGTCGCCGGCGAACAAGCTGGCCTCGTCGCCCCCTGTGCCTGCGCGGACCTCCACCGTGCAATTGCGCGCATCGTTGGGGTCCTTGGGTACCAGCATCAAGCGCACCTCCTCTTCCATCGCTTCGATGGCGCTGCTGCTGGCCTCCTTCTCGGCACGGGCCATCTCGAGCATCTCCGGGTCGCGCTCGGTGCGCAGGATCTCATCGGCACCGGCCAGGTCGTCGTGCAAGCGCCTGAACCGGAAAAAGACCTGTTCGATCGGCTCCAGGTCGCGATAGGTCCGGTTCAATTCCACGAACCGCTTCTGGTCCGCAATGACTGTAGGGTCCGCGAGCTGTTTGCCGATCTCGGTGCGGCGATCGTGGAGGGCGGAGAGCTTGGAGAGGAGGTCGGACATGGGGAAGAGAGCCTCACGCGGAGACGCGGAGGACGCAGAGGGGGGTCAGTGATAGGAGAAGATCCCGTGTGGGCTGGTGAGCACCACCTCTTTCGCTGGCGCTGCTTCCACCCTGCCGATCACCTTGGCGTCGATCCCGAAGGCGGTGGAAATGGCGATGATCTCTTCGGCGCGAGAGGGTGGGACATAGAACTCCAACCGATGCCCCATGTTGAAGACCCTGTACATCTCCTGCCAGTCAGTACCGCTCATGCGCTGGATGGCATTAAAAAGCGGGGGGATGGGCAGCAGGTCGTCCTTTATGATGCGCAGGCCCTCCACAAAGTGCAGCACCTTGGTCTGCGCACCGCCGCTGCAATGCACCATGCCATGGATGTCTGTCCGCATGGCCTCCAGCACACGCTTTACGACTGGTGCGTAAGTGCGGGTGGGCGAAAGCACGGCCTTGCCATGATCGAGCGGTGTGCCTTCCAACGGATCGGTAAGCCGTGCCTGGCCACTGTACACCAGCTCGGCGGGTGTGCCGGGATCGAAGGTCTCGGGGTACTTGGTGGCCAGTTCCTTGGCGAAAACGTCGTGGCGAGCACTGGTGAGGCCATTGCTGCCCATGCCCGCATTGTAGGCATCCTCGTAGGTGGCCTGCCCGTAGCCGGCCAGGGCCACGATCACATCACCGGCCTGTATCCGCGCATTATCGATCACCTCACTACGCTTCATGCGGCAGGTAACGGTACTGTCCACGATCACGGTGCGCACCAGGTCGCCCACATCCGCTGTTTCGCCACCCGTGCTGCGGATGCCAATACCCAATGCACGCATACGCCCCAAGAAAAGCTCCGTGCCTTCGATCAAGGCGCTCACCACTTCGCCGGGTACCAGCCGCTTGTTGCGACCGATGGTGCTGCTCAAGAGGATGTTGTCCGTGGCACCCACACAGAGCAGGTCGTCCAGGTTCATTACGATGGCATCCTGCGCAATGCCATGCCATACGGAGAGATCACCCGTCTCCTTCCAATAGGCATAGGCCAGTGATGACTTCGTGCCGGCTCCATCGGCGTGCATCACAATACAATGGTCCGCACTGCCGGTAAGGTCATCGGCCACCACCTTGCAGAAGGCCTTGGGGAAAAGGCCCTTGTCCAAGGAGGCAATGGCCTTGTGTACATCCTCCTTGCCGGAGGAGACACCGCGCTGGGCGTAACGGTCGGAGCTCATGGGGCGAAAAAGAAGAACGAGCATCCACCCGTATCGGTGAATGCTCGTTCCTTATGCGTTAGGGCTAATTGTTTGGCGCCGGTGCCTGGGGAGCAGCCCCACCGGGCACAAAGTCAGACCTCAACACTTTGAAGTCGGTGCGGCGGTTCCTTTGGTGAGCCGCTTCCTGCTCCTCCTTCGTGCCCATCTTCTTGATCTGCTCCATCGTTACCACCGGTTCGTCAGGACCCATACCGACGGGTACCATTCGGGCGGGATCGATGCCCTTCTCGACCAAATAGTTCACGCAGCTCTGGGCACGCTTCTGCGAAAGCTCCTTGTTACCGCCTGGATAACGCCGGGTCGGACGTGCATCGGTATGCGAACGCAGCTCGATCACGATGTTCGGGTTGTCCATCAGCGTCTGGTAGAGGGTCTCCAAGCTATCCTTGGCCTCGGGGCGCAGGAAGAACTGGTCCACATCGTAAAGGATCTGCGGCAATGGGATGCCGGTCTTCTCGAAAGGCTGAAGGAAGTACTCCTTCACGAACGTCGTGCTCTCGGTAAGGCCCACGGTGGTGATCTGGTCCTTCACCACGAGGTATCCTTCCTTCTCGGCGATGATGCTGTAGCTCACCCCTTCCTTGATGTAGCGGTCCTTGCCGTTCTCAACGAAGCTGAACCCGCCGTTCTCATCGGTGATGGCGCTGAAGTTGCTTCCATTGGTGCCCACCACGCTGATCTTCACGCCGGCCAGCGGGGTGTTGGTCTTCTTGTCGTAGGTGGTACCCTGCAGTGCGAACACCATGTCTGGCATGTAGAAGCGCCAGATATCATCCTGGCCCTTGCCTCCGGGACGGTTGCTGGTGAAGAAACCCTTGTCGTTCTCACCGTCGAACACGATGGCGAAATCGTCCGAAGCACTGTTCAGCGGAGCCTTCAGGTTCTCCACCTGGCCCCAAGTGTTCTCGCCGGTCTTTTCAGCGCGATACATGTCCATACCACCC
>JBEICT010000313.1:0-3396 GCA_040383865.1 Flavobacteriales bacterium | reverse complement strand
TGCGAAGGGGCACGCCCACATCAGCCGCACATTTTCTGCTCGCACGACCATCCGATCGTCACTGCCTTTTCATCTCTCCGTCCTGCTGCCCTTTACGCTCTGTCCGAAAGGAGATGTTCGGAAATACCTCACTGTTGATCGCAGCAAGTTGCTTCCAACCGGCGTGAGATCGTATCCGCGATCATTTTGAACTCATCGCCAGAACTCCGAACGGTGCCGCGTACAACGAACTCGTAACAGATCAAGCAATCACTGATCCCATGCGCAGCATCGAACTCATCCTGTCCTTTGAGGAACACAACATCAATGTCCTTGTCCTTGATAATGGTCAATGGCCCATCAAGTATGGAGTCCACTCTGTACTGTGGTGTACGATCTCCACAGGCACACATCATGTAATGGCATTGGATCGTACCGTAACCGATCTCTCGATCACGGCAGCTCGCTTGAACGAGACAAGCGAGAACGATCCATGCCCAAGAAAAGCGCATCGATCACCTCCCCTTCATCTCACCGCCCGTCTGCCGGTTCCGCTCCTCCTGCATGGGGTTGGGGCGGCGCCACTCGCGTTCCTTGAAGACATCGAAGCGGGTGGGCACCATGCGTGAAGGCCAGCTGTTGTTGTTGAGGTCGCAATCGGCGGTCTCGAGGAAGGGATCGAGCGTCACGCTCCGCACCTCTTTGCGCTTCACGAATACTTTGGTGACCTCGTCGCTGGTCTTCCACAGCTCGGCGGGGATGCGCTCCACCTCGGTGGTGCCGTCGGCGTAGGTCCACTCCAGGATCACGGGCATCACCAACCCACCGATGTTCTTCAGTGCGAGTTCATACACGTGAAGGTCCTGACCAAGCAGCGCCTGTTCATCCGCCGTAAGCCCTGTCTTCCACTTCTCGTAGGCCGCCAGCTCACGTTCGGTGGCCTTCAGCGGATCGAAGCGGTTGTAGAAGTCGCGCGCAGTGGTGTCGCGGTCCACCACGAAGTCCAGCTTGGCGTCGATGTTGCGCTGGCGGCTGATGTCGGGTACCTCCGAAGCCTTGTCCTTGCGCTGAAGCTCCTTGGCCGCCATGGGATCGCGCGGGTCCATACGCATGTAGTTGAGGTCCGTGATGGCGATGTCCACATGGTCGGTGGTGTAGAACCAGCCGCGCCAGAACCAATCGAGGTCCACGCCGCTGGCGTCCTCCATGGTGCGGAAGAAGTCGGCCGGCGTGGGGTGCTTGAACTTCCAGCGCTCGCAATAGGTCTTGAAGGCGTGGTCGAAGAGCTCGCGGCCCATCACCGTTTCGCGCAGGATGTTGAGGGCCGTGCAGGGCTTGCCGTAGGCGTTGTTGCCGAACTGCGTGATGCTCTCGCTGTTGGTCATGATGGGCTCGATGCGCGCCTTCACCTTGTCCGGTGCAGCGTTGGGATCGCCCTTCATGTAATCGACGATGTTGCGGGGCTTGCCGCGCCAGCTGGGGTAGTCCTTGTCCCACTCCTGCTCGGTGAGGTATTGCACGAAGGTGTTGAGGCCCTCGTCCATCCAGGTCCACTGCCGCTCGTCGGAGTTGATGATCATGGGGAAGAAGTTGTGCCCCACCTCGTGCGTGATCACGCCGATCATGCCATACTTGGTGCGCTCGCTGTAGGTACCGTCCTTCTCGGGGCGCCCGCCGTTGAAGCAGATCATGGGGTACTCCATGCCGATGCGGTCGGTGTGCACGCTGATGGCGACTGGGTAGATGTAGTCCGCCGTGAACTTGCTGTAGGTCTTGATGGTGTGCGCCACGACCTTGGTGCTGTACTGCTCCCAGAGCGGATTCCCTTCCTTGGGGTAGTAGCTCATGCAGAGCACGTTGTTGGTCTTCACGGGCTGGTTCATCGCGTCCCAGATGAACTTGCGGCTGCTGGCGAAGGCCACATCACGCACGTTCTTGCTCTTGTACACCCAGGTCTTGGTGCCGCTGCCGCGCTCCTTCTCGTTGTCCAGGGCTTCCTCCGGGGTGACGATCATGACCGGCTTGGTGCTGGTGCGGGCCTGCGCGAGGCGCTTCTGCTGGGTGGCGGTGAGCACGCTGGATGCGTTGGCCCATTCGCCGGTGGCCGCCACGATGTGGTCGCTGGGCACCGTGATGCTGAGCGTGTAGTCGCCGAAGTCGAGCGTGAACTCGCCCGAGCCCAGGAACTGCTTGTGCATCCAGCCGCTGTAGTCCATGTAGGCGCACATGCGCGGGTAGAAGTGCGCGATGGTGAAGAGGTAGTTGTCCTCCTCGGGGAAGTACTCGTAGCCGGCGCGGCCGCCCCACTTGGAGCGGTCGTTGATCCAGTTCCACCAGCTCACCTTGAAGCTGAAGGTGGCGCCGGGCGCGAGGGGCTTCGGCAGGTCCACCCGCATCATGGTCTTGTTGATGGTGTATTTCAGCTTGCCGCCGCTGGCATCGGTGACGCCGGTGATCTTGTACCCGCCATCAAAGGGATTCACCCACTTGTCGATCTGCGAAAGGCTGACGCTATCGCCCAGCGTTCCCGTGCGGATCAGATTGGCGTCACTGCCCGGCTCGAAGATGTTCTGGTCGAGCTGCAGCCAGAGGTACTCGAGCTTGTCGGGGCTCTGGTTGTGGTAGGTGATGGTCTCGTAGCCGGTGAGCTTGGGCAACACCCCTTCCCCGGCCTTCGGCTCCGTGATCTCCACGTGGATGTCGTAGTCGGCCTTCATCTGCCAATAGGCGTGGCCGGGGGCTCCGCTGGCGGTGCGCTGCTCGTTGGGGGTGGGCAGTTCCTGGTCGAGCTGGCGGAACTTGTCGCGGCCGTAGCGGGGGGAGTCCTGGGCGAGGGCGGTAGCGCAGATAGCGAGGATGGCGAAAGCCGAGAGGGCGTACGAACGAAGCATGGACGCGAAAATACAAGGCTGCGGGCTGCGGGCCTCGGGCTGGGCGCAGCCCAGGATAGAAGTACTGCCCAACCCGATGCCCGCAGCCAAGGAAATCCGACCTTCACGAAAACCCGACTCACATGAAAGACTTCAAGAAATTGGAGATGTGGCAGCACGGCATGGACCTCATCGACCTGGTGTACGATCTCTACGATGGCTTGCCCTGGCAGGACGTCTCAGAATACAAAAGCCAGTCACAACGCGCAGCCATATCGATACCATCGAACATTGCCGAGGGCAGCTCGCGACGAACCGAGAAAGAGAAGTTCCGATTCATGGAGATCGCTCTCGGCTCAGCCTTCGAACTGGAAACACAGACTCTTTCTGCGATGCGTCGGAAATGGTGTCAAAAAGAGAAAGCCGAGCGTATCATAGCATGCGTGGACCGGCAACAAAAGATGATCATTGGGTTCATGGATAAGCTCAAATTCTGAACTCAGGCCATGGGCTTCGGGCTGGGCACAGCGTTGGATCGAAGCACCGC
>JBEICT010000312.1:0-3400 GCA_040383865.1 Flavobacteriales bacterium | reverse complement strand
CGTCCAGGCGGCTGATCACGGTGTTGTTGCTGCGGTCCTTGCGGTATCCGGTCACCTGGCCGTTCCGTCGCAAGGGGAGCGGCCCACCTTGGGGAGCCCCCATTCCCACGGTATGCACTACAACGCCTTGTTCGATCGCCCGGCGTGCCGCACCTTGGGCATCGTCCTCGTGGTTCTCTCCATCCGTGATCACGATGATCGCCTTGCCTGAAGTGGTGTTCGGGTCGAAGCTCTCGCGGGCCAGGTCGATCGCAGCGCCGATAGCGGTGCCCTGTGTGCCCACCGCATCAGTGTTCACACTGTTCAGGAAGAGCTTCGCCGCGGAACGGTCCGACGTGATGGGCAGTTGAACGAAGGCGTCCCCGGCGAAGACCACGATGCCCATGCGGTCGCCCCGGAGTTGATCGATGAGTTGTGACAAGGCCCTGCGCGCCACTTCCATACGGCTGGGTTTCAGGTCCTCGCAGGTCATGCTGTTGCTTACATCCACGCACACCATCAGGTCGATGCCCGTGGCCTTCACTTCTTCGATGCGTGTACCATGGAGCGGTGAGGCCAGGGCCGCAATGACCAGCGACAGTCCCACCCGCATCAGCAGGAATCGGAGAAGTACGCGTGTTCCGGAAAGACCGGGCACCACGCGTGCCCGGGTGCCATCATCGGCGAAGCGCTTCAAGGCGCGGTTGCGCCAGGCGAGGTCAACTAGGAACAGGAGCATCATCCCGGGACCCACCAGTTGGGCCTTCAGGACCTCCGGCCTTCCGAAACGGAATCCGGGTACCTGGTCCTTCAAAATCCACCAGATCACGAGCATCACCGCCCAAATGAGCAGCTCGACGAGCACCGTGATCGCCGATACCTTGCCTAATGGATATGTGCCCGGCCTGCTCATGCCATACTGCGCAATACGCTCCGATCAAGGGTCCAGCCGAACAGGAGCAGGCATCCGCCAATGAGCGTGAAGGGGAAATGCTCGTCCTTCCGCTGGCTGTGCTCGGTCACCTTGATGCGGGTCTTCTCCAACCTGTCGATCTCGGCATAGACCTCCTTGAGCCGCTCGGCATCGGTCGCACGGAAGTATCGGCCACCGGTGAGGTCAGCGACCTGTGTCATCACTTTCTCGTCGATCTCCACGTCCTGCATGTCATAGCGGTACTGGCCGTCAGGATACATGGCCACCGGTGTCAAGGCCTTGCCGCGGGTGCCCACCCCGATGGTATACACGCGGATGCCCAATTGCTCGGCGATGATGGCAGCGTCCATGGGTTGTACACTGCCCGAGTTGTTCATGCCATCGGTCAGCAGGATCACCACTTTGCTCTTCGCTTCGCTTTCGCGCAGGCGGTTCAATGCCGTGGCCAGGCCCATGCCCACGGCGGTCCCCCCCGTGATCAGCCCCGGTCGGGCCTGGGCAAAAAGGTCCTTGAGGACCCGGTGGTCAGTGGTGAGGGGACATTGGGTATAGGCCTCTCCTTCATACACGACCAGGCCAATGCGATCGTTCGGACGGCCATCGATGAATTCCTTCGCCACACGTTTGGCGGCCTCCAGCCGGTCGGGGCGCAGGTCCTTGGCGAGCATGCTCGTGGAAATGTCCATGGCGATCACGATGTCGATGCCTTCGCGCTTTACGTCCTGCCAGCTATCCTTGCTCTGAGGTCGGCTCAGGGCGAGCACGAGCAGGCCAAGACCCGCAATGGACAAGGCAAAGGGCAGGTGCCTGAAGAGAGCGAGCAGGTCGATCGGTGCGCCTGCGAAGGACTTGAAGGTGGGCAGGGCGACCATGGGCGAACGGCGTGCAGCACGCCAGATGTGCAGCACCGCGGCAAGCCCGATCACGACCAGCATCCACGACCGCTCCGGATGGGCCACTTCGAAATGGCTCACCATGTACCATGAGGCGTATGCCACGCCCACTGCAGCTAGCAGTGCCCAAATGATGGATGCCAGGCGGTCCTTATCCATGCGTGGTGGTGGTTGCACGGATGAGGTCGCGAGCGGCCTGCATCAATTGCTCGTTCTCCGATGAAGTGGGTACGGCCTTGGCGAACTTCACCAGATCGGCCGTCCGCAATATGTTCGCCAGCATCTGGTGTTGCTCTGCCGATAAGGGGCTCACACGCAGAGCATGGAGGAGTTCGTCGGTGGTGCGCTCCAACGCGGGAATGCTGTAACGCTCTTCGATGTAGCCCCGCAACGCATCGGTCACCTTCGATTGATGCGCTTTGTGATCGCCGCTCTGCCACAGCCGTTCCTGTTCGATGCGGTCCAGCATTTCGAGATAGCGATCGAGCAGGGGCCGTTGTGCAACGGGTGTGGGTGTGCTCACCTGCTGTTTGCGCGGCCTTCCCAGGAAAAGTATGGTCGCGACGATCAGCCCGAGCAATGCGATGCCGCCGGTGATCCACGTCCAATGCTCACGAAGCCAATAGCCCGGATCGAAGGGTGGTTCATACAATGGCGAAATGTCGCGCGGCTTTCCGCCCTCATCGAGCACAACGCCTCGCACCTCGAATACCAGAGGCGCGGTCTCCAGGGTGCGCCCGGCCACCACGAACTTGAACGGCGGCACTGCCCAGTATCCCGTGTCGAAGGATGTGACCTCCAGCCGTTGGGTGATCCGTGCAATGCCCCCATCATCCCCACGAAGGGTGTCCATCGTTCCTCGACCAATGAGCTCCACATGCGGTGCGAGCGTATCGTTCAGCACGGGCCAGGATACCGTGGCACCTGCACCGTCAAGATCGATGCCCAGCGTCATGTTGGCACGTTCGCCGATGCGCAATACCAACGTGTCCGTCGTTACGAACACGTTCTGTCCATGCGCGGCGGACGCGAGCAACAAGGCTATGGCCGCAGTGCCTCTCATCGCATCGATTCGCGCCGTTTGAACAGGTTCATCAGCGGACGCACGTAACCCTCGCGCGTGGTGATGGTCGCGTGGTCCACACCTGAGCGGCGCAGGATGTCGCGCGTGCGTTGCTGGTGTTTCAGGGCAGCGGCGCGATAGGCATTGCGAACGTTCCGGCTGCCGGTGTTCACCCAACGTGTGGAGCTGGTCTCCGGATCGGTGAACTGCACCAGGCCCATGTTCGGGAGCTCGGCTTCAAGTGCATCGTGTGTGCGCAGTACCACAAGGTCATGCTTTCGGTTGGCGATCTTCAAGGCATCGGCATACCCTTCATCCATCATGTCGCTGATCAGGAAGGCGATGCTGCGCTTTTTGATGACGAGGTTGAGATAGCGCAGGGCCTCGGTGATGTTGGTGCCCCGGTGCTCCGGTCGGAACTCAATGAGCTCGCGGATCAGACGCAGGATGTGGCTGCGGCCTTTCTTGGGCGGGATGAACTTCTCCACGCGATCGCTGAACAGGATCAGTCCAACCTTGTCGTTGTTGCGG
>JBEICT010000311.1:0-3403 GCA_040383865.1 Flavobacteriales bacterium | reverse complement strand
GCCGATCATCTCGAAGTACTGGGTCTTGCGGGTGTCGGGGGCTTTAGCATCGGCGAACGTATAGTTCATGGGCACGCCCTCGATGGGGCGTTGCTCGATGCCGTTCACCATGCGCGGCGCGGGCACGCCCGCTGCTGCGAACACCGTGGGTGCCACGTCCACCACATGGTGGAACTGCGACCTCACCTCTCCCTTGGCGGTGATGCCCTTGGGCCAGTGCATCACCATGCCGTTGCGCGTGCCACCGAAGTTGCTGGCCACCTGCTTGGTCCAAGTGAAGGGGGTGTTACCCGCCACGGCCCAACCGGCCGCGAAGTGATTGTACGTGTGCTCGGTGCCCAGCTCGTCGATCTTGTTCAACTGCATGTCCAGGGTTTCCTGCACACCGTTGAAGTAGGTGTTCTCGTTGAACATGCCGATCATGCCGCCTTCCGCGCTGGAGCCGTTGTCGCCCACGATGTAGAAGATCAGGGTGTTCTCCAGTTGCCCGCGCTCCTCCAAGGCGTCGATCAGACGACCCACCTGCTCGTCGGTGTGTTCGGCGAATCCGGCGAAGACCTCCATCTGGCGCTCGAAGAGGCGCTTCTCATCGGCGCTGAGCTTGTCCCAGTCCTTGATGTCGGCGGGCTTGGGTGCCAGCACGGTGTTGGCGGGCACCACGCCCAAAGCCTTCTGGCGGGCCAGGGTCTCCTCGCGCACCTTGTCCCATCCCTGCGCGAACTTGCCCTTGTATTTGTCGATGTAGGACTTCGGCGCATGGTGCGGCGCGTGGGTGGCGCCGGTGGCGAAGTACATCATGAAGGGCTTCTCCGGGGTCAGGCTCTGCTGGGTGTTCATCCACGCCAGCGCCTGATCGGTCATGTCGTTGGTGAAGTGGTAGTTCGGGTCGTCCACATTGGGGTACACGCGTGTGGTGCCATCGTACACCATGGGGTGCCACTGGTTGGTCTCGCCACCGATGAAGCCGAAGAACTTGTCGAAGCCGCTGTGCGTAGGCCAGCGGTCATAGGGGCCTGAAACGGAGCCTTCCCAAGGCGGTGTTTCGTGGTACTTGCCGAAGGCGGCCGTGCTGTAGCCATTGAGACGGAGCACCTCGGCCATGGGGGTGATCGACTGGGGACGGATGCCGGTGTTGCCGGGGAAGGCGGTGGCCACCTCCATGATAGCGCCAGCGTTGTTGCTGTGGTGGTTGTAGCCGGTCAGGATCGCCGTACGCGTGGGCGAACAGAGTGCCGTGGTGTGGAAGCGGTTGTACTTCAATCCGTTCGCTGCAAGCCGCTCCAGCGTGGGCATCTGGATGGGCCCGCCGAAGGCGCTGCTGTGCCCGAAGCCGATGTCGTCGATCAGCACCACCACCACGTTGGGCGCACCCTTGGGCGCGGTGACGTTGAAGCGGGGCGGAGCCTGCGCGTTGCGCGCATCCAGTTCCGTAATGCTCTGGGCTTCGGGTTCGCGGATGGGAAGCACGCTGCGGTCCAGGCCATCAGCGCTTGCCGAAGCAGAGGCCGTCGATGAGCCTTCCTCCTTCGGTGCCGGCGAACCACAGGCGGCGAAGAGTGCAAGCAGTGCGATGCTGCCTAGCAGGGGTAGGTGATTCCGGCGAATAAGCATGGGTGGGAGTTTGTTGCGGCATCAAATCTAACTGTAGGACAGTTCCCTGCAAGAAGGCACCAGGTCCGTGAGATCGGCCGTGTTGGAGGATGGAACTCCATCCGGAGGTCCGTTCGGGATCGGAGGGAAGCGGGTCGTTCGTACCGCTGCTCTGCGTCCTCGCTCAGAAGAAGGTGCTCAGGCCCAGCTGTAGGCCCGCGTTGTGGGTGCCCTCGAACACTTCGGTAAGGCCGTAGCGGTAGCGTGCCTCCACGCTCAGGAACAGGAATTTGAAGCCAGCGCCACCGTGGACCAGAATGTCCAACTGTTCGACCTTGGCATCATCGGGCAGTTGTACTTCGGTACCGTCCACCAGTGTCTTTTCGCCCAACTTCAGCGCGGCATCCAGGCCGAAGTCCTCGCTCATGTCCTTGTTCACAGACTGCTGCACGTTCACCACTGTGGTATCCCGCATGATGGCGGATTGTCCCTGTCTTCCACTCCCAGCATAGGTGTGCTGAAGGCGATCTCCGATCCACCGCTGAACAATTGCTCTTCATCTCGGTCCGTGCCAGCGCGCTGACAGGAACGAGTCCATACTTGAGCGTGGGGATATGCTCATTCATGCGGACCGGACCAAGCGTTCGGTGGTCCAATGGAAGTGTCCCGTGGGAGAAGGTGACCTGTAGGATGCTCAGAACCCCGGCTCACACGTGGCGATGGACATCCGCGCAAAGGAGTTACTGCAGCTCATTCGGGTCATACGGTACCCGATGATCGGCAGGGGGCTCCCACTGTGAGGTGTCCCAACTTGAAGGTTGGACGTTGGCGAACAGGGTATTGGCGGGATCTTCCGCAGTTTTGTGGCCATGTGCACCCGTGCCCTCCTTGTCCTCCTGCTCGCCGCATGGTGTTGCCCCCCCCTGTACGCCCAGGAGCCCGACGTATCCGATAGCATCCCCCACACGGCCATGGAGCAGGTGCTGCACAACAGCGATTCCCTCCGGGCGCTCAGCTTCGAGGCCGGCCCCATGAAGTTCGTGCCCTTCATCGCCCCCAGCTATACGCCCGAGATGAAGGGCCTGCTCACCGTCGGCGGCCTCTTCACCTTCACCTTCGACCGCAAGGACCGCCAGCTCCTGCGCTCGTCCATCCCGGTGTCCTACGGCAAGAGCACCAACGGTTCCACCCAGCTGTCCATCAAGGCCAACCTCTACTTGCGGGAGGACAAGTGGCGCATCACCGGCGAGATCTGGCGCAAGGACATGCCGGACAACTACTACGGTGTGGGCTACGACAGGGCACGCAGCATACCCAAGAGCGACAGCACCAGCCTGTACCACCGCGAATGGGAGCGCATCTATGCCAAGGTGGTGCACCAGTACAAGCCCAAGTTCTTCGTGGGCGGCATCTATGACGCCACCAACACCGTGGCCACCGAGCTGAACCCCGTGATGGCGACCGATGAGGATGTGCTACAGTACGGCACTACCACCCGCAACCGGGGTCTTGGGGCGGTGTTCGAGTACGACAGCCGCGATGTGCCCGTGAACGCCTATACCGGCCTCTTCCTCGACGCCAGCGTCATCAACTACGGCCGCTTCTGGGGCGGTGTGTCCGAGTTCTGGGTCATTGACCTGGACTACCGGCAGTACCTCCCCGTGGGTCACCGACACACCGTGGCGTGGGAGGTGCGCAGCCGCAGCTGCCTGGGCGATGTGCCCTGGACCGAGCTCTCCCAGGTAGGCACCCCTTGGGACCTCCGCGGCTACACTTGGGGCCAGTACCGCGATGAGCTCATGGTCTATACCAT
>JBEICT010000310.1:0-3406 GCA_040383865.1 Flavobacteriales bacterium | reverse complement strand
GGGATATTAGCTCAGCTGGTTCAGAGCACTACCTCGACAAGGTAGGGGTCGCTGGTTCGAATCGGGCATAGCCCACCGCATCCCGCCCCATGAAGGCGGGATGTTCCATTGTCGGGTATTCCTTTTGACAAGGCGCTGAAGCGGCGGTGCCAATGTACCCGGTGTATGGTTCGTTTCCTGATTCCTGCTGAACTCACCATATTCGTGGCCCGATCCAACCTACTGAACAAGAACGACCATGAAACGACCCTTACTCGCTCTGCTCATCATTTCAGGCCTGCTGGCCACCTCGGCCAATGCCCAGGAGGATATTGACGCCAAGGCCCGCGAAGCGGCTGCTGAAAAGGCCCGCGCTCGCCACGTGTCCGATTCCCTCGACGGCAAGTGGATCAAGAGCGGCGTGTTCAACATCAACATGACCCAGGTGAACCTGACCAACTGGGCCGCAGGTGGATTCAGTTCGGTGAGCGGCCTAGCCATGTTCAACGGCACCGCCAATTGGAAGAAAGGCCGGAAGGCTTGGGACAACAGCCTTATCCTGGCTTTCGGTGGCCAGCATATCCACGACGGCTCTGAACCGCAGAAGACCGATGACCGTATTGAATTGAACACGAAGTACGGTTACGAGTTACACCGCGCCTGGTACCTGGCCGCAGTTGGACAGTTCAAGACGCAGTTCACCGAGGGTTTCAATGCCGAGGGCTTCCGCATTTCCAACCTGATGGCCCCGGCCTATACCCTCGCCGGTCTGGGTATCGATTACAAACCATCGGATAAGTTCACGCTGTTCGTTTCACCACTGACCGCTCGTTTGGTCATTGTTACGGACGAGACCCTCTGGTATGGATCGACCGATCCCGAACTGCGCGTTTACGGTGTGAAGAACGGCGAGACCACCTCGTTGGAACTGGGTGGATACGTGCGCTTGCAATACACCACCGAATTGGCCGAGAACATCACCTTCATGACCCGCGCCGATGCGTTCAGCAATTACCTGCGGAACCCTGAGAACATTGACGTGACCTGGGAAACGCTGTTCACCTTCAAGGTGAACAGCTGGTTCGCAGCCACCCTGAACACGGTGTTGCTCTATGATCACGACACCAAGTTCCTGCGTTTCGACGATGCCAATTTGCCCTACCTCGGTCCTGCCACCCAGTTCAAGGAGTCACTGGGCATTGGCTTGACCTTCAAGCTCTGATCGGAACAATGATGTGTGAAAAGGGTCGCTGAGGCGGCCCTTTTCATTTCACAGGATATCGGCCAAGCCAAGCGAATGGTTCCACAAGGCCGAACTGTACCGTGTTCTCCCTGCGCAGCCAGATGGAGATACGGTCCATGTACAAGGCTCCCCGGTCGCGAACATGGATGTAGGTCTTTAACCGCACTGGACCATTGATCGGCCCGGCATCTCCCAAGTGTGTGGCCACGATCAGGCTGGCCGAGCGTTGACCGGGTAACATGCTTCCCGCATCACCTCCCCGATAGAACACCGTGCTGTCGCCAACGAAAAGATGGGCGATCATGCCAACATCATGCACTGGAGCAGGTGACCAGACCTCTGCAATGACCTCGACCTGTTGTTGGGGATGGGTCACCAGCGTATCGAACAGTGCCTCGAACGCCACGCCGAACTCCCTACCACTGAGGTCCCACGACCATACGCCGCTATCGCGCTCCACCACCGGAAGATCGGCATGCACATCCCAGCCCGAAGGCCATCGAGCGCCCGGCGTGGCTTGGGCCAATAAAGTGCGATCATTCAAGGTCGCGTAGCCGGGAGTCTTGGAGAAAAGCGACCACTGGCCTTCGTTCATGTCGCGCCTCTGCAAGAGGCAGGGAAAATGGGCCTGAACACGGGCCGTTCGCTCAGGCGCTGCTCCGTTGCTCTGGCCAAGGAAGATGTATTGGCCTTGCCAATTCCTTAAAAGGCTGTCGAGCCGGTCGTCATTCAGGCCCTGCAATTGAACATAGGACAACTTCTCCTGCGAGACCGACAGATGATCGGTATAGAAGCGGAGCATGTGGTCCGGAGCATCGATCAATACGGCGACCTCCGCGGGACCAAGCTCACGGACGGTACGCTCTCCTGCTGTCACGAACGCCTCATATTTCGAAGCGTACATGAGGTCGAAATGCCTGCGGTCGTTCACCAGCGTGTATACCGCCGTGAACGCGATCGCCGTTGTAATGGCCACGGTCCAAGAGCGATGCAAATGCCTCAAGCCACCCCATGCAAAGAGCACGAGATAGGGAAAGGAGAACAGTAGCACCGAGTGCTGTATGACCGGAGCGCGCCAGATCGAATAGCCCAGTCCGACGGCCAGCGGCAATAGCCCCCACAAGGGGAGGAACCAGGTCGATGGTCCTTCGAACGAGCCTGCCTTGACCCGTAAAAAGACCGAGATAAGGACCAGGGCCACCAGCATCACGGCCAGGGCGACGTACCCATGGGCCACCCACCACAAATGGTCGAGCACCCACGTCGAGGAAGGCGGAGCCAGCCACTCAGAAAGCCCCCCAAGACCCAATTGGGCAAGAAAAATGGGCAGGTTCGGCAGATAGAGCAACACGGCCGCTGCACAGGCCAGCAAATAGGGCTTCCGTTGCTCCTTTCCCACCAACGCCAGACCTGTAACGGCCATCAGGGCGGCGAGGAACAGGGCGAAATGGTGCGTGTAGGCACTAAGCACCATGGCCAATGCTGCGCCCACCAAGGCCCTGGTCGAGTTGAAAGCGATGTAACGTGTAAGCTGATCGGCCAACAAGGCCGTGGTGAAGAGGCCTGCCGCATAAGGTCGGGCGATCTGGCCATAGAGCACCCCGTATTGCAATGCGCTCATCAGGGCCGTGAGCAGAAGGGCAGGGGCCGGCCCGGTCCAGGCCAGCGCAAAGCGGTACAGCAGGAACAAGGCAAGCAGGCTCATGCCGATGAACGGCAGTTTCACATCCGCTTCGTTGCGGGTGAACGCCTTCGTCCATACCCATTCGAAGGCCTGCACACCGGGCGGATGCGTGTCCAACTTGGCCACCCCTGTGCTGATGGTCTCGCCCAACGTGGGATAGATGCGAACAAGGGCGCTCAGTTCATCGTGTGTGTAGGCCAGGTGAGGCAGGTCCCAGAGGCGCAGCACCGCCCCAAGCGCAAGCAGCACCACGAACGAGGTCCGCATCCAAGCCTCCCCCGGGAAGCGGACAGGACCATATCGCGCGATATACCGACGCCAGTTCATGCCTCACCCTTCACGCTCCATGTCGCGCTTCACATCCTTGGCCTTCAGGCTTTCCCGTTTGTCAAAGGTCTTCTTGCCCTTGGCCAGTGCGATCTCCAGCTTGGCGAAGCCGTTGGCCGCAAAAAAAAGCCGGACCGGTACAATGGTCATTCCCGCGTCCTTCAACTTGCGTT
>JBEICT010000309.1:0-3406 GCA_040383865.1 Flavobacteriales bacterium | reverse complement strand
GTCCACCCTCAACATCGTTCGAAACAAGCTCCTCAGCCGCGCCTTTGCAGTAGTCCACAGACAGCAACCCTATGTAGACCTCTACAAGTTCGCTGCGTGACTTGCACAGGTCTTAGAATACAGGCAGGCGCCCGGAACAAGTCTCAAGTGCCAAGGGTCAAGTGTCAAGGTATCAAGGTGGGCGCCCCCCCCTCTCACCCTTCTCACCATTCTCACCACCCTCACCAATCCCCCCCGAACCAACCCGCTTGGAAATTTGTTATGCATGCATAACTTTATCCCGAAGCAGCCGTAGAACCTCAGGGGGCATTTCGATTGTCTGATCGTCTGATCCTCTGACCATCTGATCGACACCCATGAGCACTGAAACGAAAAAAGCCCTCCAAGGCGGGGAGTTCCTGATCCGCACCAGCGAGCCGAACGACATCTTCATTCCCGAGGAGTTCAACGAGGAGCAGCGCATGATCGCGCAGAGCGCACACGAGTTCCTGGAGCAGAACGTGTGGACCCAGTTGGACCGCATCGACTCCTTGGAGGAAGGGCTGATGCCCAGTTTGCTGGACAAGGCGGGCGAACTGGGGCTGCTGGGCATCTCGGTGCCCGAGGAGCTGGGCGGCTTCGGCAAGGACTTCGTGACGACGATGTTGGTGACCGAGGTGACGGGCGCCGGACACAGTTTCAGTGTGGCGATCGCGGCACACACGGGCATCGGCACCCTGCCGATCCTGTATTACGGCAACGAGGCCCAGCGCAAGAAGTACATCCCGAAACTGGCCACAGGCGAATGGAAGGCGAGCTATTGCCTGACCGAGCCGGGCGCGGGCAGCGATGCCAACAGCGGAAAGACCAAGGCAGTGCTGACTCCGGATGGCAAGCACTATGTGATCAACGGACAGAAGATGTGGATCACGAACGGTGGTTTCGCGGACATCTTCACCGTGTTCGCCAAGGTGGTGGACCCCGCGACGGGCGTGGAAGATGAGAACCTCACGGCCTTCATCGTGGAGAAGGACTTCGGCGGCATTTCGCTGAACGCAGAGGAGAAGAAGATGGGGATAAAGGGCAGCAGCACGCGCCAGGTGTTCTTCAACGACTGCAAGGTTCCGGTGGAGAACATGCTGAGCGAGCGGCAGAACGGCTTCAAGATCGCGGTGAACATCCTGAACATCGGCCGCATCAAGCTGGCCGGTGCGGCGCTGGGCGGTGCGAAGGCCGTGGTGGACCAGAGCGTGAAGTACGCCAACGAGCGCATCCAGTTCGGCAAGCCGATCAGCGCGTTCGGCGCCATCCGCCAGAAGCTGGCCGACCAGGCCACATACTGCTACGTGGTGGAGAGCGCCACCTACCGATGCAGTCAGGACATGGAGCACGCGATCGAAGCGTTGGAAGCCGGCGGTGCCGATCATGCAAAGGCGCTGCTGAAAGGCGTGGAGCAGTATGCAGCGGAGGCCGCGATCCTGAAAGTGGCCGGCAGCGAATGCCTGGACTATGTGGTGGACGAGGGCGTGCAGATTTACGGCGGCATGGGCTACAGCGCGGAAAGCCCCGTGGAGCGCGCCTACCGGGACAGCCGCATCAACCGGATCTTCGAAGGCACCAACGAGATCAACCGCATGCTCACGGTGGACATGCTGCTGAAGCGCGCGATGAAAAGGTCAGCTGGACCTGATGGGTCCGGCGCAGGCCGTGGCCGCGGAGCTGATGGGCATCCCCGAGTTCCCGGAGCCCGATGACTCGTTATTGGCCGATGAGAAGCGCATGGTGGCGAACTTCAAGAAGGCGGTGCTGATGGTAGCCGGTGGTGCCGCGCAGAAGCTGGGCCTTGAGCTGGCGAAGCACCAGGAGACGCTGATGCACATCGCCGACATGGTGATCGACACCTACCTCGCCGAGAGCACCCTGCTGCGAACGTTGAAGCTGGCCGAGATGAAGGGCACCTCGACTCCGCTCGGTGCGACAGGCATTGACGAGCAGCTCGCCATGTGCCAGCTCTACATCCACGATGCAGCGGACCGCATCCACAAGTACGCCAAGGAGGCCGTATGCAACTTCGCCGAGGGCGATGAGCGCCAGGCCATGCTGATGGGCGCCAAGCGCTGGAGCAAGAACACGCCGATCAATACGGCGGAGCTGCGGAAACTGGTGGCGAAGAAATTGATCGCGGAGGGGAAGTACTGCTACTGAAGCTTTATTGCAAAGACGACAAGGGCGCTGAGGAGGGATCCGAGGCGCCTTTGTCATTCAATGCTCCGGCCGATATCAGTACAACATCAGCATCTCTTTTCGAAGGACCAAGGCATCCCCGGCCACTGGCGCTCGTCCATTGAAAAGGAAGGAAGCCCACCCCTTTGGCACGCTTTTCTCCGTGGCCGCACATACTTCACAGGGACCTTCCGAGTTGTTGAACTACCAAACGATCGATCATGATGCGCACACTGCTCGCACTGGCCTTCATTGGAACGGCCGCCCCAACGATCGCCCAGAGCAATGAAGTGATCATCCACTTTGCCAATGGGAGCACCAGTCCGGACGTGGACGGAACAAGGCAATTGGAGGAACTCTGCGGCACTGCGGCAGGGCGGCGAACATGCATCATCATTGGTCATTCCGACGACCGGGGCGCAACGGCACTGAACGAAGAACTGGCGCTGGAACGGGTAAAAAGGGTGGCCGCGCTGTTGGGTGATCTGTGCCCCGACCTGACCGTTGGCAGCGTTGCGGGAGCCGGAGGACGGGAACCGATGGCCTCCAACGATACAGAGACGGGGCGCGCCCTGAACCGACGTGTGGTGGTGCACATGCGGCCATCCATGGCGCCCACGGCAACGGCCACTCTCCCACCGCTCGCGGCCCACTGCCACGCGCAAGTAAGGCCATTGATGCCCGGTGCGGACAAGCCGCGCGAATGGCATCGGGTGGACCCAACGAAGCCGATCGAGGTGAGCATGTCCGATGGCACCGTGGTGCGCATTCCTTCGAACAGCATCGTGCATGCCGATGGGCGGCCGGTGGAAGGCCCGGTGGACCTAAGCTACCGCGGTTTCCTGGACCCCTGGGAAGTGGTGGCCTCGGGCATTCCCATGCACTACGGGAACGGCAACGGACTTGCGCATTTTGAAACGGCCGGCATGTATGAACTGTATGCCAGCCAGAACGGGGAGCCGTTACAGATGCGGCCCGGCACACCGATCACACTTGACACCGAAGGCCCCGAAGTGACCGATGAATATGGGGCCTATGCGCTGAACGCGAACACCGGCGAGTGGGAACTGGCCGGACAATTGCTGGGCGGAGAGACCCGGACCGTGCCGCGCAATAGCGTAGCGGTGAGCGAATACAACCGAACGCTGCGCAGACTGCAAGCCCCACCCGACAGCCTCACCTTCAATGAACGACAGGCCTCGCC
>JBEICT010000308.1:0-3436 GCA_040383865.1 Flavobacteriales bacterium | reverse complement strand
GCACGAATCCGAAGCTGCGCCACACATCCGCCGTGAAAATGCCCACGCGCACGGCCTTCAGCTCATTCACGAACGCGACCACCTGTGCTTCCATGGCCGGATCGTTGGCCTGTTCATTGAGGGCATCGCGCTCACGATCGCTGAGGAAGGTGGTGACGCTCTCGGGCGCCACGGCCATCACCAACAAGGCGCCAAGCACCACCCCGGCCATGATCATGAACCGCTTCTCCGTGGGTTTGTCCCAACCACCCTCGCGCACGAGGCGGTCCAGGTATAGGATACCCAGCACCGGAATGGCCAGTTCCACAATGACCATGATGATGGTGACAGCGCGGAACTTGCTGTAGCCCGGCACATGGTCCAGGAAGAAGTCGGTGAGCGGCATCAGGTTGTGGCCCCAGGCCAGCATGAGGCACAGCAGGAAGGAACTGAACAGCGCAAAGGCCAGGGTATCGCGCATAAGCACCAGACCTGATGCCAGATAGGCCACCACCAGCAAGCCCACCAGCAGTGAACTGCGGATGCCGGCCACTTCCGAAAGGGCCATCACATCAGGGCCGCCGGCATTGGTGATGCTTATCACCAGCGCCAACAGCACCAGCGAGCCCAACATCCACCAGCGCCCACGGCCTTCGGTACGCGCCAGCATCAACAGCATCAGCAGCACCATGATGGCCCCCACATAAACAGGCCCAGCGGTGCTCAGCTGGTCGCCCCAGTAGCTGCTCATCTGCGCCAGGTTCTGCCGGAAACGCGGGTCGGCCTTGGCCAACAGCGACTGGTCGTTGCCGATCTGTGCGGAAGGACCACCCTTGGCATTGGGCACCAACAGGGTCAGCGATTCCTGCTTGCCATAGCTGTACTGGGTCACATAGTCCCGGTCCAGTCCGGAAGTGCGGATGGCATCAACTGGCGAACCATCTGGCTGGATGGTGAGTTCACTGCGGCCGCGGGTGGAGTGTTGTCCATACTCATAGGTGGTCCAGAGCAGTCCGATGTTGCAGCTCAGGGCCAACAGCACACCGACCAGACCGAAGCCTGAACGTTTCACAAAGTCGCCGATGGACTTTTCGCGGAATGCGCGCACGGCCTCGGCCAGCACGAACAGGGCAAGCATCAGTGCGAGGTAGTAGGTCACCTGAACGTGGTTCATGGCGATCTCGAGCCCCAGGAAGAGCGCAAGCAGTGAAGCGCCGAGCAGGTGCTTGCCGCGGTAAAGCAGGTACACCGCACCCAGTAACATGGGCATGTAGCCGATGGCATTGGCCTTGCTATTGTGGCCCGCCGTAAGGATCACGAAGAAGTAGGAGGAGAAGCCGAAGGCCACGGCCCCTACGATGGCCAGCCAGGGGTCTATCCGTAAGCAGCACATCAGGATGTACATGCCCAGCAGGTAGAGGAACAGGAAACTCGCAGGCCTGGGCAGGAATCCGTGGAACGCATCGTCGGCCCACATGAGCAGGTTCTTGGGCCATAGCACCGAGATCTGGTAGGCGGGCATGCCACTGAACATGCTGCCCGTCCACAAGGGGTCCTCGTCCGTAGCCTCGCGGTGCTCCATCACTTCCTGGGCCATGCCGTACCACATGTCGCGGTCGTGCTGCTTGAGCTGCTGCCCATCCAGTGCTGGGCTGAAGTAGATCAGACTGAGCGCATAGAACAGTCCGAGCGCCACGAACACGGGCACCAGGTTCTTCCAAGGGATCGCTTTCATGGGCTGTGTGGGGTGATCGGAGGTCTATTTCACCTCCTCGAAATCGACGTCGATGATATCGGGACCCGAACGCCCGCCTTGCCTGGGCCGACCGTTCAATGGTGTCTGCTCGATGCGCACCTCACCGGGTGCACGTCGGTCGTTGGCGGCGGATGGGTCGCTGAAGGTGCTACCGGCCCGGCGTGCCGCCTGCATCCGCAGGAAGAAGCGCAGCAACCACCAAACGATCACAAGCACCAGAATGGTGCGGAAAGTGCCCGAAAGGCTGGCTTCGATCGCGGTCATGGCAGGCGGCCAAAGATAGCCGAACGCCCGCCCCACGGCGGATCGCCGTACCTTCGCGGCAATTCAGCGCATATTCAGCGCTTTTGCTCCTCCCTTTTGCCTACTGAGATGTCCTCCTTCGACGCGCTCGGTCTCCGCGCGGAGATCCTCCGTTCCCTTCACGAGATCGGATTCACCACCCCCACCCCCGTTCAGGAACAGGCCATCCCCCTGCTGCTGAAGACCGAAAAGGACGTGGTGGCCCTTGCACAGACCGGCACCGGAAAGACCGCAGCGTTCGGCCTTCCGATGCTGGAATTCCTTGACCCACAGGAACGCTCCATCCAATGCCTGGTGCTGGCGCCGACCCGTGAGCTCTGTGTACAGATCTCCAAGGACCTCGAACGGTTCTCATCCAACATGAAGGGCACCCGCATCGTGGCGGTGTATGGTGGTGCCAGCATCCGCGACCAGATCAGAGAGATCCAGCGCGGCGCACAGGTGATCGTGGCCACTCCCGGCCGACTGCTCGACCTGATCGGCCGCGATGCCGTGGACCTGGGCAGCGTGGACGTGGTGATCCTCGACGAGGCCGATGAGATGCTGAACATGGGCTTCCAGGAGGACCTTACCGAGATCCTGGAGAAAACGCCCGAGGACAAGAAGACCTGGCTCTTCAGCGCCACCATGAGCAGTGATGTGCGCCGCATTGCCAAGCGTTACATGCGCGAGTTCGAGGAGGTGAGCGTGGGACCCGCGAACAGTGCTGCCGCCGCCATCCAGCACCAGTATTGCGTGGTACACAGCAAGGATCGCTTCGCCGCACTGAAGCGCTTCATCGATGCCGATGCGGACCTCTTCGGCATCGTGTTCTGCCGCACCAAGCACGAGACCCAGGACCTGGCCACCGCACTGGTGAAGGACGGCTACAACGCCGATGCCATCCACGGCGACCTTTCGCAGGCACAGCGCGACCACGTGATGGGCCGCTACCGGGCCCGCACCATCCGCCTGCTGATCGCCACGGATGTGGCCGCACGTGGTATCGACGTGAAGGATGTGACCCATGTGTTCCACTTCGATCTGCCCGGAGAGGCCGAGAACTACACGCACCGTAGCGGTCGTACCGGCCGCGCCGGTCGTGCCGGGATCTCGCTCAGCATCATCGGCGTGCGCGACGTGAACAAGATCCGCCAGCTGGAACGTTCGTTGAAGACCCACTTCACCTATGTGCGCGTACCTGGCGGTGCCGAGATCGGCAAACAGCAGGTGGTGGCCTACATGAAGCGGTTGAAGAACGTGGAGGTGGACCATGAAGGCCTTTCCGAACTGCTCTCCGAGGCACGGGCCGAACTGATGAGCGTCGAAAAGGAGGTGCTCATCGACCGGTTCATGAGCCTCGCCTTCAACCGCATCATCGAGCAACACCGCACCGCGTTCGACCTGAACGTGGACATG
>JBEICT010000307.1:0-3445 GCA_040383865.1 Flavobacteriales bacterium | reverse complement strand
TTCATCCAAATGGCACCCCAGGTGAACCCGCCGCCGAAGGCCGCAAGGATGATGTTGTCACCCTTCTTCAGGCGGTTCTCCCATTCCCACAGGCACAGGGGGATGGTGCCGCTGGTGGTGTTGCCGTACTTCTCGATGTTCACCATCACCTTGCTGTCGTCCAGGCCCATGCGGTGGGCGGTGGCATCGATGATGCGCTTGTTGGCCTGATGCGGTACCAGCCAGCTCACGTCATCGGCGGTGAGGCCGTTCTTCTCCATGATCTCCGCGCTCACGTCGGCCATGTTGGTCACAGCGAACTTGAACACGGCCTTGCCCTCCTGGTACACGTAGTGGTCCTTGCGTTCCACGGTACGCTCGGTGGCGGGACGCATGCTGCCGCCGGCCTTCTGGTGCAGGTACTGGCAGCCGCTGCCATCGCTGCGCAGGATGCTGTCCATCACGCCCACGCCCTCGGTGGTGGGCTCCAGCAGCACGGCGCCGCAGCCGTCGCCGAAAATGATGCAGGTGGCGCGGTCCTCGTAGTCGATGATGGAGCTCATCTTGTCGCCACCCACCACCACCACTTTCTTGTGCTTGCCGCTCTCGATGAACTGCGCACCCGTGGTGAGGCCGTAGAGGAAGCCGCTGCAGGCAGCGCCGAGGTCGAAGCCCCAGGCGTTCCTGGCACCGATGGCATCGCACACGATGTTGGCCGTGGCGGGGAACACCCGGTCGGGCGTCACCGTGCACACGATCATCAGGTCGATCTCCTCGGGGCCGATGCCGCGCTTTTTCAGCAGGCCGTTCACCGCCTCGATGGCCATCACGCTCAGGCCCTGGTCCTTTCCCTTAAGGATGCGACGCTCCTTGATGCCGGTGCGTTCGGTGATCCAGGCGTCGCTGGTCTCCACCATGGTCTCCAGCACGTGGTTGGAAAGCACCATGTCCGGCACATGGCCGTGCACGGCGGTGATCGCCGCTGTCGTTCTGCTCATGTGAGGGCTTCGCGGATGCGTTCGCTCAATCGGCTGATGACCACTTCGTGCGTGGCCATCACCATGCTCTTGATGGCGACCTCGTTGCTGATGCCGTGCCCGATGATCACGTTGCCGTTCACACCCAGCACGGGCAGGCCGCCATAGTTCTCGTAGTTGAAGCGGTGCAGGAAGGGGTCGTTCACGCCGTGGGCCTCCAGCAGGTCGTGGAAGCCTTCCACCACCTTCAGCACCACGTTGCCCGTGAACCCGTCGCACACCATCACATCGGCCTTGTCGTTGAAGAGGTCGCGCCCCTCCACGTTGCCCACGAAACGGTACTGCGTCTGCTCCTTCATCAGTTCGTAGGTCGACTGCCGCAGCAGGTCGCCTTTCTTCTCCTCCTCACCAATGTTGAGCAGGGCCACGCGGGGCGAGGGGATGTGGTACACGTGCTCGGCGAGCAGCGCGCCCAACAGCCCGAACTGGGCCAGCACATCGCTCTTGCAGTCGGCATTGGCCCCCACATCCAGCAGAATGCCCAGCCCGCCCTTTTCCTTGGGCACCAAGGTGGGTATGCAGGGCCGGATGATGCCGGGAATGGGCTTGATGCTGAAGATGCTGCCCACGAGCATGGCGCCCGTGTTGCCGGTGCTGGCAAAGGCATCGAGCTTCCCTTCCTTCAACAGGTGGAACCCGATGCTGATGCTGCTGCGTGGCTTGGATTGCAGCGCCTTCGTGGGGTTGTCGTGCATGGTGATATCGTCCTGGCTGGGAACGATATCGAACGCGGCAGGGTCGGCACCCTCGGCCTTCAGGCCTTGGGCAATGGCCTCCGCATCGCCAATGAGCACAAGGCGCACATGGCCGGGCAGCTCGCGGGCGGCCAGTACGGCACCACGGATGGGAACGACCGGTCCATGGTCGCTCCCCATGATGTCCAATCCGATCCTCATGGGGTGAGGGGGCGGGCGGTCAAGTGAACGGGGCCTTACTCAGCGGAATCGCTGCCGGACACCATCAGTTTGCCGTTGTAGTAGAGGTCGTCCCCCACTTTGTAGGCACGGTGGCGCAGGTGCATCTCGCCGGTGTTGGCATCCACGCTCAACGTGGGGACCGTCGCCTTGTAGGTGCTGCGGCGGCTGGCGGTGCGGGTCTTGGAGAATCGGCGCTTCGGATTTGGCATGGTCGGTCGTCGTTGTGGCTTATGGCCGCTTGGTCTTCAGTTGTTTCAGGGCGTCCCAACGAGGGTCGGGCACGTGTTCATGTTCCACCGCCAGGTTTCCCAAGGCTTTCTCCACCTCGGGGTCGCAGAGGCCGGCGGGATGCACCTTGCGCGCAGGGAGCGAAAGGCGCAGGCACTCGTAGATGTAATGCGTCAGGTTGATGCTGTGCGCTGCGGGTTCCAGCGTCACCAGTTCATCATCGTCCTCGCTGGGGTCGCCATGCAGCTGGAAGATCTGCCGCTGGTCGCCCTTCACCACCAGGTCCATGGGGGCGTTGCAGTGGTCGCAACGCACGCTCACCGGGCCTTCCACGTGGATGTTGGTCACCAGCATGGTGGTGCTCTTGTGCAGGTTCACCAGCACGTTCACCCGGCCACCCTCGAACTCCTCCTCGCCGGCCGCGGCAAAGAATGCATCGCCGAGCTCGAACTGGA
Source organism: Flavobacteriales bacterium (assembly GCA_040383865.1). Lineage (GTDB taxonomy): Bacteria > Bacteroidota > Bacteroidia > Flavobacteriales_F > PHOS-HE28 > PHOS-HE28. Next base: position 829 of record JBEICT010000307.1, on the reverse strand, counting down.
ACTCGTGCGCACCGTCCTTAAGGCCGGAGAATTGGATCGTATGGTCCTTCAGCGGGTCCATGCCTGCACCCCCTTCGCGGGAAGAGGACCGCAAATGTAGGATCTTTGGGCGATCCGGCCGTTGGGTCAACGGGTGGGGTGGCCTCTTGGGTGCCACAAATTGGCCCTCAGAGACGGGCGACCAGCATCTTTTGGCGGCATGCCGCCGGAACGGGTGGATACCCGGCATGGATATGCAGTGGCTTGTGCGAACGACCTCCGAGGCCCTTCCATTCAGCCAAGCTCACGGTGTGTCATTCGCCGGTTCCTTGTCCACGGATCCGCGCCGATCGCGGGACCCAAGAGGGCGGCGAGGGAAACACACGATGCGTTGGACCCGGATATGACCTGTGCGCCTGAAACCATTGCAGGTGCACGGAGATCTTGTCAGGCGCGCGGCCGAACACACGAGGCGGCAACCTTGGAACACGACACGTACACCCGCGTTCACGCCGCGTGAACTGACGTCACTTCAGGGGTGAGGAGATCTTGTCAGGCGGCAAGGGAAGAAATGGATGCGACAAGCGGAACAAGGGAGCGGGACAGTGGAACAATGAACGGTGCATGCGAGGCAAAAGAGGGGGCGTGCGGAGGAACCACTGTGGAAGCTGAAACAACCGATGGAAGAACGCCGAACGGCGACCCACCATATCCCGCAACGGACTGGCACCAACACCGCGCGCACAGGGAGCGCAACAAACCTGACGATCGTCATTTGGAAATGCGGCCGCCAAGACTGATATTCGTTCTTATGCAAAATAGCTTGTCATGCACGCCGCACGCCGCACGC
>JBEICT010000306.1:0-3459 GCA_040383865.1 Flavobacteriales bacterium | reverse complement strand
GGGAATCCCCATCAAGAGCGATAGCAAGCAGATCGCCGTGGACTACAGGACCACCGGCCATGCCAAGGCCTTGCAATGGTTGGCCCCCCAGCAGACGGCCGATCGCAAGCACCCTTTCCTGTTCACTCAAGGGCAGGCCATCCTTACGCGCACTTGGATCCCCGTGCAGGACAGTCCCGGTATCCGCATTACCTACGATGCCCGTGTTAAGGTCCCTGCAGAGCTCATGGCGGTGATGAGCGCATCCAACCCACAGCAGCGCAGTTCGGATGGGTCGTACACGTTCAGTATGGAGCAAGCGATCCCGGCCTACTTGATCGCGTTAGCGGTGGGAGATCTTGATTTCAGGCCCTTGGGCGAACGCACGGGCGTCTATGCCGAGCGCAGCGTGGTGGCAAAGGCGGCATGGGAATTCGCCGATACCGAGCGCATGTTGGAAGCGGCCGAAGCCCTTTATGGTCCGTATCGTTGGGGCCGTTATGATGTGATCGTGCGTCCGCCAAGCTTCCCGTTCGGAGGCATGGAGAATCCCAGGTTGACCTTTGCCACGCCCACCATCATTGCCGGCGACCGGTCGTTGACCGCCTTGATCGCCCACGAGCTGGCCCACAGCTGGAGCGGCAATCTGGTGACCAATGCCACGTGGAACGACTTCTGGTTGAACGAGGGCTTCACCGTTTATTTTGAGAACCGCATCAGCGAGGCCTTGCATGGAGAGAGCCATGCGGGAATGCTACAGATCCTTGGTCGCCAAGATCTCCAAGCCACCCTTACACGGTTGGAAAAGGAAGGTCATGCGGCCGATACGCACCTGCGCTTGCATCTGGAGGGGCGGGATCCGGACGATGGGATGACGGACATCGCCTATGAAAAAGGGTTCGCATTCCTAAAGCTATTGGAAGCGAAAGTGGGGCGCGAGAAGTTCGACGCCTTTCTGCGTGGCTACTTCGATGCGTTCGCCTTCCAAAGCATGACCACGGACCGCTTCCTGGCATACTTGGAAGAAGAGCTGTTGGCCCCGAACAACGTTCGGTTGGACATTTCTGCATGGGTGGACGGTCCAGGCCTGCCAACGGATGCACCATCACCTATGTCGGACAAGTTCGCCACGGTGGAAAGCGAATTGGCCCGCTGGCAAAAAGGTGCTTCGGCATCTGACCTGGCGACGGACGGGTGGAGCACCTTCGAGTGGATGCACTTTCTCCGTCATTTGCCCGCCAACCTTTCGACCACGCAGCTGGACGATCTGGACAACGCCTTCGGTCTTACCAACAGTGGCAATTCCGAAGTGTTGGCCGCTTGGTTGGAACAGTGCATCCGCAACGATCACGACGCGGCCTACCCGACACTCGACCGGTTCCTGAGCACCGTTGGACGCCGCAAGTTCCTGGTGCCGCTCTACACTGAACTGGTGGCCACGGAAAAGGGACGTCTCATGGCACAGGAGATCTACCGCAGATCGCGCCAGAACTACCATGCCGTGGCGGTGAGGACCTTGGACGAGCTGCTGGCCTGGTCCGCCAATAAGCCTCCTGCCACGTTCTAATCGTTGGCCATGATGCGCTGCAAGGTCAGCGCATCAAGCTGGTGTCCGCCTTGGAACAGGTGGGCTCGATGCGGTACTCCTGCCGCGGCCATGCGTTGGGCCGATCCCTCGAGGGCCTCCTTGTTCGCATAAGGGTCCTGGTCGCCCAATACCAGGTCGACCTGCATGCCCTTCCAGGAACGCAGGGTACCAAGGTCCAGTTCCGGGGGCAATGAACCGGCCCACAGGACCAGCCGCTTGATCGGGGTGGAACCCTGCATGGCCCAACGGCTTACGGTGGCAACACCTTGGGAGAACCCCAATGCGTGAACGGGGATTCCCGGTACGCTCCTTCGGCCCAGTTCGCGCACAAGTTGGTCCAGGTAGGCGATGTGGTCCTCGATCTCGTGCATGCGGTCCTCACGCGTCATCCACGTGGCCCCCACGCGGCTGTGTGCTGTATCCAGGTAGAACCGGCTCAGTCCTTCGGGCGCCACAATGCAGCGTTCCTTGGCATTTGCCGCGAAATGGTTCAGGAAATAACGGGCCAACTGGCCGTAACCATGCACCACGATCCAGATCTCGCGAGCGGTCTCCGGCCGTCCCAGCATGTGGAACCGTGCGGTGCGCTGCACCTTCATGAAGTGCTCCTGCATGCCGGCGATGTAGTGGGGTGATGGGTTCAGAATTCGAGCAGATCGCCCAATGCCTTGGCCACTTTTTCCGCACTGGGGATCATGGCCGCCTCCAGTGTACTGTTCAGCGGAATGGCCGGCATATCCACAGAGCCGAGCGTGCGGACGGGGGCGTCCAGTTGTTCGAAGCACCGATCCCCAATGCGTGAGGCGAGCGCCTGCGCGAAGGAGTTCGTGAGCTGTTCCTCGGTGACCACCAGGCAGCGTCCGTGCGAACGCACGGTGTTCATCACGGTCTCCTCGTCCAACGGGGCCAGGGTGCGCAGATCGATGATCGTGACGCGGCCGGGGAACTCCTTTGCTGCAGCCTTCGCCCAGTAGACGCCCATGCCATACGTGACGATGACCGCCGCCTCGCCATTGGTCATGGCCTTCGCTTCGGCCTCCAGCACCAGACGCGCTTTGCCGAAGGGGATGATGTAATCGGCACTTGGTTCCACGGTCTTCGCGTCCTCGGTGCCTTTGATCTTGCTCCAGTAGAGGCCCTTGTGCTCCAGCATCACCACGGGATTGGGGTCGTGATACGCGGCCTTCATCAGGCCTTTCAGATCGGCACCGGTACTGGGGTAGGCGATCTTGATGCCCTTGATGTTGCAGAGCACGCTTTCCACGCTGCTGCTATGGTAGGGGCCGCCACTTCCATACGCACCGATGGGCACGCGCAGGATGCAGCTCACCGGCCACTTGCCTACCGTGAGGTAACACGAACGCGCCACCTCCGTGAACAGCTGGTTCAGTCCGGGCCAGATGTAGTCGGCGAACTGCACCTCCACGATCGGCTTCAGGCCTGCTGCGCTCATTCCCACGGTGCTGCCGATGATGAATGCTTCCTGGATCGGGGTGTTGAACACGCGATGCCCGCCGAAGTCACGAGCAAGGGTGGCGGCCTCGCGGAACACACCGCCCAAGCGGGCGCCCACGTCCTGCCCATAGAGCAGACAGCGCGGATCATCCTGCATCAGCTCTCGAATGGCGAAGAGCGCGCTGTCCACCATGACGGTGGGTTCACGATCGGCAGGCGCGCGATCACCCTTTTCCTCGGTGACCGGCGTAGGGGCGAACATGTGCGTGGTGAGGTCCGCTGGCGTGGGGTCCTCCGCAGCGCGTGCTCGTTCGAAATCGGCCTTCACGCGGGCGATGGCCTTTTGTTCGATCTGTTTCAGGCCATCAAGCTGCAGGCGGTTGTCCAGGCATTGCTGTAGGAATCGGGGGAAGGGGTCGCGCTTGCGATGTTCGGCC
>JBEICT010000305.1:0-3478 GCA_040383865.1 Flavobacteriales bacterium | reverse complement strand
CGCCCGCCGTCGCGACGATGAGCAGCAGTCCGGCGCGGACGATCCGGCCGGCGCGCGTGTCGAGCCTCACGACGTGGCTCCAGCGAGATACCGCAGCGCCCGTAGCCCCGGCAGGAAGAAGTACTCGCCGCCCTTCACCGTCACGATGGCTTTCTTATAGCTCGCCGTGCGGCCCTTCAGGATGAGGCTCTTGGTGTAACGCGTGCGGTTCTTGCCGCGGCAGATCATGGTGCGTACGCCCGTCACAGTGACGTTGTACTCCTTTTCCACTGCCTGCTTGATCTGCACCTTGTTGCTGGTCTTGGCCACCACGAACCCGTAACGGTTCTCCGTTTCGCCCTGGGCGGTCATCTTCTCGGTGACGATCGGTCGGATGATGATCTGGCTCATGGCTTACTTGGTAAGGATGGTTTCCAGCGGTGCGATGGCATCCTTCAGGATGATCAGGCCGTTGGCGTTCATGATATCGTAGGTGTTCAGCTCGCTGGCCACCACCACGCGGGTCCCCTGGATGTTGCGCGCGCTCAACAGCACGTTCTCATCCTTGGCGGGCACCACCAACACGCTCTTACGCGAGTTCAGCTGGAAGGCCTTCAGCAGGTCGGCGAACGCACTGGTCTTCGGAGCCGTGAGGCCCGTGGTGTCCAGTACCTTGACCGCACCGTCCTTCACCTTGTAGGTCAGGGCGCTGCGACGGGCCAGGTCCTTCACCTTCTTATTCAACTTGAAGTCGTAGTCGCGGGGCTGCGGGCCGAACACGCGGGCTCCACCCTTGAACAAGGGGCTCTTGATGGAACCCTTGCGGGATCCGCCCGTGCCCTTTTGGCGGTGCAACTTCTTGGTGCTGCCGCTCACCTCGCTCTTCTCGAGCGTCTTGGCGGTGCCTTGGCGCTTGTTCGCCAGGTGCTGCTTCACGTCCAGCCAAATGGCGTGGTCGTTGGGCTTCTCGATCGCGAACACCGCGTCGTTCAGCTTGGCTTTTTTGCCGGTGGACTTGCCGTCCTTGCCGTAGATCTCGAGTTCCATCTTACTTCCAGATGATCACGTAGCTGCCCTTGGGACCGGGAACGGTACCCTTGAGCAACAACAGGTTCTTGCCTGCGTCCACTTTCACCACTTTCAGGTTCTCGGTGGTCACCTTGTTGCCACCCGTGCGACCGGCCATGCGAAGGCCCTTGAACACACGGCTGGGGTAGGATGAACCGCCCAGGGAACCGGGGGCACGGCTACGGTCATGCTGACCGTGCGTGGCCTCGCCCACACCGCTGAATCCGTGGCGCTTCACAACGCCCTGGAAGCCCTTACCCTTGCTGTTACCGGTCACCGTCACGTAGCTGCCCTCCTCGAAGAGGTCGACGCCGATGGTCTCACCGAGCTTCAGCTCGTTCTCGAACTCCTTGAACTCGTGGGCCTTCACTTTGGGAGTGGTGCCGGCCTTCTTGTAGTGCCCCATTGCCGGGGCCGGGGTGTTCTTCTCGCGACGCTCGCCGGCGGCCAACTGCACAGCAGTGTACCCGTCCTTCTCGAGGGTCTTCACATGGGTGACCACGTTGGGGCTCGCCTCGATCACCGTGCAGGCCACCAAGCTACCGTCCGTATCGAACAGGCTGGTCATTCCGATCTTCTTTCCGATCAATCCGCTCATGGCTGTGTCGTGTTATCGGTCAGACTTTGATCTCCACGTCCACGCCGCTGGGGAGTTCCAGCTTCATCAGGGCATCGATCGTCTTGGAGGACGAACTGTAGATGTCCATCATGCGCTTATAGCTGCAGAGCTGGAATTGCTCGCGGGCCTTCTTGTTCACGTGCGGAGAGCGGAGCACGGTGAAAATGCGCTTGTGAGTGGGCAGGGGAATGGGTCCGCTCACCACGGCGCCCGTGCTCTTCACCGTCTTTACGATCTTCTCGGCGCTCTTGTCGACGAGGTTGTGATCGTAGGACCGCAATTTGATGCGGATCTTCTGGGTCATCGCTGTTGGCGTTAGGCTGAAACTTTACCGCGCACCTTGGCCAGGACGGCTTCGGTCACGTTATTGGGTGCAGGATCGTAGTGGCTGAACTCCATCGTGCTGGAGGCACGGCCAGAGCTCATGGTACGCAAGGAGGTCACGTAGCCGAACATCTCGCTCAAAGGCACAGTACCCTTGATCGCCTTGGCTCCGGAACGGTCCTCCATGCCTTGGATGGTACCGCGGCGACGGTTCAGGTCACCCACGATATCGCCCATGTTCTCTTCGGGTGTTATCACTTCGATCTTCATGATCGGCTCCAACAGCACCGGCTTGCACTTGGGCAGGGCGGAACGGAAGGCCGACTTGGCGCAGATCTCGAAGCTCAGTGCGTCGGAGTCCACGTTGTGGAAGCTACCATCGTAGAGGGTCACTTTCAGGCTCTCCATGGGATAGCCGGCCAGTACACCGTTCTTCAAGGATGCCTCGAAGCCCTTGGCCACAGGCTGGATGAATTCCTTGGGGATCACACCACCCTTGATCTCGTCCACGAACTCCAGACCGGTCTTCTCGGGGTCGGTCTGCGGCTCGATACGCACATGGATATCAGCGAACTTACCGCGTCCACCCGTTTGCTTCTTGTACAGTTCACGGTGCTCAACGGTGCCGCTGATGGCCTCCTTGTACTTCACCTGGGGGGCACCTTGGTTGCACTCCACCTTGAACTCACGCTTCATGCGGTCCACCAGGATCTCCAAGTGGAGCTCGCCCATACCGCTGATCACGGTCTGACCGGTCTCTTCGTCGGTGTGCACCTTGAAGGTGGGGTCCTCTTCAGCCAACTTGGCCAACGCACTACCCATCTTGTCCAGATCGGCCTGGGTCTTGGGCTCCACGGCGATGCCGATCACAGGCTCGGGGAAGCTCATGCTCTCCAGAATGATCGGATGCTCCTCGGCGCACAGGGTGTCACCGGTACGGATATCCTTGAAACCCACGGCAGCACCGATGTCACCGGCCTCGATGCGCTCCACAGGGTTCTGCTTGTTGGAGTGCATCTGGAAAATACGGCTGATGCGCTCCTTTTTGTCGCTACGGGTGTTGAGCACGTAGCTGCCTGCTTCCAACACACCGCTATAGGCGCGGAAGAAGGCCAGTCGACCTACGAAGGGATCGGTCGCGATCTTGAATGCCAGACCGGCGAACGGCTCGGCCGGATCGGGGTGGCGGATGATCTCCGCATCGGTGCGGGGATCGATACCGGTCACGGATTCAATGTCCAGCGGGCTGGGCAGGTAGGCCATCACCGCATCAAGCATGGTCTGCACGCCCTTGTTCTTGAAAGCGCTGCCGCACAGGATCGGCGTGATGCTCATGTTGATCGCGCTCTTGCGGATCGCGTTCATGATCTCGGCCTCCGTCAGGCTGTCGGGATCGCTGAAGTACTTCTCCATCAAGGTATCGTCGCTCTCTGCAACGGCCTCGATCAGCTTGTCACGCCATTCCTTCGCCACTTCCACCATGTTTGT
>JBEICT010000304.1:0-3495 GCA_040383865.1 Flavobacteriales bacterium | reverse complement strand
GGCGAACAGGTCCTGCAGGTAGTCCTGCGCTTTCTCCCTGTCGTTCCACAGCATCCGGTGGAAGTAGCTCAACAACCGCCGGCTGTAACGGTCGTACAGCGCACCGAACGCACGTTCGTCGCCACGGACCACCAGTTCCATCAGGCGCTCATCGCCCAGGTTGCCGTATTCCTTGCTGAACAGTGCCATGGCTCAATGCTGGAATACGCCGGTCCTGATCAATCGGTCGGTGGCACCAAGGGTCTTCGCCAGGCCTCGGAGCTCGTGTTCCAACGAGGCGGCACGGGGTTCGTCGCCCATGTCGCGGTAGTGCTTCAGCAGCACGGCACCGGCCAGCAGGTAGTTCTGTGAAAGGGGGCCGGCCTGGGTGGTCTTGCTCAGACGTACCCAGTTCTCCTGTAATCGGGTCAGGTTGTCGAACGGTGTGTTGGAATGCCGCAGGGCCATCCCCGTTACGTACAGGGAGGGCAACATCGCGGTAGGGATCTCCGGACCAAGGGCAGGGGACAGGTATACCGGGCGGGACGTGCTCGTCGCGATCATCTCAATGAAGTGAGCGGCTTCCGGCACTGGCCCACGCGACCTGCTCCGGGCCCACATGCGCTGGCGGTAGGCCGCATCGACCAGCAAGCGTTGATCGATCACCAGCACATCCCTGCGGAACCCATCGGCATACTGCCGGGTCCATAACGGATAGGCGTCCATTTCACCGGCAGCGATCAGGATGGCATCCTGCTCCATCGACAAAAGCATGTCATCCGCCACCTGTTTCAGTCCCGGGGCCATGTTGCCACGCGTGCGCATGGCGCGGCTCCAATGGGCCAGTTCGGTCTCGGAGTCAAGGCGTGCCGAGTTGCCCAACTGAGGACCGATCAGTTCGGGTCGTTCACGATCGCGTGCCGTGGCCAGGTCCAGTTGCATGAACGCTACGGCTGCAGGGAACTCACTGTAATAGCGCGCCAAGTGCGCCTCGAAACTGTTGGGTGCCGACCGCTCCAATTGCGCTGCTTCGGCCCTGAGCCGGTCCTTCTGCTCAGGTCCCAAGTGGCCCTTGGTGGTCACCAATAGGTCATTGCGCAAGGCCCTGAACCCGTCCAATTGAGCGGCGGCCTCCAGCGCACGCACATCCATATCATTGGCCACGGCTTCCTTGCGCTCGTTCAGCAGGGCAGGGGAAGCGGGTGCCCATCCACCCTGGTAGGTTTCCTTCACGTTCGAGCGCGTGCGTACCTGCTCCTGCTGCGGAGCGGCCTGGGCGTTCACCTGCAAGGCGGCACAGACCTGGAACACTGCTATACAAATGACCGACCGGGCGCTCATGTGGGGGTTCTTGTGTCGCTGTACACGCCTGTGGTGGAAAGGTTCGATCATCGCGGGCCTACCTTTGTAAAGTAAGATCATGTTGAACGAAGAAGCGAAGGAACGATTGCGTTCAAGCCTGGACAAGGTGCACGAGTGGCCATCGTTGTACATGTACAAGTTCATTCTCGAGCCCGATCAGCAGCGGATCGATGCGGTATTGGCACTGTTCCCCCCGGAAAGCGAAGTACTGCGCAAGTATTCCGCCGGCGGCAAATACCTCAGCCTAACCTTCCGGGAGGTCATGATGAACGCGGACGAGGTGCTGCTCCGCTATGAGAAGGCCGCGACCATCAAAGGCGTTATCGTTCTTTGAGCCATGGACTGGATCATCCTTCGCAACGCCATGGGCATCACCCTGTCCATCACCTTGGTGATCGGACTACTGCGCCGATACCGGGCAGGTGTGCTCGCTCAACAGATGCCTGCTCCAATGCACGCCGAGCTCTTGGACCTGCTGGTGGAATACCATCCCGCCCGTTTGCGCGTTACCGTGAAAGTGCCGGCCCCTCAACAGCTCAACACCTCGGTCCTTGATGCCGACCATCAGCCTCTGCATAGCTGGGAGCCAGCCAATGCCCATACAGGGGAGACCGTACTTCACCGGGCGTTACCGGAACTGCCCGATGGCACGTATTTTCTTGAATTGGCCACCGCCACACAACGGACCGTGAGGCAATTCCGTCTTCAGCAGGTATGACACTTCGGAACGGATTCCTATTGATCGCCTTGGTGGCGGCGCTTGGCGTTTCAGCACAGGAACGCAAACGACTACCCGATGTATCGTCCACCTTTCAAGGGATACTTGCAATGCCCATCCCGCTGAACAATCCCCTGTTCTCCGATATCACCGAGACCATTGGTCGATTGGGTGCTGCGGTGCAGTTCCCACTGCAAGCGAAAAAGGATCGCGCGTTCGGTCTGGGTGGAGGGTATGATATGACCTGGTCCGGTATACGCGAGCGTGCCTTGGCCCCCGAGGTGATCACAGGAGAGGTCAGGCGCTCCGCGTGGTATGGGAAACTGAATTACAGCGGTTACGGAGGCCCGGTTTCCTTCTATGAGCTCTACGCCCGCCTCGGCACCGTGACCTATACCTATGATTGTTCCACATGCGGCGAAGGTCAAAGCACGGCATTCCATTGGGGGGTGGGCGCAGGGTATTTTTTCCATGCGTCCGATAACCTCGCGTTCGGGCTAACACTGGCTTACGAGCGTGATGCGCTACGTTTCAGTGCCGCTGATCTGGGATTGGAGAGCTTCCCTGGTCGCAGAGAGATCGTGGAAGCTTCCGACTACCAGAACCTCGTTCTCGCCTTGGTGTTCAGCACGCGGTTGCGAAAGGCTCCGGATACCGGAAGGTCCTGGTGAGCTTGGCGTGATCACCAATGAAGAAGCCCGGCCGCAAGGACCGGGCTTCTTCATTACGTGTTCCTGAGATCAGGCCCCTTCAGAAGGGGGGAGTTCCTTGCCATCACCTTCGGTTCGGCTCAGTTTCTTCTTGCCTTTCGTGACCTTGATCTGCAGATCGGTCTTCTCCTTGTTCAGCCCGATGGAGATCTTGTCGCCTTCCTCAATGCCTTGGTTGATGATCTCCTCGGCCATGGGGTCCTCGATGAACTTCTGGATGGCACGCTTCAGCGGACGTGCACCGAACTTCTCATCGTATCCCTTTTCGCCCAGGAAGTCCTTGGCCTCGTCGGTCAGCTTCAGGTCGTAACCCAGCTCAGCGATACGCTTGTAGAGGTGGCCCAGTTCGATGTCGATGATCTTATGGATGTCCTCGCGCTTCAGCGAGTTGAACATGATAATGTCATCGATGCGGTTGAGGAATTCTGGGGCAAAGGCCTTCTTCAGGGCCTTCTCCACGATCCCCCGGTTGCTATCCTCCTGGCCAGCTGACTTGGCGGCCGTGCCGAAGCCCACACCCTTTCCGAAGTCGCTCAGGTCACGGGCCCCGATGTTCGAGGTCATGATGATGATCGCGTTCTTGAAGTCGATGTGGCGTCCCAGGCTGTCGGTCATCTTGCCGTCGTCAAGCGCCTGCAGCAAGAGGTTGAACACATCAGGGTGCGCTTTCTCGATCTCGTCCAACAGGATGATGGAGTAGGGACGACGGCGCACTTTCTCGGTAAG
>JBEICT010000303.1:0-3496 GCA_040383865.1 Flavobacteriales bacterium | reverse complement strand
TGCGCACCGTACTGCGGTTCACCCTGGCCGATGGCCGCCCCAAGGACCTGGAGGTGCTGGAACTGGGCAAGCGGGGGGCGGAATGACCCCCTCGAACAGGTGATCGTGGAATACGGACCCGGCCTCCTGCCGCGTTGTGGTGATCAGCACTGGTACTTTCGTGGCCGTGAGAAAGCTTCTGCAATACGTTCCAAAACAACTACGCAACCGATATGGTGCCGTGGTACTGGGCCTTATTGCGTGGGTGGTCCTGTTCGATCGCAACGACCTGTGGACCACGTGGAAGAACCACCGCGAACTGGGCCGGATGCGCGACCAGCAGGAATGGTACGCGGAAGAGATCCTGAAGACGCGGGAACAACTGAACGAGCTGAGCAGCAACACCGAACTGCTCGAGAAATTCGCCCGTGAGCGCTACCTGATGAAGCGCGACAACGAGGACATCTTCGTGCTGGTGCCCGAGCGCAAGGAATGACCCTTCAGAACTTCACGCAGATGGCGGTGGTCAAGGCCATGTTGGTCTGGGAAGACCCTCCGTTCACGTCGAGGAACTGAGGATCTGGCGCACCGAAGAACCGCCCTTCCAGCCGCCAACAGGCACGCGCGTTCAAGCGAAGATCAACGCCAAGACTGGCACCCAACGTGGCCAACCCTGATGTGACCACGGCCCGGTCATCGAGAAAGTACTCCACCCGGCCCACCATCCACCATTCGCGCACCACGCGGGCCCTGTAGATCCCGACCATGGTCAGCCAACCGTCTACCTTATCGGAACTTGACCCACCGTACCTGGCCTGCTGGAACCCAAGGTCCATACCCAGCACCATCCCGCTGTTCTCTCCTTCCACCTGGGCGTAGAAATTGTTGAATGAACGCCACTCACCAACGCTGTCCGGGCCGATGCTACCCACGAACGTGCTCCAATTGAGCACCGTTCCTTCCCCGTTGTCGTACTTCAGTTGCGTACCGAAAGCCGGACGCTGGTTACCGGGCTCTCGCTGAATGCGCTGCCAGCCATTGAGGACCAGACCCGCAATGAGCAAGCGCTTGTTCGGACGGAAGCTCACCATGGCCCCCGCCTCATAGTATGGCGAGTTCTCCGCCACGATGCTCCGGGTGAGCGTCATGCACTCGAGCCCGATCGCGCTCTCGAAACCGATGTGTGACGGCAAAATGCCCGCATCGACCCACAGGTCCCGGGTACGGGACAATCGGAGCCCCACCCGCGCCTCGTGGATGTTACGCAGCGCAGAAGGCTCCGTGGCCAGGTTGTACTGCGCATAGTTGCCCGCCATCAGGCCGAGACCGGCCCTTACCCTTTCGTTGGCATACTCCGCACGCAGCACACCGAGATTCAGGTTGACCTCGTTGTGCCGCTTGTGATTGTAAAGGAAATCAGGCCTGACACCGCTTGATGGGCGAGAGAGGTCGTAGGCATAGTAAACCTCGGCATAGCCCGAGATATGCACGGCGGAACTATCCTGAGCCCGCAGCGGACCCAACAACAGCAGGAATACCCCCGCCACCAGAGCTGCTATGCGACTGCGACTGCACATGCTCCGACGCGAGCGACAGACCGTAACGATCAGTGGTGGTGCCCACCCTCGCCATGCACATGCCCATGGGCAAGTTCATCGGGCGTCGCCTCACGCACTGCGGTGATCTCCACGTTGAAATGCAGGGTCACACCCGCCAAAGGGTGATTGCCGTTCAACATCACCTCGGAATCGGTCACCTCCATCACGCTCCATACACGATTGTCGGGCGTCTGGAACTGCATACCGGCCTCCACGGCCTGTCCTCCGAATTTGTCCAACGGAACACGCTGGAGCAACTGAGGGTCGATCTCACCATATCCTTTATCAGCTTCCACAACGGCCAAAAGGGAATCGCCGGCCTTGAGGCCTTCCAGTTTCTCTTCAAGGCCTGGCACGATCATGCCCCCACCATGTATATAGTCGAACGCTTCACGTCCGGCGCTGGTGTCCAGCAGCTTGCCGTCGGCATCGTTGAGGGTGTAGTGGAAAGAGACGACGGAGTGCTTGGTGATCTGCATGGTGATTAGAATGGCCGGCAAGTTAAGACATCCCCCCACGGACCCTGCTGACCGCGCTCATCCAACAACACGAAGGGCCCCACTTTCGCGGAGCCCTTGCAAGACCGGAATATGACCGGTTCAGTGCGCGTGTGCGTGGCAAGCCTCAACGCAGGCGTGGCCTTTCTCACCGCAAGCGTAGGCATGTGCACCGTCCTTGCAGGCATCGGTGCAGGCATGCTCCTTCGTCGCAGCGTGTTCATGACCGCTGGTGGCGGCATCGGCCTTGGCGCCATCGCCATGGCAGCTCTTGGCAGCGCTAGCCTTGCCTGCGCAGCAACCGGCCTTGGCCTCACCGGCCGTCGCCGTAGTCGTAGGAGCTTCGGTTGCGGCTTCAGCCTTGGTATCGGCCTTTCCCGCGCAGCAGGACTTGCCCGACTTGGCCTCACCTTTCGAACAGGAGGTCTTCTCGACCTTGGCGGCCTTCTCCTTATCGGGGGTGGTGGCGGTGGTCTGTGCGTTCGCGGCACCCATGATGCCAGCGAAGGCGAAGAGAACGAGGAACTTTTTCATGTTGGGATGGTCGGTGTTAAGTATCACCCTTTGCAAATACCATGCAAAGGAACGATAACGTCAATGGCGAGGGTTAATACGAAGTTACGTCCGATCGGTTTCCTAACGGCTATTCTTTACCCCCTACTCCTCCCCGCTGTTCTTCAAGGTGGACAGCAGACTGTACGCACCCTTCACTACCACCGGCCGTTCGCGGAGCTCGGCGGAAGGTTCCACCAGTTCAAAGAAGCCGTACTCGTTGGCCCCGGTGGTCACGGGCACCATGGAGTAACTGCCGTCCGCGTTAGCGGTGAACACGGCCTGTCCTTCACCGCTGCGCACCACGGCCTCCTCGGGCACGCACCACACGGTGTCCGTGCGGCTCTCCAGTGTGGCGCTCATGGCCATGCCCGGCACCAGGTCCTTCTGGGTCTTGGTGAAGTGGCAGTGCACGATGGTGCTGCGGTCCGCGTCGAGGCTGCGCCCCACGAGGATCACCTCGGCCTCGTACTCGTCATCGGGATGCGCCGTGGGCCGCGCGTGCACCTCCTGGCCCACCCGCACGTTCGGCAGGTCCTTCTCGAAAACGGTCAACGCCAGGTGGATGTCCTTCGGATCCACGAGCTCGAAGAGGATGTCCGTCGGTTGCACGTAGCGCCCGATGTTCACGTTCACTTTCGCCACCCAGCCGTGGATGGGTGAGCGCAGGGCCACGCTGCGCGAGATGCTCTCCGAGGTGAGCGCCGTCGGGTCCACGCCGATGAGCCGCAACTGTTCGCCCAACGAGCGCAAGGTGACCTTCTGCGTGTTGAGCTCCGCGGTCGCTTCCTGGAACACCTTGTCGCTGGTGGTCTTGGAGGCGTTCAGGGCCTTCTGGCGTTCGAAGTCCTGCGTGAGCATCTTCACCTT
>JBEICT010000302.1:0-3540 GCA_040383865.1 Flavobacteriales bacterium | reverse complement strand
GACCCCGACCGAATTTGGGAGGGGGGCCCGCCCCAATAATCACACTGCTTATCGGTCTTGCCGTTCACACTGTTCACCGGTCGACCCCGTGGGTCGACGCTACGGGTGCTTCGATCGGGCGCGGTGCGTGCCGCTTGGCCTCAGCCGCCAGCGCTGCGATATGCTCCGGCGTGGTCCCACAACACCCACCCACCACGTTCACCCAGCCGTTGGCCATGAACTCGCCCACGAGGCGGGCGGTGACCTCGGGCGTTTCGCGGTACTCGCCCATCTGGTCGGGCAGGCCGGCGTTGGGGTAGATGCTCACGCGGCAGGGGCTCTGCCCGGCGATCACCTCTAGGTAGGGCCGCATCTGGGCCGCACCCAGCGCGCAGTTGAGGCCCATGCTGAAGAGCGGCACATGCTGCATGCTGATGAGGAAGGCCTCGATGGTCTGGCCGCTCAAGGTGCGTCCACTGGCATCGGTGATGGTGACGCTGCACATCAGTGGCAGCCGTGTTCCGCGCGCTTCGAAGACCTCGTCGATCGCAAAGAATGCGGCCTTGGCGTTGAGCGTGTCGAAGATGGTCTCCACTAGGAGGATGTCCACGCCGCCGTCGAGCAGCGCCTCCACCTGTTCCTTGTAGGCGGCCACGAGCTGATCGAAGGTGACGGCGCGGTAGCCGGGGTCGTTCACATCGGGGCTGAGCGAGGCGGTCTTGTTCATGGGACCGATGGCACCGGCCACGAAGCGCGGCTTGCTCGGGTCCATCGCGGTGTACTTGTCACAGGCCTCCCTGGCCAAGCGTGCAGAGGCGAGGTTCATCTCGCGCGCCAGGTGGCTGCACTCATGTTCCGCTTGCGCGATGCTGGTGGCGGAGAAGGTGTTCGTCTCCACAATGTCGGCGCCGGCCTCCAGGTATTGCTCGTGGATCTTCCGGATGGCCTCGGGCCGCGAGAGCGAGAGCAGTTCGTTGTTGCCCTTGAGCAGGATCTTATGTTCCTCCATGCCCTTCGGGTGGAAGTCCGCCTCGGTGAGGCCGAGCTTCTGGATCATGGTGCCCATGGCCCCGTCGAGGACGAGGATGCGCTGGGCGGCGATGCGTTCGAGGTCGGTCATCAGTGTTCGTATCTGCGTGCATTCCAGTCGCTCGGTGCAGGGAGAGGGTGAGAGAGTGAAAAGGTGCGAGGGGATCTGAGCCTACCCTCGCACTCACTCACTCTTTCACTCTCTCACCCTCTTCCCCGCACTCCAAAAAGAAAAGCCCCACCCGATGGACCGGATGAGGCATCAATATTCCCTTGCGGGACTTGCTTCCTGATCGCGGCTCATCTTCATGAGCGGCCCGCCCTTCGACTCCGCTCAGGGAGGGCCGCTCAACTGGATTTA
Organism: Flavobacteriales bacterium; assembly: GCA_040383865.1. GTDB lineage: Bacteria > Bacteroidota > Bacteroidia > Flavobacteriales_F > PHOS-HE28 > PHOS-HE28. The sequence goes on along the minus strand of JBEICT010000302.1, from coordinate 2,171 downwards.
GCACCTACCCGATGGTTGCCCACCGGACGGTTGCCAAGGCTTCACAGGGCCAGTCCCTCTGCCTTTCTGGATAAGCGATGGAAAGAACGTGGCGCGAAGATAAGGGTGAACGGACCGCTCAGCATGAGCCTTCGGCCTTGGGTCCGGGATGGTGCCGGTGTATTACTGCACCACGGTGAAGCGCATGGGAAGCGCGCCCTCCACCTGGAGGATGTAGGCCCCGGCGTCCAGACCCTGGCTGGTGATGGTGGTGGGGCGTCCGGCCAGGTTGCCCGTGCGCACAATGCGGCCATCGACGGTCAACAGCCGATAGGTACTGCCGATGGCATGGCCGGAAACAGTGAGGTCCATGCCCTGTGCGACCGGCACAGGAAAGAGCTGCAGCGATGGCAGCCCGTCCGTTCCGGTAGCGCCAGTGGAAATATCGTCCTTGATGCAGCGGATGGAATGCCCCATGATCAAGAAGTCGGCGCCACGACGAAGCTCAGCCGTTGCGTTACCCACTTCCCAGTAGCGCTGCGCATAATTCGCCGTAGCCTCCGAGCTCCACCATCGGGTGCGGACACCCATGGAAATGAAGGTGCCGTTCTGGTTGCGGGTCCCACTGCCTCTTCCACTGAAGCCGGCAGCATTCGTGGCACCGGCGTTGGGTGCGGTCCACCATTGGGTGCCGACCTCCTTCATGGCCCCACCGGCCGTGGCGCTCTGTACGATGGTGGTGACGGGCACATACGTGGGGTCGATCAATAGCGCCAGACCGGCCCAATCCTCGGCCGTCGGCACATGCCAACCCGAAGGACAGACCCCGCGTTCATCGCGCACGGCACCGGCGTTGTAGAGCTTGCCGTGGAGCACATCGTTGGCCGTATCGTTGGCATAGTGGCACCATGCACCGCCCAGTGCATCCTGCCACTCGAACACGGCGGGCGCATGGATGAGGCTGTCGCCGTTCGCATAGCGCGTGGTGCGCAGGTTCGCGGCCATCCACTCCTGACCGCTGGTGTAGACCACGGTCGGATAAGCGTTGCCATCCACATCGGTGACCCCTGCGCCGGCTACAAAGAGCTGGGCTGACAGTCCGATGGGCCGGAATACGATCAGAAACAGAACGCCGATGAAGTGCGTTCGGGAGAGCTTGGTCATGCACAAAGATCAACCAAAATCGCTGGTCACCTGTTCGCAATCGTACACCGGACCGTTGGGTACATTACCGCCTTCAAGCAGTCCGCTATTTCATTGAATCCGGACTCAGCTTCTCGGGTCCACAACGAACGAAAGCTCATGCCTTCCGGCGTTTCATCACCTCGGCGGTACTGGACAGGTTCTGTGGACCCAACGAGGACGCGTAGGCCTTCAGGACACGTTCACGCTGAGCGTCGGTCATCGACGCCCAAACACCTGCACCCCTTGCCTCCCCCGAACCTTCCAACAGGTCGTGCACGCGTTGCAGTAATTCCTCGCTCTTCAACGAGTCGATCAATGCATGGAGGCGGGAGCGCAGTTCCAAAGAGGTCGTGGTTTCCGGGCTGTGTAACGTAAAGATAGGGCCCTCGGCTACCGCCCCCCACCGATGTGCTTCTCCAACCAACCGAACACCTCCCTGTGCCACTGCATGGAGTTCTGCGGCTTCAGCACCCAGTGGTTCTCGTCGGGGAAGCGCAGGTACTTGCTCTCGATCCCCTTGGCCTGGCAGGCGGTGAAGCTGCCGATGCCCTGGGTGAGCGGAACGCGGAAGTCCTTGTCGCCGTGGATGACGAGCATGGGCACGCGCCACTTCTCCGCATGGAGCAGCGGGTTGAAGGTCTCATAGTTGCCGGGCTTGCTGAACACGCTGCCGCCGTTCTCCCAGTCGGTGAACCAGAGCTCCTCGGTGCTGTAGCCCATGGCCCGCGTGTCGAAGATGCCGCAGTGCGACACCAGCGCCTTGAAAGGCTGGTTCCACACCCCGGCGATCCAATTGATCATGAAGCCGCCGTAGCTGGCACCCAATGCGGCCACGTTCTCCCCGTCAAGAAAGCTGTACTGCTTCAGCGCGTGCGCCAGGCCCTTCTGCAGGTCCTCCAGCGGCCGGTCGCCCCAGTGCTCGTTGATGGCATCGGTGAAGGCCTGGCCGTAGCCGGTGCTGCCGTGGAAGTCGATCATCACCACCGCGAAGCCCTGTCCCGCGTAGG
>JBEICT010000301.1:0-3542 GCA_040383865.1 Flavobacteriales bacterium | reverse complement strand
TGGTCACTCCCCATGCTCAAAGTGATTTATCGCACTCCATTGAGCTATCGGATGGGTCAATGCCCCATAACTGTAGCCCGTGCCGAACACCAATTGGGCGTCGTAGTTGGTGTTGCCATTATTGGCGGGCTCGGCACCTTCGGCGTACTCGATCAGGTTGTCGAAGTCCTTGTAGTAGACCTCCACGCTTGTTTCGAACAGGCCATCCATCAGGTCTCGGAAGTATCCGGCCGCGTATTGGGTGCCGATCTGGGGCCTAACGTTGGTACTGCTGGGGATCCACACGTCGGTTGGCAGGGGCGTGCTTCCGAAGCTGGCCAGGTGCACGTATTGCTGTCCCCGGTTGAACGAAGCCTTGACGCTGCCCTTGCGAAGCCTGTAGCGGACCGAAAGGCGTGGTTCCAAAGCGGCATAGGAGGCGATGGGCGTTCCTGATGCGAATTCCTCACTGCCGGTCGCACGGCCCGCCTCATCCAGCTCATACAGCTTGAACGGTCCCACATGCGCGAAGGTGGTCAGGCGCACACCGGCGTTCACCCGCAGTTCATCCGTGATGTCGAAGTCGTCCATCACATAAAGCGCGGTCTCGTGGGCGTGCAACTTGGGGGGCGTATCGATGTTGAAGTCCGTGTCGCCGCTGCTCACGTTCACGGTGCTGGTGGTGTAGATGTGATAGATGTACTGGCCACCATACTTCAGGCGATGCCGGGAATTGGGATAGTGGGAGAGGTCCACCTTGAGGCCGTAGTCCTTGATGCCGCTGAACAGCTCGAAGGCGAACTGGTCCTGATCGGCCTGGAACGCGAAGGAGTAATCGCTGTAGGTGGCCGTGGTGTTCATGAAGAGCTTGGGCCCGAACACGTGGTTCCAGCGGGCGGCCAGGGTCGCGTTGCCCCAGGGGATCCGGAATTTCGGGTCGCCCTCATTGGATCCAGAGAAGTCGAACACGTCCCTGCCGAAGTATCCGCTGACGAAGAGCCTGTCCTTATCCGAGAACCGATAGTTGGCCTTGGCGTTCAGGTCATAGAAGTAATATCCACTACCTGAAAAGGCGCTTTCCGGATTGATGAAGGGCTTCGTGACCACGTCGATGTAGGTTCGGCGCCCGCTCACGATGAACGAACTGCGGTCCTTGACGATGGGGCCTTCCAAGGTCAGGCGTGACGAAATGAGCCCGATACCCCCCTGACCGTGGAACCCCTTGTTGTTGCCATCCTTCATGCTGATGTCCAACACCGAGGAGATGCGGCCACCATAGTTGGCGGGCATGCCACCCTTTATCAGTTCGATGTTCTTGACGGCGTCTGCATTGAACACGCTGAAGAACCCGAACAGGTGGCTGGCGTTGTAGACCGTGGCCTCGTCCAAGAGGATCAGGTTCTGGTCAGGGCCGCCCCCTCGCACATAGAAACCACTGTTTCCCTCGCCATTACTGGCGACACCGGGAAGGAACTGGATCGTTTTCAGGATGTCCACTTCACCGAGCAGCGCAGGAAGTGTGTTCAGCTTCTGCACGTCCAGCTCCACGGTGCCCATCTGGGTGCCTTCCGTATTGTCCTTGGTCCGTTCGCCCACCACTTCGAATTCCTTTGCCATGATGGCCTTGGGCACAGCATCGATATTGATCTTCTGGTCGGCGTTCACTTCAATGGTCCGTGTCCAGTCCTCGTAGCCGATATAGCTCATGGCCAGGGTGTAGGTTCCTGGCTCCAGGTTCAGAACGTAGTATCCATAAACGTTGGTGGCCGAGCCCCGCATGGTCTCCTTCACGAACACATTGGCACCGATGAGGGCCTCGCCACTGGCCGCGTCCTTCACGTAGCCACTGACGGTGAAGGCGCGCTGTGCCGAGGCCCCGAGGCATAGAAGAATGGTGAGCAGGCTGAGGAAGTGGCGCATGGGGGCAGAGCAACAGGGCAATGGGGCGGTAAAGCTATCGTCGGCTGATGCCCCGGGTCGGACCGTTCGTCAAACGCCTCAACCGTTCGCCCTGTTCGTGGGTGATGAACAGGCGACCTGTTGATAACAGCACGTGAGTTAGCGTTGCCGTAATACGGGAGGCGCCATGCGGATCGGATCTTTGTGGCGTACCCATAAACCGATCACCATGCAAGCCATCATGCGCAAGTTCAGCCCGGGTCTCATGACACTCATGGTCTATGTGGCCCTCATTGCTTTCGCCCTGCTTTGCAATTGGGACGTGCTTTAGTCGGTCCGGTCTTTAGCACACCGTTCAAGTTCCCGGGACTTTTCTACATTTGCGGCCCCTCGGGGTGTAGCGCAGCCCGGTAGCGCACTTGCATGGGGTGCAAGTGGTCGCTGGTTCGAATCCAGTCACCCCGACTGGTAAATAGAAGGTCACCTTAGGGTGGCCTTCTTCATTTACATCCAACTTGGTCAGTGTGTTCGTGCAACACGCGTTAGCGCTTGTGGCGCCAAGTCGATCACTGGCCCAAATGAGAATGATGCCTTGTCAATGTCGTGATACGAGCGGCCCGGTCGTGTATTCCGCTGTTTAACGGGCTAATCGCTGGTCCGGTCCCGGCTGCGCATGGTGCGGCTACCTTTGCGTTCCGCAATTCCCTTCATGATGCGACCGATCCTATCATGGGTGGCCCTGTTCGCCGCCTTGTTCACTTCCTGTACCGGCGCCGGGCCCAACGCAGGCGCGGACCAGCCGACCACAAGCGATGAAGCCATGGATACCCACACGCATGCCAGTGCCAGCAACGCGCGCATCACCCACCTTGACCTCGATATCCGGGTGGATATGGATGCACGTACCATTTCGGGCACTGCCGGATATGCGATCGATCCCCATGGTAGCGACACCATCTACCTCGATACCGATGGGCTGAAGGTGGACGCCGTTCGGGTGGATGGACGGCCGGTGGAATTCCAAATGGGCGATAGCACGCTTTTGGGCAGGTCGTTGGTTATTCCCATCAAAAGGGATAGCAGGCAGATCGCAGTGGACTACAGGACCACCAGTGATGCCAAGGCCTTGCAATGGTTGTCCCCCCAGCAAACGGCAGATCGCAAGCACCCTTTCCTATTCACACAAGGCCAGGCCATCCTTACGCGCACCTGGATCCCTGTACAGGACAGTCCTGGTATTCGCATCACCTATGATGCCCGTGTAAAGGTTCCCGCTGAGCTCATGGCGGTGATGAGCGCATCAAATCCCCAGCAGCGCAGTTCGGACGGGGTATACACGTTCCGAATGGAACAGCCCATCCCGGCCTACCTGATCGCCTTGGCCGTGGGTGATCTGGATTTCCGACCATTGGGTTCACGCACTGGCGTGTATGCCGAGCGCAGCGTGGTGGAAAAGGCAGCATGGGAATTTGCCGATACCGAGCGGATGTTGGAAGCCGCCGAGGCCCTTTATGGTCCATATCGTTGGGGCCGTTATGATGTGATCGTGCTTCCGCCGAGCTTCCCGTTCGGATTCATGGAGAATCCACGGTTGACCTTTGCCACACCCACCATCATTGCCGGCGACCGGTCGTTGACCGCCTTGATCGCCCACGAGCTGGCCC
>JBEICT010000300.1:0-3598 GCA_040383865.1 Flavobacteriales bacterium | reverse complement strand
GGGGGGGTATTTTGAACGCGCCCCTTTCTATGCAGGACTATGGTACCGCGGAATACCGGTGCTCAAGCGCTACGATGAAGGCTACGCGAACAACGATGCGGTCGCAGTGCTCGTGGGACTGTTGGTGAACGACCTGCGCGTTGGATACAGCTACGACATCACCATCAGCCGATTGGCCACGCATAGTGGCGGTGCGCACGAGATCACGTTGGGCTACGAGATCGCACAGTCGCACAAGAAGCGCTCGGCGGCCAAGCGGCGTATCGTCCCTTGCGCCAAGTTCTGATCGGTGTCTTCCAAGAGCGGCCGGGTCAGTCGGCCTTTTCGCTCAGTTCCAACCAGCGGTCCGTCATGCGCTCCAGTTCGGCAACGATCCGCTCCAGTTCAATGGAACGTTCCATGATGGCATGGTGGTCGGTGCCACCTTGTGACATGATGTGGAGCAGTTCCTCCTTGCGCTTTTCCAGTTTGGGCATCTCCTTGTCGATGCGCTGAAGCTCCAGCCGCTCGGCATAGGTCAGCTTCTTTCGCACGGACAATGGGGCCTGTTGTACTTCGATGGTGGTCCGTTGCGCCGTATCCTCGCGTTTGGACACCTGTTGTTGGGCGGCTTTCTGTTTCTGGGACTCGCGCAATTCGGTGTAGCTGCCCACCCATTCCTTGATCTTGCCGTCGCCTTCGAACACCAACAGCTTGGTGCACAGCTTGTCCATGAAGAAGCGGTCGTGGCTCACGATCAACAGGCAGATGTCGAGGTCGATGAGGAATTCCTCCAGCGCGTAGAGCGTGGGGATGTCAAGGTCGTTCGTCGGCTCGTCGAGGATGAGGACGTTCGGGTTCTTCATCAGGACCGTGCACAGGTAGAGGCGGCGCTTCTCACCACCGCTCAGGGTGCTGACGTACTGGTACTGCTTCTCCTTGTCGAAGAGAAAGCGTTCCAGCAATCCTGAAGCGGTCAAGGTGCGGCCTTTGTTCAGGGGGATCACCTCCGCGATGTCCCGCACCACCTCAATGATGCGCTTGTCGTCGCTCAGTTGCAGTCCCTTCTGGTCGAAGGTGCCGAGGATCACGGTGTCGCCGATGCTCACGGTGCCCTGGTCAGGTCTCAAGCGGCCCACGAGCAGTTCGATGAAGGTGCTCTTGCCAATGCCGTTCGGTCCCACAATGCCAATGCGATCACCGCGTTTGAGCGAATAGCTGAAGTGCGCTACGATCGGTTTGTAGCTCTCCGGCTTTTCCTTGCTGCCAAAGCTCTTGGTCAGGTTGCGCGCCTCGATCACCTTGCCGCCTAGCCGCTCGGTCTTCACATCGATCTTCACCTCGTCGCGGTCGAACTTCCGCGTGGCCTGGGCCTTGATCTCGTCGAACTTGTCCAGCCGGCTCTTGCTCTTTGTGCCGCGCGCCCTTGGCATCTTGCGCACCCACTCCAGCTCGCTGCGCATCAGGCCCCGAAGGTGTTGCTGCGTGGCATCGCGCACTTCGTCCAGCAAGGCCTTCTTTTCCACGTAGTAGCTGTAGTTCCCTTTGAAGCGGGTGAACTCCCCGAACTCCATCTCGATGATCTCGTCGCACACGTTGTCCAGGAAATACCGGTCGTGCGTGACGAGCAGCAATGTCATGTTTGGCGTGTTCAGCTCCTCCTCCAACTGCTCGATCATGTTCAGATCAAGGTGGTTGGTGGGCTCGTCGAGAATGAGCACATCCGGTTTGTTGATGAGCACCTTCGCCATGGCGAGGCGTTTCTGCTGACCGCCGCTCAGGGTGTTCACGGGTTGTTCCATGTCACGAAGTCCGAAACGGAACAGCAGGCTCTTCACCCGGGCTTCGTGGTCCCAGGCGTTCAGCTCGGTCATTCGGTCCACGGCCTGTTGCATGGCGCGTTCGTCCACATGCCTGGCCACGGCATGCTCATAGGCCCTGATCGCATTGGTCACGGGCTCGTCCTGGTCCAGCATCTCGTCCACCATGGTGTGCGAGCCGGTCATCACCACGTTCTGGTCCAGGTAGCCGATACGCAGTCCTTTGTTGAAGGTGACGATGCCTTCGTCCGGGGTCTCGATCCCCGCGATGCACTTGAGCAGGGTGCTCTTGCCCGTACCGTTGCGGGCCACGATGGCGGTCTTCTGCCCCTTTTCCAGGCCGAAGGAGATATCCTTGAAGAGCTGGCGTGGCCCGTAGCGTTTGCCAAGGCGTTCAACGGAAAGGACGTTCATAGGGCGGGGGCCAGCAGGGAGGCGGGCCGCGAAAGTAAGGCCTGCCGGCTCAGCGTTCCTGCTCGTCCAACAGCTTGCGGATGTCGCCCAGCAGACGGTCCACGTCGGAAGGCTGCGTGCCATCATAGAACCCACGGATGCGACGTTGCGGGTCCACCAGCACGAAGTTCTCGGTATGCACGAAATCGTCCGGTCCGCCATCGCCCTCGTCCAGGGCAGCGAAATACGAACGGCGTGCGAGGTGGTAGATCTGTTTGCGATCGCCGGTGAGCAGGCGCCAACGTCGCGGATCGGCACCATGCAGTTGGGCATACGCCGCCAATACGGGCACACTATCGATCTCCGGTGTCACGGAATGGGATAGGAGCATCAGGCGGTCCTCGTCCCGATAGGCCTCCTGCACCCGGGCCATCTGCACGGTCATTTTGGGGCAGATGGTGGCGCAGGTGGTGAAGAAGAAGTCGGCCACGATGATGCGGTCGCCAACGTCCGGGAGGCGCATGGTGTCACCGTTCTGATCAACGAGCGCGAAGTCGAGGATGTGATGTTCGCCGCTGGTGCCGCGCACGCTGGGGTCCACCAACCGCGGGTCCAATTGGGCCGGGTGGTAGACGGGCAGTTCGGCACCTGGGCGTATGATGAAATACCCGGCCGTTACGGCCGCCGCGAAAACACCGAGCAACAGAAGGATGCGCACCAGGAAGGAGGGACCCTTGCCGCTCGCCATGTCAGAATTTATTCAGGTAGATCACGTAGTCCACGGAGTAGATCAACCGGTACACGGGCCAGGCCACGTCCCGCTGACGATCGTAGATCAGGGCGAGGTTGAGCGCCTGGCCTTTGCCGGGCGACCATTCGGTGCCGAGCTTGTAACGCGTGCCGAAGTAGGAAAGTCCCTTGTTGCCGGCCCAGGTGAAGAACTCCACGCTGAACGCGGGGTCGAGCTTCCATTTGGGGATGTTGTACCCGGCCTCAAATCGGTTGCGGAAGACTTCGCGCACCTGTCCCCATTCCAGGAAATTGTGTTGGTAGGTGAAGCGGTATCCGAGCGCGAACCGTTCAATATCATGCGACAGATCAGCCATGAACCCAAGCCTGTTGCGCACGGTGCCGTCCGGCCGATGGGCATTGCGGAACTCGGCACCCACGTTCAACCAGTCCTTCAGCTTATAGCGCGCTCCGAGGTCCACATAGATCTGCCGCCCGGCGAAGAAGACGTCCGCGGAACGGTAGCCCAGATCACCGCTGAAACGCAGCCTGCGGATCACTTCGTCACTTACGATGGGGTGGAGGAAAACGGGCACCTTGCCGCGCACACCGATGCTGGTCCAGAGCTCTTGTCGTGTATCCGGGCGCAATGGTTCTTGCGCAAAGGCGGGAAGCCC
>JBEICT010000299.1:0-3605 GCA_040383865.1 Flavobacteriales bacterium | reverse complement strand
GGCGTGCCACCAAGTTGTGCGAAGAGCTGGCCGGCCGTCACCGTGCTGCCTGCGCAGATGGTGAGGCTTCCATTGGCACCTGCGTTGGGCTGGGCCTGTTCGCTCACCGCTACCGTGGCGGTGGCGGGTGTGGTGCAGGGGGCCGTGGCGTTCACCGTGTAGGTGTAGACACCGGCACCGGCGAGGGTGGGGCTCCAGCTGCCGCCGCCATCAGGCGTGCCACCAAGTTGTGCGAAGAGCTGGCCGGCCGTCACCGTGCTGCCTGCGCAGATCGTGAGGCTGCCGTTGGTGCCTGCATTGGGTTGCGCCTGCTCGCTCACCGTCACCGTTGCGGTGGCGTTACCCGCACAAGGTGCCGTAGCGTTCACCGTGTAGGTGTACACGCCGGCTCCGGCCAGGGTCGGGCTCCAGCTGCCGCCGCCATCCGGCGTGCCGCCGAGCTGCGCGAAGAGCTGGCCGGCCGTCACCGTGCTGCCTGCGCAGATGGTGAGGGTGCCGTTGCTGCCCGCGTTGGGGAGCGCACCCACCGTGATGGTCGTGGTGCAGGTGTTGGTGCAGGTGTTGCCGTCGGTATATGTGTAGGTGAGGGTGAAGGTGCCTGTACCGGCCACGCTGGGGTCGAAGGTGTTCCCCAACACACCCGTTCCGCTCCAGGTGCCACCGGCCGGCGAACCGGTCAGGCCCACCGCCGCACCGTTCACGCAGACCGCTCCATAGGGTCCGCCGCAGGTCACCACCGGCAGGGCGTTCACCGTGAAGGTGGCCGGAAGCCTGATGGCCTCGCACGCGTTGAAGCCGCAGGTGGCGTGGAAGGTGGTGGATCCCGGCACGGTGTTGTTCACCGCACCCTGCCCCACCGGATCGAAGAGCCCGCCGGTGAAGACCAGCGTACCGGCTGTGGGGGCATTGTACCAGCGAACCTGCGAGGGCACCGTATAGTCCACCTCGATCACGGCGCTGCCGATGGTGGCATCGGGGTTGGTGAAGAGGTTATCGGTGGTCTGCCGGGTGCGCAGGTTGATGGTGCCCCCGCTGGCCGGGAAGCCCGCCAGGGTGATCACCGGATCGGGGCTCACCGTGCCCGGACCGGTGGCCGTGGTCAGTTGCACCTCGGCCAGGGTGTAGGCACCGGAAAGGGCCACGCGGATGTTCTGGCGCTGGGCGCTACCGAGGATATTGTTAGCCGCCACCACGTTGGTGAGCCTCAGGCGGGCTGCTGTGACCACAGCCCCGGCAGGCAGTGCGGGTACGGTCACCGTGGCGCGCGTGGTGATGGTGGCGCCTTCGCTGATGAAGTTGGAACCCGGGAAGGGCGTGCTGCCGGCCTGGGCCACGGTGGGACACGTGGCCGACAATCCTTGTCCCGAAGGCACTGTGCCGCCCTGGCAGATGGCCAGGCTGGACGTGCCGACAGTGGGATTGCCCGGAGAGACGTTCACCGTGATCACCACATCACTGGTGCTGGCCGTGCAGGGGGCGTTGCTGATCGTCCAACGCAGGGTGTAGGTACCGGCACCACCCGCCGGGGTGAAGGTGGCGTTGGATGCGGAAAGCGAGCTGAACTGCGCTAGCGAGGTGGAAGGGCCGGAGACCATGCTCCATGCACCGGTGCCGTTCACGGGTGCGTTCGCAGCGAGGACCGCACTGCCGTTGGTGCAGATGGCCTGCGGCGCACCGGCGCTGGCCGTGGTGGGCGGGGTCACCACCACCACAGTAACGGCAGGGGCCGTGGCCGACGTGCCGCACTGATCGGTGACCACGCAGGAATAGGCACCGGCCGCCGTGGCGTTGATGCTCGCCGTGGTCTCGCCGCCGGGGCTCCACACGTAGGTGTACGGCGGAACACCGCCGGTGCCCGATGCCGTGAGGGTGACGCTACCGCCCGCACAGATCGCAGGCGGCACGGCGGGGCTGATCGCCGCGCTGGCAATGCCGGTTCCCACGGTCACATCGGCCGTACGCGTCACCGAGCAGGTGCCGTCGCTCACCACCACACTGAAGGTGGTGGTGCTCGTGAGCGCTGCGGTGGTGGTGCTGGCCGCAGCGGGCGAGTTCACCAATGCCGACGGTGTCCATGCGTAGGTGAAGGTGCCGCCGCGACGGAAGGCCCAGGCCTCGGGTGTGGCAGGGGCCACCGAGAAGGTGGCATTGTTGCGGCCGGGCGGTGTGAAGCCGACGGTTCCCGTCTGGTTCTCCACCCCCACGGTCTTCGCGCTGGCAACCGGGTCGGTGGCATCGGCAATGTGCACTTCCACATGCATGTCGCTCTCGAAGAGCTGGATCTGGAAGGTGGCATTGCCATCGTTCGCAGCGGCGTTGTAGAACTTCACGTTGTTCCAGCTCACCACGAACACGCGGTTCGGAGCGGTGCCTGCCGTGAAAGAGGTCACGGTACCGCCACCGGTCACGTTCAGGTCATCCCAAAGAGCCGCGATCAGCGTATTGGGGCCTGCCGTGGCGGGCATGGTGGTACTGTAGGTGGCCGTGCTGCCACTGCTGGTGCCCAACTGGAGCCATCCGTTGGTGTACGCGAACACCTGGTTGTAGGTGGTGCCGAAGAACTCGAAGCCGAAGGGCAGGGCGATGGCACTGCTCACCGCATCATCACCGGTCACAACCGATGTGCCGGACCCGCTCAACAGGCCGAAGGGGGTGCTGCTGACCGCATAGTTGTTCGCATAGCCCGCCAAGCTGTTCAAGGTGGCGGTGCCGCCCGGGCAGACCTGCGCCGGCGAGGCCGTTGCCGCGGCGCTGATGGTGGGGTTCAGCACCACCGTGGTGGTTGCGGAGGTGGGGCATCCACTGGCGCCGTTGCGGGCGGTGACCGTGTACGTACCGGCCGCCGTGGAGCCTGCGCCGGTAATGGTGGGGTTCTGCTGGGTGCTGGAGAAGCCGTTCGGGCCGGTCCAGCTGAACACCGTACCGATGTTCGAGGTGGCCGTGAGGTTCAAATCCGCCGGAACACCGGGGCAGAGCGGACCGTTGTTGCCAGCGCTCACCGTGGGGGGCGGGGCGATGCAACAGGTGAGGTTGGCGGTGTACCCTGCCTGGTTGAGGAACGCGCCAGAGGTGAAGTTGGTGGTTAGGCAGCCGCTTGGGTGTGAGCTCACGATCGGCGCGGGGATGGAAGAGCCGCTGAAGGTGCCTGCAAGGGGCGATGCGGAGCTGGGTCCGTTGTAGACCTTCAACTCGTCGCCAAAGCCGCTCTCGACGCTGAACTGGGTGAAGGTCATGGTGAGCACCTCGCCGGGGTTCGTGGGGCAATAGGTGGTGGTGACGTTGGCGTTGTTAGGGTAGTTGGCAGCCCCGCCGGGATCCTGGATGGTGTTGCCGCACGAGGAGGGCTGCGGCGTGGCCGAGACGCAGATGCTGAAGGTGCCCATGGCACCGAGCGAGGTGTTGGTTAACACCCGCACCCAATAGTCCGTGAAGGCGGTGGCGCCGGATAGGTTCACCGCGGCCGGACTTCCGGTGGTGCAGCTGATGGGCGTGCCGCCACAAGCGGAGTAGAGCTCCACGCCCCAGTGGCCGATGGTGCCGGCGGCGATGGCGATCTGGATGGGCGACTGGTTGAAGCCGCTGTTGAAACGGTACCACACATCACG
>JBEICT010000298.1:0-3607 GCA_040383865.1 Flavobacteriales bacterium | reverse complement strand
GGCGGTGTGCTCGAAGGCCTGCTGCCGGTCGCGGCTCAGCTTGCGGCCCCGCACCGGCGCGCTGATCTCCAGCGGCTCCAGCACGCCATCGTCCAGCGGCACGTCCAGTTCCACTTTCAACCCGATGCCGAGGATGGCCGCCGGACCGTGAGCGCCTTCCAACTTCGGCTTGCCCGTGTAGAGATGGGTGGCCATGTCGCTCATGGCCAGGTATTGCGGCTCCACACCCTTCAGGGTGGCCACGGCCTGCTGGTCCCCGCATTGGAGCAGCACGTTCTCCTCGATGGTCCAGCTGGCGTTGTGCACGACGGGCAGGGCCATGATGCTGTCCGCCGGCATCGCGCTGCGCTCGAAGGTCTTGCCCTCGGCTGCCGTGATGGTGATGTCCTGGTCGAAGGGGCTGTAGAGCTTGTCGACCAGGTCGTTGATCCCGTTCATCGCGCTCAACACCACCACCATGGCGGCCGTCACCACCGCGATCACCACGATGCTGATCAAGGTGATCAGGTTGATGGCGTTGGTGGACCGCTTGGCCAGCAGGTAGCGTCGGGCGAAGAGGAGGGGGAGGTTCATCGATCAGATGATCAGATGATGTGAAGATCAGATAATGGAGGAGCGGACATTCTCTGATCGTCTGATCATCTCATTTTCTGATGGTCCCTACTTCCACGCCTTCACGATCAGTCCCGTACCCGTAGGGTGCTTCATCCGCACATCGGCCATGTTCAGCACGAAGGAGATGGGGTAGGCGAGCAGGTAGTAGAAAGGCAGCACGACGAAGAACAGCTTGCTGGCCTGCAGCATCAGCAGCGGCCATTTCATGCTGAGCTTCCAGCTGATCTTGCCGGGTGCGCCATAGCTGTAACGCGCTTCCACCTTGCTGAAACCGTTGCGCAGGGCCTTGGCGCGGATGTCGTCGATGTTGTAGCCGTCGCGTACGTGCTCTTCGATGAATGAGCCTTCGCCCTCTTCGTGTACATCGCTGCCGCCCTGGTCGCTGGGGGTGCTGATGATGAGCATTCCGCCCGGTTTCAGACTGGTGCTGTAGCAGCGCAGCGCGGCCTCGTCCTCCAGGATGTGTTCCATCACGTCCACGCAAACCACCAGTTCAAAGGCCTCGGGGCGCTGGAATTGCGTCACATCGCCCACTTCGAACTTCACCTGCGGCCTGCCGATGCGTTGGAAGAAGGCGTTGCAGTCCGCCACTTGTTCATCCTTCACGTCTATGGCGGTGATGGTCCATTTCGGCGAAAGGCCACTGAGCCAGTAGGTGTACTGCCCGAAGCCCGCACCGGCATCGTAGATCGCCAGTCCGCGGTCTCGCTTATCGGCCGCCCAGGTGCGCAGTTCGCGCTGGATGTGCCAGGACCGCAGCAACAGCAGGTCGAGCAGGTGATAGAAGAACTTGCGGAGGAAAGGTGTGCTGTTGAACACCACGCCCAGTCGGCGCTTAACAGGATCGTACTGCATGATGGATCAGCCTTTCAAGAGCTTGTCGATCTCTTCGGCGCGGTCCAGCGAGTCGTCCACGTAGAACAGCAGCTCGGGCACCACGCGCATCTGTTTGCCAATGCGCAGGCCCAGCAGTCCGCGCAGTCGGTGCGAGTGCTCCTTGATGTGGGCGATGGCGGCTTTCTTGTCCTTCACCGGGAAAAGGCTGAGGAACACCTTCGCCAGGCCGAGATCGGGACTTACCCGCACGGCCGATACGGTAATGAGGCCGCCGGGCAGCAGCGTGCGGGCCTCCTGTTGGAAGATCACCGCCAACTCGCGCTGCAGCAGGCTGTTCACCTTGTTCTGTCGTACACTGTCCATGGAAGCGCGAAGGTAGCGCCCGGTGGGTTGGCACGCGGCCCGGTAGGCCCGATGACGCTACCTTCGCCGGGCCGCCCTGCTGGTGCGGGGTGCAGCACATGCGCAACTTCTTCCGCATCCTCCGTTTTGGCGCTCCCTACCGCCATTTCGCCGTGCTCAACGCGGTGTTCAACCTGCTGGGCACGGTCTTCCACCTGGCCTCGCTGCTGTTGTTCATCCCCTTCCTGCGCCTGTTGTTGGGGCAGGTGAAGCCGGTACATGTGCGCCCTGCCGAGCTCTGGACCCGCGAAGGACTGGAGGGTACCTTCAACTGGATCCTCACGCAGCTCATCGAGGACCGCGGCCAGATGGGGGCACTGCTGGTGATCAGCATCGCCGTGGTGGTGTTGTTCCTGCTGAAGAACGTGTTCCGCTATTTGGCCCTGGTGGCCATCTGCAATTTCCGGAACCTCATCATCCGCGACATCCGGGCGCGCATCTACGACAAGCTGTTGGAGCTGCCTTTGAGGTACCACGCCGGCGAACGCAAGGGCGACCTGCTTTCGCTGATCACCAACGACATGCAGGTGGTGGAGTACTCGGTGATGTACTACATCGAGATGATCTTCCGGGAACCGATCGCCGTGATCATGTTCCTGGGCACCATGCTCACGCTTTCGCCACAGCTGACGGTGATATCGCTGTTACTGCTGCCCATCAGCGGACTGCTGATCGCGCGGATCTCCAAGAGCCTCAAGCGGCGCAGTAGCCGTGTGCAAGAGAAGAGCGCCGACCTGCTCGCCCGTGTGGAGGAGACCTTGTCCGGCATCCGTGTGATCAAGGCCTTCAATGGCGAGGCCGACATGAAGCGGCGTTTCGATCGCGACAACGACCTGCTCACGCGCTCCAGCATCGCCATGCTCAACCGGCAGGATATCGCTTCGCCCCTGAGCGAGACCATGGGCGCCGCTGTGATGGCCGCCATTGCCTTCATCGGCGGGTCGTTCGTGCTGGGGCCCGATCCATCGCTCACGGGCGATAGTTTCCTGGGCTTTATCATCATCTTCTCGCAACTGCTGGCGCCCATCAAGGGTTTCTCGCAGGGCTGGAGCGGTATCACGCGCGGCGGTGCCAGTGGCCAGCGCATCTTCGACCTGATCGCGGTGGAGAACACGGTGAAGGAGAAGCCCGATGCACGGCCCATTTCCGCGTTTACCGACCGCATCGAATACCGCGATGTGACCTTCGCCTACGAAGCACCGCCCAGCGATGGTGGCGAGCGGCGGAATGTCCTGCAGGATATCCGCATCACCGTCCCCAAGGGACGCAGCGTGGCCTTGGTGGGCACCAGTGGTGGCGGCAAGACCACCCTGGCGAACCTGCTACCCCGCTTTTTCGATGTGACCCAGGGGCAGTTGCTGATCGATGGCCAGGATGTGCGCGACCTGCGGATACGGGACCTGCGTGCGCTGATGGGCATCGTTACGCAGGACAGCATCCTGTTCAACGACACGGTGGCCAACAACATCGCGTTCGGCACGCCGGGTATGGCGCAGGCCGATATCGAGCGGGCGGCGCTCATCGCCAATGCACACGACTTCATCACCCGCCTGGAGAACGGTTACCAGACCAACATCGGCGATGGCGGCAACCGCCTCAGCGGTGGGCAGAAGCAACGCCTCAGCATCGCGCGTGCCGTGCTGAAGAACCCGCCGATCCTCATCCTGGACGAGGCCACCAGTGCGCTGGACACCGAGAGCGAACGGCTGGTGCAGGAGGCGCTGTACAAGATGCTGGAAGGCCGCACCAGCCT
>JBEICT010000297.1:0-3608 GCA_040383865.1 Flavobacteriales bacterium | reverse complement strand
TGTAGTTCACGTCGATGGCCGCAAAGCCCACCGCGCCCACAGGGGTGGCCTGTCCCGCATAGGGCTGCGGCATGGGGCCCTGGCTGTAGAAGGTGTTGCTGCGGATGTACGCCGCCACGTTGTTCCAAGGCACGCCCTCGCTCTCAGGCACATGCAACGTCACGCGGTTGTTATGGAACTGGTTGTCGCGCAGCCAAAGTGTGCTGCCGTCCAAGGCCGTCACGGCGTTCTCGGCATCGTCCACAAAGCTGCCGCGCATGCGCACGGTACTGCCGTCCTGCGCCGTGATGCCCTTCCACATGATCTGTCGGCAGCTTACCACGCTGCTGCTCATCACATCGAGCGTAAAACCGGGCAACACCACGATCTCCGCACCCGCTTCCATGAACACCTGGCAGTTCTGGAACAGCACGTCATCGTCCACGATGAACTGGCCCATGATGGTGACCGTGGTGCCACTGAATTCGTTGCCGACCTCGCTGGCCAGGGCGCCATCCGGGATGATATGCGCTGCAAGACACGTGCTCACCACGCTTACATCGGCGCTGGCGTTGATGGCAGAACCTGCCACACCAGGGTCAAGCATAACGGTGTTGGTGAAATTACCGAATGCGGTAAAGTAGCCTGTGATCTGAAGCACGGCACATTGCCCGTTATTGAGCGTGAGGGTGGTATCCGCACTGCTCCAAAGAGTATCGGCGTTGAGAACAACGAACGAGGGGGGCAATTGCTCGGTTAGCTGCACCGGGGTGGCAAAGGCATCACACAACATCGCCGCCGAAAACATGACCTTGTGCACCATCAATTGCCCATGGTGTACTCCCCATCTTCCAAGACTAACGTACCATAGCCGTTCCGTGCTTGGAAGTACGCCGCCGCATCAACGAAGGCCTGGTGATCGTTGACATCATCGTCCGGGTAACCACCACCACCCGGAGTTGCGAAGTCGTACAGGTGTTTGGTGACCATCGGCGACGTCTGGGCGCTCACCGAATGGATGCAGGCCACACAAAAAGCCCACGCGATGAGTTGCTTATTGATGTGCATGCGATAGGCTTTGTATGGTTGGTCCCGGTAGGTGAAACTAATCCGCCTCTGGGGTAATTCCAAGCAGGGCAGCAATGCACGCATCGGACGTCCACTAAACCAAGACGACGAATAGCATGGACGGTCCCTGCCCTGCGCCGAATGGCGAAAGCACTGAATAGGTGCGTATTTCAGACGGTCAACCTCCGACTTGGCCCGACCCGGATCGGCCCATACAGGATATTGGACGCGTGAGTACCAAAGCACGCTGCGGAGGCTCCTACCCCCTCAGCACATTCCTGCTGATCACCAGCTTCTGGATCTCGCTGGTGCCCTCGCCGATGGTGCAGAGCTTACTGTCGCGGTAGAACTTCTCCACGGGGAAATCCTTGGTGTAGCCGTAGCCGCCGAATATCTGCACAGCCTCGTTGCTGGCCCATACGGCCACTTCGCTGGCGTAGTACTTGGCCATGGCGCTCTCGGTGGTCATGGGCTTGTGGCGGTTCTTCAGGTCGGCGGCCTGCAGGGTGAGCAGCTCTGCGGCCTCGATGCGGGTGGCCATGTCGGCGAGCTTGAAGGCGATGGCCTGGAAGTTGGCGATGGGCTGGCCGAACTGTTCGCGCTCCTTGGCGTACTTCACACTGGCCTCGTAGGCGCCCTTGGCAATGCCCAGGCTCAGCGCGGCGATGCTGATGCGGCCACCGTCCAGGACCTTCATGGCCTGCTGGAAGCCCTGTCCTACCTGGCCCAGGATGTTCTCCTCGGGCACGCGGCAATCCTCGAAGATCACTTCGGCGGTCTCGCTGGCGCGCATGCCGAGCTTGTTCTCCTTCTTGCCCGCCTTCAATCCGGGTGTGCCCCGTTCGATCACGAAGGCGGTCATGCCCTTGCTGTCCAGCAGTTCGCCGGTGCGCACAATGGCCACCAGCACATCGCTGCTCTTGCCGTGGGTGATCCAGCACTTGGTACCGTTGAGCACCCATTCGTTGCCCTCCTTGCGGGCGGTGCACTTCATGCGCATGGCATCGCTGCCGGTGTTCGGCTCCGTAAGTGCCCACGCACCCAGCCATTCGCCGGTGGCCAGTTTCGGCAACCACTTGCGCTTTTGTTCCGTGCTGCCGAACTGCAGGATGTGCCCCGTGCACAGGCTGTTGTGCGCGGCCACGCTGAGGCCCACACTGCTGCACACCTTGGCCACTTCAACAATGGTGGTGATGTACTCGAAGTAGCTCAGGCCGGCGCCACCGAATTCCTCGGGCACCAGCACGCCCAACATGCCCGCAGGACCAAAGTGCTGTTTCAGGAGATCCACGGGAAGGTGCTGGGCCTCGTCCCAATCCATTACATGCGGACGCAGTTCACGTTCACACAGGTCGCGCACGGCCTGTGCGATCATCAGCTGGCTTTCGGTCGAAGAGAATTCCATGGGTTCAGTACTTCAACAAGGTGACAACCTTGGCATTGTATTGTTCAAGACGCTTGAGGCCTTCCAGGAAGGAAAGCTCGATCAGGAAAGAGAAACCGACCACGGTGCCGCCCTGCATACGCACGAGCTCGGCCGCGGCCACAGCGGTGCCTCCCGTGGCCAGCAGATCGTCGTGCACCAGCACACGCATACCGGGGCGTACGCTGTCCACGTGCATTTCCACCTCGGCACTGCCGTATTCCAGATCGTACTTGTAGCTCACGGTGCGCCAGGGCAGCTTCCCCTTCTTGCGGACGGTGAGGAAGGGCACGCCCAAGGCCAGTGCAAGCGGCACACCGAACAGGAAACCGCGGCTTTCGATACCCGCAATGGCATCGATCTGGATCCCTGCCAGGCGCTCGCGGAAGCCTTCGGTGATGCTCTTACCGAGCGCGGGGTCTTCCAGTACCGGCGTGATATCACGGAACAGAATGCCCGGCTTGGGAAAATCGGGGACCGCCCGTATCGCGGTCGATAAACGTTGTTCCAGTTCGGTCACTCCACCCTGAGATAGGGCGCAAGTTTACGGAAGACCGCCTCATCGATCAGGGCGCAACCACGAATGTCCGCCACGGTCCGGAAGGGTCCATGCTGCGCGCGATAGGCCATCAGGGCCTTGGCCACCTTCCACCCGGCATACGGATGTGCTGCCAACTGTTCCACCTCGCAGGTATTGATGGGGATGCGCACCACCATCAGGGTGTCCAGCACCAATAGCTCGTTCAGTCGGGCCAAGGCATCAGGCTTATCGCGCAACACGTACACCTCGGCCAGCTGTTCCATGGAGCGATACCCGCCCAACCGATCGCGGTACTTCACGATGCCGCGGGCAAATGCGGGCCCGATGCCGGGCAAGGCGATCAATGCCGTGGTGTCGGCCGTGTTCACTTCGAGCTTGCGGAACTCCTTCCGTTCATAGCGTTCCTCGCTCTGCCTGGGGTAGGAAGCATTGGTCTGCCACGTGCGCTGCGGGGCCCGTTCCCGCTGTTCGCGTTGGCGCTTTGGGAGGCTGTCGGGCAACAGGATGTACGCTTCCCACAAGGCATAGCGCTCCGGGGTTACCGCGTAGAGCTTGGCCACGTCCTTCTTCACGCGGAACCGACCGCCTTTTGCCAGG
>JBEICT010000296.1:0-3624 GCA_040383865.1 Flavobacteriales bacterium | reverse complement strand
GGCATGCATTTACGCGCTGGCCGACCGGACCTGGCCTTGGAACTGGTACCTCAGATAGAGCGTGGTCTTGACCGGTACGGCGAACGCATCGGACCCATGCGCCGTACGGGCTTCCTGTATCAGATCGCCTACGCGCACTTCATGGCCGGGCTGAAAGAACCCGCCCTGCGTTGGACCAATCGCCTGCTGGATGGATTGCGCACGGATGATGCCAGTGATCTTGCGGCTGCGGGTCGGACGCTCTACCTCGCCCTGCTGATCGAAAGCGGAAAGCGCGACCTCTTGGGCTATGCCTTGCGGAATACGGAACGGTTCTTCCAGAACAGGGAGCGCATGCATCGTTTTGAACCCCTGCTGCTTGAACTGGTGCGCCAATGGAGCAAGGCCCGCAACGCGGACGAGGAGATGAAGGCGTTCCAACATGGCATGTCCACCATGGGAGCGCTGATGAACGACCCCTTGGAGCGCTCCATGATCGACCAGTTCGATGCGCTGGCCTGGACGGAGAGCAAGGTGACCGGAAGACCGATGGCGGAACTTGTGAGGGAGCGCAGTGAGGGGTTCTCGAGTGCCGCATGACAGGCCCCCTGGTGCATGACAGCGGGTACCACGACGTTGCCCGGTCAGTGGGTCACCCCCTTTTCAGAAAGGCGTCCCAGCCTTGCGCGGCGAGCTCGTGCTCCCCACCCTGTTTATCCACCAAGCGGAATCCGCTGGCTGCATCGGTCATGTGGCCGATAACCGTCAGGCTCGGGTTGCCCTTGATCTTATCGAAGTCCGACTGGGCGATGGTGAACAACAGCTCGTAATCCTCCCCTCCGTTCAAGGCACACGTGGTGGGGTCCAGGTTGAAATCGCGTGCTGTCCGGTACGTGGCCGGATCGATCGGCAGCTTCTCATCGTAGAGGCGCACCCCCAGACCCGATGCATGGGCAATGTGCAGGGCCTCGCTCGCTGCTCCATCGCTGATGTCGATCATGGCCGTGGGCCTCACGTCCAACGACCGTAACAGCGAGATGATGTCCCGTCTTGCTTCCGGTTTGAGCTGCCGTTCAATGATGTAATCGTGCCCTTCCAGGTCGGGCTGGGCGCCCGTCTCGCGGAACACCGCCTTTTCCCGCTCCAGCACTTGCAGCCCCATGTACGCGCCCCCCAGATCACCGCTGACCACCACGAGCTCCCTGTCCTTTGCCCCGTTGCGGTATACGATATCCTCCGGCCTTGCTGCGCCGATGGCCGTGACAGCAATGACCAGTCCGCTGCGGCTGCTGCACGTATCTCCCCCCACCAGGTCCACTCCGTAGTGGTTACAGGCCAACAACATGCCTTCATAAAGCTCGTCCACCGCTTCCACCGGGAACCTGTTGCTCAGGGCCAGGGCCACGGTCACCTGCCGGGGTTCGGCGTTCATGGCATACACATCGCTGAGGTTCACCACAATGGCCTTGTACCCCAGGTGCTTCAAGGGCACGTAGCTCAGGTCGAAGTGCACACCCTCCACGAGCATATCGGTGGTCACCACCTGGTGAAGTCCAGCGGGGTCGATCACGGCAGCATCGTCACCGATCCCCTTCACAGAGGTAGGCAGGTGCAGCTCGATGCGCGAAGCAAGGCGTTCGATCAGGCCGAACTCTCCCAAGGAGGCCAGTTCGGTACGGGTGGTTTCGTCGGACATGGGGCCAAATTCAAGGGCCCAAAGCTATTCCCGAACATCTGACGCCCTGTCGTGTTCCTGAGAGCGAGCTTTGGTCATCCATCGGGCACAGAGTACATTTGCACCGGAATGCTGTTTAGACTGATTCTAAATAAGGGCAACAGACCCCCTCCTCCGCCAGGGTTACGGCGGACCAGATCATGATCAAGGTCAGTGAGAACGCGAAAGTGGAGGTCACCAAACTTCTGGGCATGGAAGGCCGGGGCCCCGACCACTTCGTGCGCGTGGGCGTGAAGGGCGGCGGGTGCAGCGGCCTGATGTACGACCTCGACTTCGACAACGAAATGAAGGAAGGCGACAAGGTCTTCGAGGACAACGGCGTGAAGGTGGTGGTGGACAAGAAGAGCCTGCTCTACCTCCTCGGCACCACCCTCGACTTCAGTGGCGGCCTCAACGGCAAAGGCTTCCAGTTCGTGAACCCGAACGCCAGCCGGACCTGTGGGTGTGGGGAGAGCTTTAGCATTTAAGTGGGTTAGGGTGAGAGAGTGAAAGGGTGAGAGAGGAATACCCAGATGGAAGGAAGGGGATGAAGCGACGGTGGATGGAGAATAGAGTGAAACGGTAACCAACAACGAGGAAATGAAAAGATGAGATCGGGTCACAAGGGATTTCTGCTCTCTCACCCTCTCACTCTTTCACCTTCTCACATGCATTCATGGCACAAGACACCGACGACATCCTCCGCGAGGTCACCGAGAAGGAGTACGCCTACGGTTTCGTCACGGACATCGAGAGCGAGAAGGCCGCCAAGGGCCTGAACGAGGACATCGTGCGCTTCATCAGCGCCAAGAAGAACGAGCCCGAGTGGATGCTGGAATGGCGGCTGGAGGCCTACCGCATGTGGCTGAAGATGGAGGAGCCGCACTGGGCGCATGTGCACTACCCCAAGATCGACTACCAGAACAGCTACTACTACAGCGCACCGAAGAAGAAGCCCACGCTCAACAGCCTCGACGAGGCCGATCCCGAGCTGGTGAAGACCTTCGAGAAGCTGGGCATTTCGCTCGAAGAGCAGAAACGTTTGGTGGGCGTGGCCGTGGATGTGGTGTTCGACAGCGTGAGCGTGAAGACCACCTTCCAAGCGGCGCTGAAGGAGAAGGGCATCATCTTCTGCAGCTTCAGCGAAGCGGTGCAGGAGCATCCCGATCTGATCAAGAAGTACCTCGGCAGCGTGGTGCCGCGCACGGACAACTACTTCGCCGCGCTCAACAGCGCCGTGTTCAGCGACGGCAGCTTCTGCTACATCCCGCCGGGCGTGCGCTGCCCCATGGAGCTCAGCACCTACTTCCGCATCAACGAGGCCATGACCGGCCAGTTCGAGCGCACCCTGCTGATCGCCGATGAGGGCGCGTACGTGAGCTACCTCGAAGGCTGCACCGCTCCCATCCGCGACGAGCACCAGCTGCACGCCGCCGTGGTGGAACTGGTGGCCTTGAAGGACGCCGAGATCAAGTACAGCACCGTCCAGAACTGGTACCCCGGCGACAAGGAGGGCAAGGGCGGCATCTACAACTTCGTCACCAAGCGCGGCATCTGCCTGGGCGACCGCAGCAAGATCAGCTGGACGCAGGTGGAGACCGGCAGCGCCATCACGTGGAAGTACCCCAGCTGCGTGCTGAAGGGCGACGACAGCATTGGCGAGTTCTACAGCGTGGCGGTCACCAACAACCGGCAGCAGGCCGACACCGGCACCAAGATGGTGCACATCGGCAAGGGCACGAAGAGCACCATCGTGAGCAAGGGCATCAGCGCCGGCCTCAGCAACAACAGCTACCGCGGCCTGGTGAAGATCGGTCGTGGGGCCAAGGGCGCGCGCAACTTCAGCCAGTGCGATTCATTGCTGCTTGGCGATCGCTGCGGCGCGCACACCTTCCCGTACATCGAGAGCGAGAACCCGAGCGCGATGGTGG
>JBEICT010000295.1:0-3636 GCA_040383865.1 Flavobacteriales bacterium | reverse complement strand
GGCGGAGAGCCGTGTTCGCATGGTCGTGTGCTGCAAGTATCGGCGCGCGAGGAAGTGGTGGAGCGAACATTAACAGGGCGTTGACAGAAGAAGCTTGAGCATGTGCTCATGTGCGCATGGGGCACTTCGATCGAGGAGCTGCGCTTAGCCGCTAGGCCGTCGCTTCGGTGCACGTCCCCGTAGTTTGCGGAAGACCTCCTTCGGAGCGGCATTTTCATGGGCACATGGGCACATGTCCACATGGGCACACGAGCCTACCTTTGCCGCCTCATTTTCCAGGCATGTCCAGCACCGAGATCCCCAAGCGCTTCGAACCCGCCACCGCAGAGAGCAAGTGGTACGCCCATTGGATGCAGAAGGGCTACTTCCGCAGTGTGCCCGACGCGCGAGAGCCCTACACCGTGGTGATCCCCCCGCCCAATGTGACCGGTGTGCTGCACATGGGGCACATGCTCAACAACACCATCCAGGACGTGCTGGTGCGCCGCGCCCGCATGCTGGGCAAGAACGCCTGCTGGGTGCCGGGTACCGACCATGCCAGCATTGCCACGGAGGCCAAGGTGGTGCGGCTGCTGGCCGAGCAGGGCATCAAGAAGAGCGCGATCGGACGAGAGGAGTTCCTGAAGCACGCCTTCGCCTGGAAGGAGAAGTACGGCGGCGTGATCCTGGAGCAGTTGAAGAAGCTCGGCGCCAGCTGCGACTGGGACCGCACGCGCTTCACCATGGAGGACGATCTCAGCGATGCCGTCATCGACGTGTTCATCGACCTGCCCAAGAAGGGCCTGGTGTATCGCGGCCTGCGCATGGTGAACTGGGACCCGCAGGCCTTGACCGCGGTGAGCGACGAAGAGGTGGTGCACAAGGAGGTGAACTCCAAGCTGTACCACATCCGCTATCGGGTGGTGACCAACAACGCGGACTGCGAGGAGTACGTGACCATCGCGACCACTCGTCCGGAGACGATCCTGGGCGACACCGCTGTTGCCGTGCACCCCGAGGACGAGCGCTATGCCGACCTGAAAGGCATGCAAGTGGAAGTGCCGCTGATCGGTCGCAAGATCCCGGTGATCTTCGATGAGTACGTGGAACGCGAGTTCGGTACGGGTGCGTTGAAGGTGACGCCCGCGCACGACGTGAACGACCATGAGCTGGGCAAGAAACACGGGTTGGAGACCATCGACATCCTGGAGCCCAACGGCATGCTGAGCCCGGCGGCACAGTTGTACGTGGGCGAGGACCGTTTCGCCGTGCGTAAGAAGATCGTGAAGGAGTTGGAGGAGAAGGGGCACCTGGTGAAGACCGAGGACATCAAGAACAAGGTGGGCTACAGCGAGCGCACCGATGCGGTGATCGAGCCGCGTCTCTCGCTCCAGTGGTTCGTGAAGATGGGCGAGCTCGCCAAACCTGCCTTGGAGGTGGTGAACGACGGCCGTGTGAAGCTGCATCCGCAGAAGTTCGCGAACACCTACCGCCACTGGATGGAGAACGTCCGCGACTGGTGCATCAGCCGCCAACTGTGGTGGGGCCAGCGTGTGCCTGCGTGGTACAACGAGCACGGTGATGTGGCCGTGTGCAGGACCGAAACGGAGGCCCTCGCGCAGTTCACCGCTGCGGGCCAAAGCACCGCTGGCATCAAGCAGGACGAGGACGTCGTGGACACCTGGTTCAGCAGCTGGCTTTGGCCCATCAGCGTGTTCGATGGCTTCAAGGACCCGGACAACGCCGACATCAAATACTACTACCCCACCAACGATCTGGTGACCGCACCGGAGATCCTGTTCTTCTGGGTGGCACGGATGATCATGGCGGGCATGGAATACCGCCAGGAGATCCCGTTCAAGAACGTGTACCTCACCGGCATCGTGCGCGACAAGCAAGGCCGCAAGATGAGCAAGAGCCTGGGCAACAGCCCGGACCCGCTGGAGCTGATCGAGAAGTTCGGCGCCGATGGTGTGCGGGTGGGCATGCTGCTCACCAGTCCGGCCGGCAACGACCTGCCCTACGACGATTCGCTGTGCGAGCAGGGTCGCAACTTCAGCAACAAGATCTGGAACGCGTTCCGTCTGGTGAAGGGCTGGACGGTCGCGCAGCAGGAACAACCTGCAGCGAACGCCGCCGCCGTGGCCTGGATGCAGAGCCGCGTGCAGCGGGCCACCACCGAGCTCGATGGCCTGTACGATCAGTTCCGCATCAGCGAGGCCCTGATGACCACCTACAAGCTGATCTGGGACGACCTGTGCAGCTGGTACCTGGAGAGCATCAAGCCCGCCTTCGTGGACGGTGTGTCACAGCCCATTGATGCCGCCACCTACGAGGCCACCGTATCGCTGTTCGAGGACGTGCTGAAGCTGCTACATCCTTACATGCCCTTCCTCACCGAGGAGCTCTGGCACCATCTGCGTGAACGCAAGGCAGGGGAGGACATCATCGTGGCCGCGTGGCCCATGGGCGGTGCAGGCGATGCGAGGCTGGAGGCCGAGGTGCAGCATGCCTTCGACCTGGTGACGGCCGTGCGCAACACGCGCAACGAGCGTGGCATGAGCCCGAAGGAAGCACTGGACGTGCAGGTGAAGGGCTCGGTACCGATGCGCGCGGCCGTTGCGTCGCTGGTGAACAAGCTGGCCAACGTGGGTGCGCTCAACGCAGTGGAGAAGTCCAGCGAAGGCAGCATCACCTTCCTGGTGGGCACCACCGAATATGCCATCGACCTGGGCAGCAACGTGGATCCCGCCGCTGAGGCCAGGAAAGCTGAGGAAGAGCTGAACTACCTGCGTGGTTTCCTCCATAGCGTGGACAAGAAGCTGAGCAACGAGCGTTTCGTGAGCGGTGCGCCGCCGCAGGTGCTGGAGAACGAGCGCAAGAAGAAGGCGGATGCGGAGGCCAAGATCAAGGCGCTGGAGGAGCGGTTGGCGGTGTTGAAGTAGTCCCGATCTGTGCAACGCGTGGACCACTTGCATCCTATCAGGTGATGAAGTTCCACGTGCTCGCCATCGCGCTTTTGCTCGGTCCGGTCACCGGTCTCCGCGCACAGGATGAAGGTGTACGCAGGTTCTCTGCGCGCATTGTGGATCGCACGAACGACGAACTACTTCCATTCGTAAAGGTTCAGCTTGAAGGCTCAACGATATCGGCCTTGACCGATGAGAACGGGGTGGTCAGCCTTGATCTACCTGTCAACAACACAGGTGAGCGGTGCTATCTGACGATCACATACGTTGGATACGAACCGCTGCGCTTCCGGTTGCCGCGCTCGAACAAGGGCCGTCTGCGAACGATCGAACTGCGACGGGTCAAGTTCGACATGAGGGACCCTCCGGTCATTGGTTACAGCAAGGATGGACCTCCTCCGTTGATCGGGAAATGACCTCATGGGTAGAGGTCCTTTCCTACGATGACAAGAAGAAGGTCGATGCCAAGAACAAGGCGCTTGAGGAGCGGTTGCCGGTGCTGAAATAGGTGGCCTACGGCAATTGCTGCAACCTGATCGCCGTGGGCACCACGCCCCCGATGGTCTGCAGGATGAGGTCGCGGTCGTTGTTAGTAGCGCTTCTCATGTAAGTTACATTTCGAAGGTTGAATAAATTCCGGAGATTCCCTATTGTTTGATTAAACTAACCAGCTGAATTGCACCGCTAT
>JBEICT010000294.1:0-3671 GCA_040383865.1 Flavobacteriales bacterium | reverse complement strand
GCTGCGGAATGGCCTTGGGGCTTACGAAACTGCCAATGTCGATGGTGTCGAAACCGACCTTGAGCAATTCGTTGAGGTAGCTCACCTTCACGTCCGTGGGGATGAACGGACCAATGCCCTGCATCGCATCCCTTGGGCACTCAATGAGCTTCAGCCTTTCCATTGCGCATATGCTTCGTTGATCCGCCTCACGAGCGCAGGCCCTTCATAAACAAGTCCTGTGTACACCTGCACCAGGTCGGCGCCGGCCTGCAATTTCTCCATGGCCGCATCGGCGGAATCGATCCCGCCCACACCGATGATGACGATGGGCCGCGGCAACCGTTCACGCAGGTAGCGCACCACCTCGGTGCTACGCTTCCTGACCGGAGCTCCGCTCACCCCACCGGCGCCCATGGCCTCCACCTCTGCTCCGGGTGTGCGGAGGCCCTGCCGCGAAATGGTGGTGTTCGTGGCGATCACTCCGGCAATACCACTCTCCTTGACCACGGACACCACGTCGTCCAACTGGGCATCGGTAAGGTCCGGGGCGATCTTCAACAGGATCGGCTTTAGCGCCCCTTCGCTGGTGGTCCGTTGCGTGTTGAGCGCGCTCAATCGAGAGAGGATCGCCAAGAGGGGCTCCTTGTCCTGCAAGGCACGGAGACCGGGCGTATTGGGGCTGCTCACGTTCACCACGAAGTAGTCCACCACCGGGTACAGCGCTTCGAAGCACGTGATGTAATCATCCAGGGCCTGCTCGTTGGGCGTCGCCTTGTTCTTGCCGATGTTGCCACCGACGATGATGCCTCGATCCCGTTCGCGAAGCCGTTGCACCGCGGCCTGCACCCCGCCATTGTTGAAGCCCATGCGGTTGATGAGCGCACGGTCGGCGGGAAGGCGGAAGAGACGCGGCTGCTCATTACCGGGTTGGGCAACCGGGGTAAGCGTGCCGACCTCGATGAACCCGAAACCCAGGGCGCTCATGGCATTCACGTGCCTGGCATCCTTGTCCATGCCGGCGGCAAGCCCAACAGGTGAAGGAAAGTCGAGCCCCATCACCTTGATGGAGGTCTTGTTCGATGGCCTGCTTCCGCCCACCAGTGCCAAAGCACCCGGGACCTTGGCCGCCCATTCCAGTAAATTGAACGTGAGGTGGTGCGCCCGCTCCGGAGGGAGCATGAACAGCAACGGTCGAAACAAATGATACATCGGCCTCAAAGGTAGCCGTGCCTATTCGAGCGTTACGCGAATGCCCATGAACCCGCGAATGCCTTGAAGGGGAGCGTACATGTAGCTCGCGTCGAAGCTGAAGCCATATGGATTGCTGACCGGATCGTTCACCGTTCGGTCGAAGGGGTCGAAGGGCCTCATCAGCGGGTCTCTTGGGACGAAGTCCATCAAATTTCGGACCCCACCATAGACCTCGAACCGTTGGCTGAACCGATGACGGACCTGCACGTTCACCAAGGCGTACCAAGGTGAGTATTCCGGACGTGGGTCGTTGGGTACTACCGGTAACCTCATGGGTCCGTACCATTGACCGGTCAGGTCCACGGTGAAGCGGTGCGGGAGGTCCTGGCTGAGCGTAAAGGTGCCCTGCCATTCAGGCGCGAAGAACTGTTCTTCGCGATGGTCCGACTCTACGGTGTACACGTTCATCCACGTCAGACCGGCCAGTGCCTTGAACCCTTTCCCCCAGCGCGTTTCGAGCTGTATGGCTGCGCCTTGTGCAATGCCGTAGCCATCCAGGTTGGAGTAGATGATCAGGTCCGGGTCCGTTGTGTAGTCAGGCAGTATCCGGTTACTGAACGATGTGTGGAAAAGGGACAAATCAAGACCGAGGAACCACTTTTCGGCCGGCCATTTACGCACCAGGTTGAGCGTGCCGTTCCAGGAGCGTTCGGGCAACAGGTCCTCCGACACCACTACGTTGCGGGCACCGGTAAGTGCCGCATGCTCCTCGGTGAAGAGGTTCACCACCCGGAACCCGCTGCCGAAGCTGGCGCGCAGGGTCCAACGGCCGCTCGGCGCCCATTTATAGGCGAGGCGTGGGGAGTGCACCAGACCATGGTCCCTGTCGTGGTCCAGCCGATATCCCATCAACAGCTCGTGGGCTTGGTTCAACATCCAGTCCTCCTGAAGGAACAGGCCGGGCAATGGCCTTGAATCCGGTGCATTGGTGGTGGACTCTGCACCGTTCCCGATCGCCGTGGCGGGTGTGTTGTCGTCGTAGACGGAATGCCGGTACGCCAATCCGGCCAGGAACTGTGACCGAGGGCCGAGCTTCCGGTTCCAATACACCTGCCCGAAGTAGACGTACTGGTCGGCGTTGTACGGCGTGAGGCCATAGAACGAGCGCTGGTGATGGCCGATGGCACTGAACTGGACCATCGCGGTGCCCGGCACATTGAACTGGTACTGGCCGATCGCTTCCCATCGTTCCGTGCGAATGCTCTCCCCATAGATGCTGTCGCCCCCGGCGAATTCAGGCGTCCAGTCCATCTGCCCTCCCCAACGGTCTTCGGTCAGGTAACGTGTTGCCAGGCTCGCCGCCTTTCTCCCTGGTCTGCGTACCGCGATCTTGTTGAACACGGAGATCCTTTCCTGCAGGGTGAGGTCCGTGAATCCATCGGCATTGTCGTCCCGAGGCCCACCGTAGTGGAATACGTTCACGCCGATGAGGTCGCTGAAGCGTTCATTCCCGAGCTTCACCCCGAGGTCCGCATTGTACTCGTTCCAGGAGGTCCCGGAAAGGTCCAATGCCAGACGCGGGGCCAAAACAGGGTCCTTGGTGATCACGTTGATGATGCCTCCCATCGCCTCGCTACCATAGAGAGCGCTCCCTGGCCCCTTCACCACTTCCACTCGTTCGATCAAGCTGGTCGGTATGCCGCTCAGGCCATATACGGTTCCCAAGGAGCTCACGATGGGCATGCCGTCTATCAGCACCATGGTGTAAGGACCTTCCATTCCGTTGATATGGATATCGCCTGTGCTGCAGACGCTGCAATTGATCTGGGGGCGCACCCCGTTCACCATGCCGATGGAGCCGATCAGGTTCGGCGCCGGATCGCGACGAAAGAGCGCCGGAGTGATCACTTCCACAGGCACAGGACTGGCATCGCGGCTGATCGCGTTCAGTGTACCGCTGATGACCACTTCATGCAACTCCGATGGCCTCTGATGAAGGATGATCGTGCCGAGTTCCAAGGTCAGGCCGGGCTGGGAGTTGATCGGCTGGTCCTTGGTGTCATAGCCAAGGAATGAGAACCGCAGGACGAGCGGCCCTATCTGAGCGAGGTCCAGTTTGAAGCGCCCTTGGGCATCGGTGGTGGTTCCGGTCGTTGTGCCGTTCAGTGCCACATTGACACCTGGCAAGGGGCTTTCGGCGTCCCTGACGACGCCTTGGATCAAACACGGCTGTGCCGTTGCGGACCCCGTTGCGACCATGCACAATACATTGATGATGAGGGCCCTCCACATGACCGAGCGATTCGACGGTAAAGCTATATTCATTTTTAGGACGGACTAAAATAAATCTTACTTTTGGCGCATAGTCTTGTTTTGCAATGACATACACGCGTTCCGAAGAGAATTGTCTGAAGGCCATCTTCAGCATCACTGAACAGGGTGAACAAGGGGGAAGCACGACTGCCAGTGCGACACAACTTCGAACGAAGGCCTCTTCG
>JBEICT010000293.1:0-3699 GCA_040383865.1 Flavobacteriales bacterium | reverse complement strand
GGACAGCCGGATGGCGCGTGAGGGCGTGCTCAACATGCTCAACGTGCGCTACCTCGTCTACAGCGATGAACGTCCGCCGATCCGCAATAGCAATGCGTTGGGCGATGGCTGGTTCGTGGATGAACTGCGCTGGGTGCGCAATGCCGATGAGGAGATCACCACATTGGGCACCATCGATCCGGCACGTACGGCCTTGGTGGATGAACGCTACAAGGCTGAGCTCGGTGATCTGCAAGTACGCCCCGACCCCTCAGCAAGCGTGACCCTCGACAGCTACCGGACCAATGAGCTGAGCTACACCGTGCGTTCCGCGAATGGCGGTCTGGCCGTGTTCAGCGAAGTGTGGTACGGACCCGATTGGGTGGCGATGATCGATGGCAAGGAGGTGCCACATGTGCGAGCGGACTATGTGCTCCGTGCGCTCGCCGTACCTGCTGGCGAGCACAAGGTGGTGTTCAAGGTGAAGGGCAGGGCATACAATACGTCGCAGCCCATCGCCATGGCCGGCAGCCTGTTGGTGCTCCTGCTCGTGCTGGGCTCGTTGTGGATGGAACTGCGTCCGGCGAAGGCCGAAGGATGAAGCGTGTCCTGATCATCACCTACTACTGGCCGCCCAATGGCGGTGCTGGCGTGTATCGCTGGCTCAAGATGAGCAAGTACCTGCCCGAACACGGGTGGACACCGGTCATTTATACGCCCGAGAACCCCGAGCGCGTCGCCGACGATGCCGCACTGTTGAAGGATGTACGTCCCGGCACCGAAGTGATCAAGCGCTCGATCACTGAGCCGTTCAGTCTGTACAAGCGGTTCACAGGAAGGGCGCAGCACGAACGCGTGCAAACGGCCTTCCTCAGCGAGCAGGCGAAAGGAGGATGGAAGGAGGACCTTGCCCTCTGGGTACGCAGCAACTTCTTCATTCCCGACGCGCGTGTCTGGTGGGTGCGCCCCAGCATAGCGTTCCTCAAGGCCTATTTGCGGGACCACCCGGTGGATGCCATTGTGACCACCGGCCCTCCACATAGCATGCACCTGATCGGCCGCGGACTGAAACGCGCGTTGGGCATTACCTGGGTGGCCGACCTGCGCGACCCTTGGACGGATATCGATTTCTACCAGCAGTTGAAATTGACCGGCTGGGCCGATGCGCGGCACCATCGCATGGAGCGCAGCGTATTGAGCGAAGCGGACCGCGTGGTCACCGTCAGCTGGCGTTGGGCCGAGGACCTGGCCCGCATCGGCGGACGACCAGTGGACGTGATCACCAACGGGTTCGATCCGGAGGATGTGCCCTGGCCACCGGTGCCGCTGGATGATCGCTTCAGCCTAGTACACATCGGATCCATGAGCGCCACCCGCGATTGCCCCGGATTGTGGAAGGCCCTTGGCGACCTGTGCCGCAACGATCCGGCATTTGGTGAGCGCTTCGTTCTGCGCTTCGTAGGGCCTGTGGACCATGCCATCATTTCCAGTGTTCAGCGGGCCGGTCTTGCCGATCATGCGGAACGGTTGGGACGGGTGGGGCATGAGGAGGCCATGCGCGAGATGCAGCGTGCGCGTGTGCTCCTCCTGCCCATCAACGACACGCCCAACAGTATGGGCATTCTGCCAGGCAAGCTCTACGAATACCTCTCCCTGGGCCGGCCCGTTCTGGCGATCGGTCCCGGCGATGGCGATGTGGCCAGGGTGGTCACCGAACCGCACCTCCGCATCGATCGCGTTCCGTCCGCCAACGAGATGGCCGCAGTGCGTGCGCTGTTCGAGCATGATGCCGAGATGGTCCAGCAGGACCGGGCGCGTTTCGATCGACGTTCGTTGGCGGGTTCGTACGCTCAATTGCTTGCGGTCGCGACAGGTCGCCGCTGAACATCCCGGAGCGCCCGCCCTACTTTCGCACGGCCGTTATCCATCGGACCGGTCGTTCTCATGGGCATCATCGCCAGACAGACCACCTTCAATACACTGCTTGCCTATCTGGGCATCGGACTGGGCTTCATCAATGTGGTGCTGCTCTATCCGCGTGTGTTGCAGGCCGATGAGTTCGGGCTTACACGGCTGGTGGTCTCCATGGCAACCATTGCAGCACAATTGGCGCAACTGGGTGCCGAGAACACGGTGATCCGCTACTTCCCCTATTTCCGGGATGCCGATCGAAAGCACCGGGGACTGCTGGGCATGCTGCTCCTGTTCGGCACGGTTGCGGGTCTGTTCGCAGCGCTGGTGCTGGGCGTATTCCACGGCGCGCTATCGGAGATCTTCGCCGATCGCAATGCCCTATATGGTTCCTATGGCATGGTCATAGTGCCGCTGGTCCTTGCCGAGGTCTACTTCATCCTGCTACGCAGTTTCAGCAGGTCATTGCACCGCA
Source organism: Flavobacteriales bacterium (assembly GCA_040383865.1). GTDB lineage: Bacteria > Bacteroidota > Bacteroidia > Flavobacteriales_F > PHOS-HE28 > PHOS-HE28. Next base: position 1,334 of record JBEICT010000293.1, on the reverse strand, counting down.
CCGTACAGCCCACCTTCATTCGCGAGTTCGTGTTGCGTGTGCTGCAAACACTGCTGATCGCGGTGCAGGCCTGGCACCCCATGCCCTTCGGTGTGTTCATGGCCTTGTATGCCGGGATCTTCCTGGTGTGTACCCTGTTGCTGGTATTCGATCTGAGGCGTGCCGGGCACCTTCAGCTCGGCTGGGATCAACGCTGGTTGCCACGACGCTTGCGCAAGAGCATGATCACGTACAGTGGCTTCACCTTCTCCGCCAGCCTGGCCGGCATCGTACTGGGCAACATGGACCAGTTGATGATCGGCGCTCTGCTTGGTGATGGACTGCGTTATGTGGCCCACTATGCCGTAGCGTTCTATTTCGGTTCCGTGATCGCCGCACCAGGCCGGGCGTTGCAACAGGCCGCCGTGCCCCTGCTGGCCGAAGCTTGGAAGCGCAACGACCGGGACACCATCGCCATGCTTTACCGCCGCTCCGCCCTGCTGCAGCTCCTGGTCAGCGGATTCCTGTTCGTGCTCATTTGGACCGGCTCCACCGACCTCTTTGAGCTGTTGCCGGCTGAGTATGGGGCGGCCGCCCCAGTGGTCACCGTGATCGCGCTGGCCTACCTGTTCACCAGCGCCCTCGGGCTCAGTGTAGGTATTATTAGCATGTCGCGCGCCTACCTTCTGGATGCGTGGAGCAGTTGGGCCATGCTTATCATCAATGCGGTGGCCAATTTCATTCTCATTCGGTCCATGGGCATCATCGGTGCCGCCTACGCCACGCTCATTTCACTGGTGGTGGTCGGGGCTTTTCGTACTTGGTTCCTCAAACACCGCTTCGGCCTGTGGCCGTTCGATCGCCGCACTCTGCTGGCCGTTGTGTTGATCGCCGCGGTCGGCGCGGTGGTGCCTTGGGTCCCTCTTACGGGCGCCCCGCTTTGGGACTTGGCACTGCGTGGTGTGCTGGTGTCGGTGCTGTTCTGGCCTGCGGCGTATGTGCTTGGGCTGGCGCCGGAGATCGTGGACCTGCTCATTAAGCTCCGTTCCAGAAGTCGTTGAAGCGTTTGCACGTAGATGTCCGATATCGCACACCTCAGTGAACGATCGCCCGGATCGCAAAGCTCAGGTGCCGGTCCGTTTCGTGTGTGAGCAGGAGCAGTTCCCAATCATGCTTCACACAGAATTCATGGACCGCCTCCACCACGCCGTAACGCACGCCACCATCCCAATTGCCCGTCACGTAGTCATGCCCTGCGATGATGCCTCCGGTCTTCACTTTCGTTCGGGCTATCTCCAATTCAGCAGCCGTTACGATATAGCCGTGGTCAGTGTCTATATAGATCCAGTCGAAAT
>JBEICT010000292.1:0-3710 GCA_040383865.1 Flavobacteriales bacterium | reverse complement strand
TTCAGCAGGTGCCACACGCTCTCGATGTACTTGGTGTGGTAGGTGACGTAGGGGTGCTCCAGGTCGAGCCAGAATCCGATGCGCTTGGTGAGGTCGTTCCACACATCGGTGTAGCGCATCACGGCCTTTTTGCACGCCGCGTTGTACTCCTCGATGGAGAGCGTCCTACCGATGTCCTCCTTGGTGATGCCGAGTTCCTTCTCCACGCCGAGCTCGATGGGCAGACCGTGGGTGTCCCAGCCGGCCTTGCGGTCCACACGGTGGCCCTTCTGCGTCTGGTACCGGCAGAAGATGTCCTTGATGGTGCGGGCCATCACGTGGTGGATGCCGGGCAGTCCGTTGGCGCTGGGCGGCCCCTCGTAGAACACGAAGGGCGGCGCGTCCTTGCGGAGCGCGAGGCTCCTCCCGAAGGTGTCCTCGGCCTCCCACTGCTTCAATACCTCCTCGGCGACCTTGGGCAGGTCGAGCTCCTCATACTGCGGGAAACGCTTGTCCATCAGGGATTTGATACGGGGCCGTGCCTTCCGGCAGGCGGGCCGCAAAGATAGCGGGATGGACCCGGACAGACCTTAGTGCATGCAGCCTTGATAGACCCTGGCCTGTACCCGGTAGGCCCTGGGCATGTGTATCCGCAATTGCTGCATTGCCGAGTCCGCTTGCTGATCAGTGGCCCACAGGCCGGTGACCAAGGCCATGGTACCTGGTGCCGCGCTCGTATCGTACATGTCGAGGTACTCGATACTGAGCGTATTCCCTTGAAAGCGCCGGGGGTAATACTGACCGGCATACAGTTCATCCTCATCATCCAATGGCAACAGGATCGAGTCGCGAGCCCGATCGTAGTACCTGCCCATCGTATCGATCTCGGCCGGAAGTGCCAAGGCCAGCAGCTGCATCTGCCGGTGAAGCACGGCATAGGTGCGCCCTGTGTCGCCGATGGTCACGACCAGATCCACAATAGCCTCCGACGGATCCCATGTGTGACCGGCAGTCTCGATGGCAATGGCGACGCTTGTGTCGGGACGTTCGCTAACAGGGACCGGTCCCGAGGATGTCCCATCAGGTCGGCATGCCCCGAACAGCAATGAAAGCCCCATCAGCAACGTGCCCCGCATCAGCAGTTCGGTCTCACCGGGATGATATAGTGTGAACTTCGGATCACCCCCTGAACCGCACCATCACCGTGTTCCCCTTCTCCTCGCGGCGGGTCTCCAATTGGTCCTTCAACGCATTGACCAGCGAGGAGAGCGACGCGTGGCCGTAGCTGCGCGGATCGAAGCCGGGGTCCAGGCGACGCAGGGCTTGACCGATGAGGCTGAGCGAAGCCTCCTCCTCCTCGCCCTTCGCGATGTTGAAGGCCTTGCGCAGCTTGCGCATGAGCTCTGCGTTCTGTGAGAGCTTTACGGGCTGGGCCTTCGCGGTGGAAGTGCTGCGCTTGGCGGTGGACCGCGGACCTGTTCGGGTGGTCGGGGTGGACGTTACCACCGGCTCCTGCACATCGAGGTTCTCCACGTAGATGAAGCGCTCGCAGGCCTTCACAAAGGCGTCAGGGGTCTTCTTCTCGCCCACACCCATGACGAACAGGCCGCTCTCGCGTAGCCGCGTGGCCAGCCGCGTGTAGTCGCTATCACTGCTCACGATGCAGAAGGCGTCCACCAGTTCGCCGTGCAGGATGTCCATGGCGTCGATGATCAGCGCGCTGTCGGTGCTGTTCTTGCCCTTGGTGTAGGCGAACTGCTGCACGGGCTGGATGGCGTTGCTGTTCAACAGGTCCTTCCAACCGCTCATGCCCATGGTGGTCCAGTCGCCGTAGATGCGCCGGATGGTGATGGTGCCCGTCTTGCTCACCTCCTCCAGGATCGGTGCGAGCCGCTTGGGCGCCGCATTGTCCCCATCGATCAGCAGGGCGATCGTGGTGTCGTTGATCTTCTTCATGCCGGGAACAAGGTAGCGCGCGATGGTCTACATCGTGCCCTTCATCATCTTGTTCCAGTACAACCAGGGCAGCATGTACTTCTTCAGGATCCACATGCTCCAAAGGGGTTTGCTGGTATCGAACAGCCGGCTGAGCAAGGGGTCGCTGTCGCGCACGTTGTCGTACTTGAACTCGGCGAGCAGCATCTTGCCATAGCCGGTCACCAGCGGACAGCTGCTGTAGCCTTCGTAGCGCGCAGGGGACAGCATGCCATCCTTGATGCGTTGAAGGATGTTGGCCACCACTACGGGCGCCTGCTTGCGGATGGCAGCGCCGGTCTTGGCGGTCGGCAGGGCGGCCACATCACCAAGGCCGAAGATGTTGGCGTAGCGCTTGTGCTGCAAGGTGTTGATGTCCACCTCCAGCCAGCCCTTGTTGGGGCCATCGGCATAGGCCAGCGGGGAGTTGCGCACGAAATCGGGCGCGCTCTGCGGCGGTGCCAGGTGCACCATGTCGTAGGGCATCACGATCGTGCTCTCGCCCTCGATCTTCTCTTGCAGGCCTTGCTCCTCGTTGATCACACAGTTGTTGTCCCCGGGCTTGCTCCAAGCAAAGTGGATCTCCTTCCTCACCGGGTCGATGGACACGGGCTTGTAGAAGGTCTTCAGGATGATGCTCTTCTTGCGGATCACGTCCTCCAGGGCGAAGCGGAAGGGCTCCACGCCGAAGATCACCGAACCGGGTGTGGCGAAGACGAGCTTGGTCTTTTCGCGCACCCCGTTCCTGCGGAAGAACTCATCGGCCAGGTAGGCGGCCTTTTGCGGGGCGCCACCGCACTTGATGGGTGTGGCAGGTTGGGTGAACACGGCGACCCCGCCCTTGAAGTTCTGCATCACCCGCTTGGTCTTCTCGGGGTCGAGGTAGTTGCTGCACACGAAGTCCGTCTTCAAGGCCTCGCGCAGTCCGGGCATGTCGTCGATGTTCATCTGCACACCGGGCGTCACGACCAGATGGTCGTAGGTATAGGCCTTGCCCTCCTTGGTGCGAACGGTGTTCGCATCGGGCTCGAAGGTCGCAGCGTGCTCAGCGATGAGGTCCACCCCGGGTGGGATCAGGCTGGCCTCATCGCGTCGGGTGTCCTTCATGCTGAAGGTGTCGGCTGCCACCAGCGTCCAGGCAGGCTGGTACCAATGGTCCTTGGCGGGGTCTATGATGGCGACCTTCAGGTGCTTCTGCTTGCGGCGCAGTTGCGCGGCTGTCATGATCCCCGCGGTACCGCCGCCGATGATGAGGACATTGTAGTGCTTGTTCGCCATGGCCTTGTTGCGTTGATGCACCACAAAGCTGGTTCTCGCGGAGGCGGAAGAACGTGACCTATGTCACCCGATGCTTACGGCCGACCAAGCGCTCAACAAGGGCTGGAGTTCTTTCAGGCGCTCCTGGTGCAGTGTTTCGGTCTTCGCACCCTTGGCCTTGATCGTAGCAACGAGTCGCTGCCGATCCCGGGCCGACCATTTGTCCAGGTCGGGAACAAGGTCCAACGGAAGGGCCCATAAGTACAGCCCCGATCGTTCGTCGGGTGACCACTTTGCAAGATCCCCCAGGGCAGCACCTCGCCCCGTCGTTCCAACGCCTTCCGCATGGCTCTTTGGCGGTCGGCATCATGGTGTTCCACCACATGCCGTTGAACTGCCATCGTCAGCGCCGCCGTATCGGTCACAGCTCGCGCACTTTCCGTGATCACGAGTTCCAGTCCGTGTTCCACCAAGGGCTTGAGCACCTTGAGCGGCACTAG
>JBEICT010000291.1:0-3716 GCA_040383865.1 Flavobacteriales bacterium | reverse complement strand
GAACGTAATTTCCCCGAAGATATCCGGATGGCCTCCATCCTGGCCATATGCACCAGCCACCGAACGTCCCACTACATGTCGCCCACGTCGATGGCCCGATGGGCCGGGTGTGGGTGGCGTGCGATGGGGATCGCATCACACAGGTCAGTTTCGCCCCTCTGATCGAGCGCGGCGCCCCGATCCCCGGATTGCTGGCCGAGGCCCTGCGACAAATGGGCTACTACTTCCTGAACGGCCAGGCGCGCTTCGATCTGCCGATGCGCACCGAAGGCACGGCCTTCCAGCAACGGGTATGGGGACTGCTCAACACCATACCACCAGGCCAGGTGATCACCTACCAGCAGCTCGCCGAACGGTTGGGCGGAACGGCCATTGCACGCGCGGTAGGCAACACCTGTGGAGCCAACCCATTGCCGATCCTCGTGCCCTGCCACCGGGTGATCGGCAGCAACGGATCGCTCACCGGCTATGTGGGCGAGCTCTGGCGCAAGCAGTGGCTGTTGAAGCATGAAGGGGCATTGAGCAATGACCTGTTCGACAGCCACTGACCGATACCTTTGGACCGATGGATGCCCAGCAGTTGGCCCTTGCGGTCGTGGCCCGCATGTACGATAACGACCCCTTCAGCATTTGGCTGGGGATCGAACGGGTGGAAGTGACGCCTGGCAAGTGCACGTTGCGCATGACCGTGCGGAACGAAATGCTCAACGGGTTCGCCATTGCGCATGGGGGCGTCACCTACAGCCTGGCCGATAGCTGCCTGGCCTTCGCCTCCAACAGCCATGGCGTTCAGGCCGTCAGTGTGGAGACCTCCATCAGCCACACGAAGCCCGTGAAAGAAGGCGATGTGCTCACCGCCACCAGCGAGGAAAAGAGCCTGACACGGGGCACCGGCATGTACTACATCACTGTGACCAACCAGCGCAACGAGGCCGTCGCGCATTTCAAGGGCACCGTTTACCGGACCGGAAAGTCGTGGTTCCCTGAAGATCAACCGAACACCTGACATGAACGCAGCCTTTATCGTTGACGCTGTACGCACCCCCATTGGCAGTTTCACCGGGAGCCTGGCCCCCGTCAGGGCCGATGACCTTGCCGCCCACGTGATCAAGGCCTTGGTGGACCGCCACCCCGGACTGGACCAGGCCGCGATCGACGATGTGATCATGGGCTGCGCCAACCAGGCCGGCGAGGACAACCGCAACGTGGCCCGCATGGCCCTGCTGCTGGCGGGTCTGCCGGTGACCGTGCCCGGTGAGACCGTGAACCGCCTCTGTGCCAGCGGCATGAGCGCCGTGGTGGGTGCAGCGCGAGCCATAGCGGCCAACAACGGCGAACTCTTCATTGCCGGTGGCGTGGAACACATGACGCGCGGTCCTTGGGTGATGAGCAAGACCAGCACGCCCTATGGCCGCGACGCGCAGCTCTTTGACAGCAGCTTCGGATGGCGCTTCGTGAACCCGGCCATGAAGGAGACGTACGGCGTGGACGCCATGGGTGAAACGGCCGAGAACCTGTTGGACATCCCCCGGGAACAAGCGATCACCAGGGAGGACCAGGACCGTTTCGCGGTGTGGAGCCAGGAGAAGGCCACGGCCGCGCAGAACAGTGGCCGACTGGCGCAGGAGATCGCACCGGTGGCCATTCCACAACGCAAAGGCGACCCCGTGCTCTTCGCGCAGGACGAATTCGTGAAGCCGAAGACCACGCTGGAAGGACTCGCCGGCCTGAAGCCGGCCTTCCGGAAGAACGGCAGTGTAACGGCCGGTAATGCCAGCGGATTGAACGATGGTGCCGCTGCCGTGCTGGTGGCCAGTGAAAACGGCCTGAAGGTCCATGGATTGAAGCCCTTGGCCCGCATCGTGAGCAGTGCCGTGGTGGGCGTGGAACCGCGGATCATGGGCATCGGCCCTGTGAACGCCACCAACCTGGCGTTGGAACGCGCTGGCCTCACCATGGCCGACATGGACATCCTGGAACTGAACGAGGCCTTTGCCGCGCAGGTGCTCAGCTGCACCCGCAGCCTTGGCCTGTCCGACAACGACCCGCGGATCAATCCGAACGGCGGAGCCATTGCCCTGGGCCATCCCTTGGGCATGAGCGGTGCGCGCCTGCTGCAAACGGCCGCTCTGCAACTACAGGCCACCGGAAAGCGCTACGCCTTGTGCACCATGTGCATTGGCGTGGGTCAGGGCTACGCCACCGTCATCGAGCGTTGTTAAGCCGCGCTTAACGGCACCGTAACGATCAGGCGCTGCCAGTATTAGTTTGGTCCCCCCATTTCAGCGAAGCCCATGGCACCCCAGGAACAGATCAACCTCTACATCGCCGAACAGCCCGAGTGGCAGCGTCGCCTGCTTGTGCGCCTGCGGCAGCTCATCCACGCAGCGGATGACCAGGTCGAGGAAACCTGGCGTTGGAACAGTCCCCATTTCGATCGGGACGGCATCATGATCGGCCTGCACGGGTTCAAGACCTGCGTGAGCGTGTGGTTCCACAAGGGCGCCTTGTTGAAGGACACCCACGGGTTGTTCAAGCTCACCGAAAAGGACGAGGAGCGCGGCATCCGCAAATACAAGATCAGTGAGGGCGAGACGATCAACGAAAAAGCCGTCGCGGACCTGGTGAAACAGGCCGTGAAGCTGAACCTGGCCGGCGCCAAGCTGGGCGATGCCAAGCCGGCCCGCAAAGCACTGGTGCTACCGTCCGAGCTGGAGAACTGCCTGAAAAAGGACGAGCAGGCCTGGGCGAACTGGGAAGGATTCTCCTATAGCCACAAAAAGGAATACGTGGAGTGGATCACCGATGCCAAGCAGGATGAGACGCGCAAGCGCCGCGTGGCCCAGGCCTTGGAGATGATCCGGGAAGGACAGGGCAAGGAGGACAAGCACCGGGTGTGACCCCGGACCATGGCCCATGAAAAAGCCCCCGGTGATCGGGGGCTTTTCGTTGGAACGATGTGCGCTCGCTTACTTCTCGTGGCGGGCGTAACGCTTCTTGAACTTGTCCACACGACCGGCGGTGTCGATCAGCATCATCTTGCCGGTGTAGAACGGGTGCGAGGTGTGGCTGATATCCAGCTTGATCAGCGGGTATTCATTGCCGTCCTCCCACTTGACCGTGTCCTTGGTGTTCGCACAGCTCTTACCGAGGAACATGTACTCGTTGGACATGTCCTTGAACACCACCGAGCGATAGTTGGAGGGATGGATATCCTTTTTCATGACAGAACTTCCGTTGGGGGTGCAAATGTAAGGGGAAAGTCGGGAGTTCCAAATGCCCCCGTCATGCCTGTTCAATGGATGCCGAAGGTAGCCAGCGCATTCACCTTGGCCACAGCCACGCAATGATCCGGCCCGGAACGCGTACCATTAGCGCCCATCGGCCATCTTTGCACACCTTGAAACGCCTCCTCGCCCTCGTCCCCTTCCTGGCCGTGCTGCTGGCCCTGCCCGGTTGCCGCAAGGACGAACTGTTCACCGACGACCCCTCGGCCCAGTTGAACTTCAGCCAGCCGGAGGTCCTCTTCGACACCATCTTCACCACGGTGGGCTCCGTCACCAAGCGCTTCGTGGCCCGGAACCCATCGGACAATGCCGTGAAGGTGGACATTCGCCTGGAGGGCGGCTCCCCCTCCCCCTTCCGCATCAATGTGGACGGGGCTACGGGCATCACCTTCAACGATGTGGAGATCCTGGGAGGCGACAGCATCTACG
>JBEICT010000290.1:0-3720 GCA_040383865.1 Flavobacteriales bacterium | reverse complement strand
GTGAGCGCATCGCCCTTCGCCACGATCTTGTCGTAGATCTTTTCCAACAGTCGTGGCACGGCGGTGAACACGTCCGGCGCCACTTCTCGGATGCGATCGCCCAGGTCGTCCAGCGATTCCTGGAAATGAATGCTCACGCCGTTGTACAGGTACATGTACATGAGCATCCGCTCATAGATGTGGGAAAGGGGCAGGAAGCTGATGCAGCGCGCATTACTGTCCACCGGAAAGCGCGTGGTGCTAGCCATCACGTTGCTGAGGATGTTCCCGTGGGTGAGCATCACGCCCTTGGGCCTGCCGGTGGTGCCGCTGGTGTAGATGATGGTGGCCAGGTCGTCGTTGTTGACCTGGTCCTTGTACCGTTGAAGGGTGGGGCGGTCGGTATCGCTGGCCAGCGCGGCCACCTCTGTCCAGTGGCGGGCGTCAGGCACCCTGTCGAACGTGAACAGATGGGCCAGTTGGGGGGCGGTTCCTTTCGCTGCAACGGCTTTTTCGTGGATCTCGGCATTCGCACTGAAGATCACCTTGCTGCCTGAATGTTCCAGCACATATCCATAGTCCTCTGCGCTGCTGGTGGGGTAGATGGGCACGCCGATGGCCCCGATCCGGAGGATGGCCTGGTCCACCACGCACCATTCACTGCGGTTGCCGCTGGCGATCGCCACCTTGTCGCCAGGTGAAACGCCCAATGCCATCAGGCCAAGCGCTATGCGGTCAGCCGTATCAATGAGCTCGCGAGTGCTGTAGCCCTTCCAAGTGCCGCCTTCCTTGGTGGCGATGGCGGTGTCCTTGGGGTACTTGGCCAGCTGGTATTCGGGGATGTCGTGCAGGCGTGTTGGCTCCATGGCCCCAAGATAGCAGCGAAGCCCATCCGTGCGGAATGGGCCGCACGACTTAGCGGTCAGCGACCGCTCAAAGGATCTCAGCGTCGTAAGAGACCGTGATCACGCGCATGTCGAGGCCTTTCTTGATGGTGAACTTCTCGCTGATCCGTGTTTTGCGCTCCTGTCCGGCGTAGAAGATGCGTTCCACCCGGCGGTTATCCTTCTTGCCGTTCACCACGAGGTCGATCTCGAACATCATGTTCACCGCCCCATCCTTCAAGCTGCTTCGCCGCACATTGTGGGTGTTCACCTTGATCCACGTGTCCGCAGTGATGTTCTGACCGGCATACAGGATAATGCGGTCCGAACCCTCGCCCTTGGGCATCTCAGCCGTAACGCTCGCGCCTTCGAGCACTTGGTCGTTCTCTGTTATGGAGATGTTGGTGACCTTCACCAAGGTCTGGGCCTGAGTGAAGGTGGCGGTCATGGCCATTAGGCTGAAGATGATGGCGCGGGTCATGAGCTTGGCATTTATTTTGCGAATTTCGTGTAACAATCCACATGCCAAGACGTCCATTGCCATGAAAACCTCAACGACCATGACCTTCGACCTTCGTTCAATTCTGGTGGGAGCCGCATTGGTGGGCACCCTGTTCCTCGGATACAGCTTCCGCCCCGAGCCCGATTCAGAGCGCTACACCTACCGGCAGTTCTCAACGATCGAGAGCATCGTGCCCGGCGGTCTCGGCCGGTCGCGTATCATCATGAGCGATGCCAGCTCCCAGGCCATTGAGAAGGACCTATTGAACTTCTACAGCATGGTGGGCATCAATTTCAAGAACATCGCCAACAACGATCGCCTGATCGTGGAGACCATCAACCAGTACATCGCCGAGGGGTGGGAACTGCACACGGTGACCACCGGGGTACAAAGTCCGGACAAGGGCGACGGAGGTTCCGGGAACGGCATCTTCATCACACGCTACCTGTTCCGCAAGCCGATCTGATCCGAGCGGAGCCGTGGTGACCTCCATCGAGAGCGGTCCCTTGGGGCCGCTCTCGTCGTTATAAGTGCCGTTCGAAGGGTCCCCATAGTGTGGATCCCTGCCGGACCTGATGGCACCTGGTCAGGCATGAGGCCTAGGATTGTTACTTTGCGGTCGAAACTTTGACACCATGAACCGATCCTTGAGGAACGCGCTGTTATTGATGGCAGGTGTTGCACTGTTCAGCAGTTGCTATCCCGATCAGCCGGACAATATCGACGAGTACGATATTGTTTACACGAACTACTCGCCGACCTACGACTTCAAGGCCTTCAACACCTATGCGGTGCCTGATAGCGTGGTCATCATCACCGGTGATCTGGCCGAAGGCGAGCAGCCCGCCAAGGTGTCGCCGGAATTTGGTGACCAGATCGTTGGGCGCATCCGCCAGAACATGGACCGCCTTGGATGGACCGAGGTGGCTCCCACCGAGAACCCCGATGTGTTGGTGCTCCCTTCAGCAGTGAAGACGCTCAACGTGGATGCATACTACTACGGCGGCGGATATTGGGGGTGGTACTATCCCTATTACGGTTACGGGTGGTATTACCCGGGTTATTACCCCACCTATACCAGCTACACCACGGGTTCCCTCATCCTAACGATGATCGCGCCTGATGACCTGAGCCCGACGGAGAACCAGCCCGTGCTCTGGGTAGGTGTTCTGAACGGCCTTTTGGAAGGCAGTGATGCGAGCATCATCACCCGCATGACAACGAATATCGATCAGGCCTTCAAGCAATCCGAATACCTCCAACAATAACGCGCCATGCTTCGCTACGTTCTTCCCTTTTCCCTGTTGCTCGGCGCACCCTTTGTCAGCAAGGCCCAGCAGAACATTTACATGTTGGAGTATTCCATGGGTTTCCCTGTGGGCGACCTGAACGACTACATCAACGAGCCTTCGTTCCGCGGGTTCAACTTCGGTTACCGTTACATGTTGGACGAGAACCGTGCCATCGGTCTTGACATGGGCTGGCAGACCTTCTACGAGCTGAAGGACCTGGCCACCTACACCGAGGGCACGTCGTCCATTACGGGCATTCAGTACCGCTACACCAATGCCTTTACGGCCAGCGTGCAGATCGATCAAGTGTTCTCCGAAGGCAAGGACCTGCGCCCGTTCATCGGCATCGGTGCGGGTACTTCCTACATGCGACGCACCCTTGACATGGGCCTGTACCGCCTGGAGCGTGATCCGTGGCAGTTCATGCTGCAGCCGGAAGCAGGCGTTTCCTTGTATATGAGGAACGGTAATGCTGTTATCCTTTCGGCGAACTATTACCTCGGGTTCAAGACCCAGGAGTTGGAAGCACAGAGCTTCCTTGGCATCGGGATCGCTTATGCCTTCTCCGACTAGGACCGGAACATGGCGTTTGAAAGGGCCGTCTCTTCGCGAGGAGGCCCTTTCTTTTGGTCCCAGCGGTAACGGTCCGCGGGTGCGCCATGCGAATGGAGGCGACCTACTGATCGGCGTGCCAAATAGGGATAAGCAGCATGGTCGCCTTGCTGGATCATCCTCTCATGATCGAGCCGTGGTTAAGGTGTGTGTGGGTCGGTATTGAGGCCTGCCTTCATACCGGTGCGTTCCACCTTCATGCGAATGATGCAGTGGGGCGAAGCCTTGCCGTGGTCTATCGTCCTCCTGGTGCCGGGCTGATGGTTGTGCGATCGGACCCCGGGCTACTGAACTGATGCCACGGACCAGGATCAAGCGCTTCAAAGGCCGCCCGGTCCTACGAATGGTGGATGGCCGCACAATGATCATTCAATACCCAGGCCCATGAAAACGGCCCGGAAAGTTCCGGGCCGTTTTCGGGGCTGTCATGGCGCGTAGTTGCGCGGGGAGG
>JBEICT010000289.1:0-3747 GCA_040383865.1 Flavobacteriales bacterium | reverse complement strand
GCCCCGAGCACTTGCGCCAACACACCGAGGTGGAGACGCGCGAGGACCGCAGGAACCAGGAGCTGCGCGCGCAATCCCCGTTGCACAGCGTGAAGCGCAGCGCGCCGATCATGCACCGCATCCGCAGCCGCAAGACGCAGGAGGAGGTGGCGCAGATGAAGCGCGCGATCTCCATCACCGGCAAGGCCTTCGAGCGGGTGTGCGGCTTCGTGAGGCCGGGCGTGAAGGAGTACGAGATCGAGGCGGAGATCACGCATGAGTTCATCCGCAACGGCTCGCGTGGGCATGCCTACACGCCGATCATCGCCAGTGGCTACAACGCCTGCGTGCTGCACTACATCACCAACGATATGGTGTGCAACGACGGCGATGTGATCCTGATGGACTTCGGCTGCGAGTACGGCGGCTATGCCAGCGACCTCACCCGGTGCATCCCTGTGAACGGCCGCTTCACCGACCGACAGCGCGCGGTGTACAATGCGGTGCTGCGCGTGAAGAACGAAGCCACGCAGCTGCTGCGCCCCGGCACCCTGCTGGCCGACTACCACAAGGAAGTGGGCAAGATCATGGAGCGTGAGCTGATCGGCCTGGGGCTGCTGAACAAGACCGACGTGGCCAAGCAGGATCCCGAGCGGCCGTTGTACAAGAAGTACTTCATGCACGGCACCAGCCACTTCCTCGGCCTCGATGTGCACGACGTGGGGCTGTGGAATGAGATGATCCAGCCGGACATGGTCTTCACCGTGGAGCCGGGCATCTACATCCGCGAGGAGAAGCTGGGCATCCGGCTGGAGAACGACATCCTGGTGACGCGCGACAATCCGATCGACCTGTTCGCGGACATTCCCGTGGAGGCCGAGGCTGTGGAGGAGCTGATGAGCCGGAAGAAAGCCTTCGCCTAAGCTTCGGCTTTGGAACAAGGTGGTGGCGTGATCTGATTAAGACGACCGCACCCGAAAGCTCCTGACACGCTGCGAGCGACCAGCTTGGGCGTGCCCACCATCGTCTTGTTCTTTCGGGTCCTGCAGTGGCCCGGCGATGATCTCATGCTGGTGCTCGCTTGGTTGGCCGCGGTAGCCGCAGTGGTGGCCAGGATCTCGGTGCGTGGTGTCGATGAGGAACGACCAGCTTTAGAAGCGAGAACCCCCTGTCCATTTACCCCCTCCGTGAGCGGGGAAGCGTTGCGTTACGGAAACGGGGTCACCGCATTCATCCTCCAAATCCCATCACCATGAATCTCCGCGCATTCGGTCTGGCCGGTCTCATCGTCGGCATGCTGTTCAAGCTCCTAAACTGGCCGGGAGCAAGCTACATCGTGCTGTTCAGTGCGCTGCTCACTGCCGCTGCCTTGGTGCTACGCCTCGCGAGCAGGCGCGGGCCTTGGACGATCCAGGTCAACAGACCGGGCTGGTTCGTACCCGCCATCGTGATGGCGCTGTGCGGGATGATGTTCAAGACCATGCACTGGCCCGGCGCTAACATGATGCTCTTGTTGGGCATGACAGCAACAGCTGCTTGGGTGCTGGCGACGCAGGTGCGGCAGACGGCACGCATCGAACAATGATGGATGCTGCGGGATGCCCTGTTGAGCGCCCCGCCACGATCAGTCCGCAGCGTTCATTCCTTGATCAGCCGTCCGGAGAGCCGAGCGCTGCGCGATAGGACGTCGCAGGTGTACAGGCCGGGAGGCAGTCGGCTCACGTCGATGGCGTTACGGTCGGGCACCACGCGCTGCTGAAGCACGACCCGGCCGGTGGCATCGCGCACGGTGAGCAGGCCCCCCACCAGTTCGCGCGCGGCCATGAAGTGAACGATGTCACTTGCCGGCGACGGCGCCAGGATCAATTGCCACATGCCCGGGACCTCATCCACGCCGAGTGTGAGATAGTCCGCACACTGACCGTTGAAACCCAGTTCCTCCATGATGTTCCAGACCGGAAGGGTCTGCGCAAAAGCCGCCACGGAGTCAGCGCGCTGCTGCAAGGCGGTGACACTGGCCATGGCGCCACCGCTGGATGCCCTGGCATACACATAGGCTAACAGCAGGTCCACGTGCTCGCCGGGCTCGAGTGTGATGGGACCGGAACTCATAACGCCACTGCGGTCGGGAGTTGCGGGCGTAGGACCGTCTTCCGCCCATGGTGGCATGACTTGGCCACCGGTCCCAGCGCCAACCGGATCATCAGCGCCTGGGAACATGTAAGCGCTCTCCACGGCCTCTGGGTCGTTAGAATAGCCATTGCCTCCATATGTCATTGGTGTTCCATCCTTCCAGATCCCGCGCAAATAGTTGTAGTGGTGCTGAGGTACTGCCGGATACGTTATCGCCCAATTCGGACCCTCCCTGTTGAAGTAGAGGAAATGCGACATACCGTTGCGTTCATTATCCGGGATGTCATCACCAAAGCCCTGGCCGTTCCAGTTGGGCAGGTAGTTGGAGACCGGTTCATCCAGACCCGTCGCATCCATCAGCGGTCCCTTCAACAATTGCATGCCGAAAGCCGGAGGCTGTTCCTGATATCCGGTCGCCCCCAGGCAGTTCTCATCAACGTCATCCCAGTTGTAGACATAGGCCAGGTTCCGCGAGGGATCGCAGCCGATGAAGTCGTCGTTCGAGCAGCCCAGGTCGAAGTCGTTGAAGAACCCGAGCATCGTATTAGTGTAGGTCTCGGTACTGCGGTTGATGAGGTGATAGCGGATGAACACCGTCTGGTCCAGCATGGGATCACCGGTGGCATAGGCGAACGGCATCTGGTGCACCTCCACCCCCAAGGGTTCGTTGCCGAACTGTGTGCTCAGGCGATCGCTGAAGACACTGAAGAGCGCCTGATCACCGATGATGCAGGGCGCATCACCTTCGGCCGCCACATAGTTGCCGTCCAGGTTGTAGTCGTAGAACGGAGCGAGGAAGACCGCGTAGCCATCCATGGAATTGCCCATTGCCGGCCACTCGGCGATGTCCGCAGGGATGGTGTAGCCCAAGGGGAACTCCACGTTGATGTCGCATGCGGGATCGGAGAGGCAGTTGTAGTAGGCGAGGTGGGTGGCCACCTGTTCCCGCGAGACCTTCCAGACGCGGTCATAGAGCGCGGAGGTCTGCTGGTCCGTGCTGGCCGTGCCGTCGGCGCGCAGGGGACCTGGGAAGAACTGGATCGTGCCGCCCGAGTCAAAGAGGGTCCGCGAGACCCGCGTCTGATTCAAGCTGGTCTGGCCGGCGATCCACAAGCCGCCCGCATAGAGGGCATTGGCCTCACCGACAGGCACCTCGAACTGTGGCCCGGTGATCACCGTATCGGCCGACACACGGCCGTTCGAATAGAACCGGGCCCTCACACCACCGATGTCCAGTTCGGCATGGGCCTGGGCAACACAGAGCGATGGGGCCCAGGCCATCATCGCGATCAACACCGTGGAATGATCTCGCATGTTCGGTGCACAGTGGATGTGACCATTGCGCAAGTCCAACCTACAGCGGAGCGGGGTGCTGCGCGAAACGCTGTACGAGGAACGCCACGTTCCATCGCACCAACGGTCAATGTTGGGCCTGAAAGCCCCGGGCGATCACTTCACCACGTACACCACCTCCACCTTCTCCGGCAAGGTGGTATCCACCACACAGGTGTGGTAGACCTCTCCGTACTCGTCGCGGTCCAGCACGTTGCCGGCCACGGTGAGGGCCCGGTATACGGGGATAATGGGTGTGGAGGAGGTCAAGCGACGCGGCGGAGTTGGAAGGGCTTCACGGTG
>JBEICT010000288.1:0-3769 GCA_040383865.1 Flavobacteriales bacterium | reverse complement strand
GCTCTACCCCTGAGCTACAAAGGCCTGTTCCTTCTTTTCCTCCCCTTTCGGAGAAGGTTTGTTCGCTTTCGCCCCCGTAACAGGGCTTGGCGTTCGTAGAGCGGGAGACGAGACTCGAACCCGCGACGTTCAGCTTGGAAGGCTGATGCTCTACCAACTGAGCTACTCCCGCATATTGAGCCGGTCGATGGGATGAATCCCCTCTCGCGTTCCGCCGTTCGCATGGAAGCTGCTTGGGCGGGCTGCCGAGATGGTGGGGAGAGCAGGATTCGAACCTACGAAGTCGTAAGACAGCAGATTTACAGTCTGCCCCCGTTGGCCACTTGGGTATCTCCCCTTTTATCGGCTCCCGGAGCCAATGAAGGGACTCGAACCCCCGACCGGCTGATTACAAATCAGCTGCTCTACCAGCTGAGCTACATTGGCCTGTACAACAAGGAAAAGAACGCTTCTTTTCTACCCACTTCAGACCCGAGGGTCGGAATTGGGCCTGCAAATGTAGCAAGAAACCGTTCTCCACCAAACAATTGGGGCCGCGACTTTCATCGCGGCCCCAACAGCCTTTGTCCAGCGGGCCTTTCAGCCCCTGCCGCCCCGTTCAGGAGGCCTTGCGCAAACGCTCCTTGGTGCGTTCCACCTGTGTGCGCAGCGCCTCCACCGTGCTGCTGGCCGCCTCTTCAAAGGTCTTGGCCGTTCGCTTGGCGAAATGCTCGCGCCCCGGAACGCTCAGGCGGATATCCACCACCTTGTTCTCGCGGTTCTGCCCGTCATGCTCCAGCCGCAGGAACACCTCGGCCGAAAGGATATTGTCATGGAACAGGGTCAGCTTGTTCAACTTCTCCTGTATGAAGCCGACCAGTTTGCCATCGGCGTCGAAATGGATCGAATGCACGTTCACGTTCATGGTACTGCGTTTCGTTAAGGGTGTTCATTGTTGATGCCCTGCCCCCCTCCGCGAGGATGGGCGTTGGCGTGTACTTTCCTGAGCTTCTCCACGGTGTTGTGGGTGTACACCTGCGTGGCCGCCAACCCGGCGTGCCCCAGCAGTTCCTTCACTGCGTTGAGGTCGGCGCCATGCTCTAACATGTGTGTGGCGAACGTATGGCGGAGCACGTGCGGACTGCGTTTTTGCTGTGAGGTGACCCCACTAAGGTAAAGCACAACAAGCCGTTGTACGCTTCTTCGGGCCATCGGTTTCGCCTGTTCGTCCACCAACAGGGCATCGGAAGGCGAAAAAGGACCCACCACCTGCTCCCGTGAACGCAGATGGTCGGCTATGCGGGACACCAGTTGCGGGCCAATGGGGATGATGCGCTCCTTGTTGCGCTTGCCCAGCACTTTCAGCGTTCCTGTGCGCAGGCTCACGTCCGCCACCTTCAGGCCGAGCAGTTCCGCCAAACGCATGCCAGTGCCGTATAGCAGTTCCATCATCAGCCGGTGCAGGTCACCAAGGTATCCCTCGGGCCAGGCCTGGGCCTCGAATAGCGTGTTCATCCGCTGTTCCTCCACGAACTCGGGCAGCCGTTTGGGCATGCGGGGGGCATCCACCAGCGCCGATGGCTCCACGGCCACCGAGCCCGTCACCCGCGCGAATCGATAGAACCCACGAAGGGCGCTGATCTTGCGGTTCACCGTGCGTGCGCTCTGCCCCGCTTCCATCAGGCCCATCATCCAGGTGCGTATGGTGCGGTCCGTGGCCTGCTCGATGGGGCCTGCGCCGTTGCATTCCAGGAAAACCTGGAACTGCCCCAGGTCGCGCTTGTAGGCGGCCACGGTGTGCACGCTGCAGCGCTTCTCGAAGGCCAGATGGTCCAGGTAGCGGTCGATCAACATGCGCCGGGTGCGAACACCCCAAAGGTATCAACGTGCGAAAGGCGGACGACCCATGGGGTCTCCGCCTTTCAACGATCGGAAAGCAGGTTTATTCCTGCTCGCTCTGCATTTGCAACTTGTACGCCGCGCGGATGATCTCCTTGCGACGTGCCACGGAGGGCTTCGTGAAGCTCTGGCGTTTGCGCAGTTGACGCATGGTGCCAGTGCGCTCGAATTTCTTCTTGAACTTCTTGAGCGCCTTGTCGATGCTCTCGCCTTCCTTGACCGGGATGATCAGCATGGTCGTGTTTTCTTCTTTCGGGGGCGCAAATATAGAATGAACTTTCGATCGTACAAGCCTACCCTCTTAGAACATTCCTGCTGATCACCAGCTGCCATGCCTAACGCGCTGCCTCCTCAAAAAAGATCCTGCCACTCAGCAGCGGTACACACCAAGCCGCCATGCGTGCAGCCATCACCGTACCATGATGTACTGGAACCGAAGGTCCAACAGCCTACCGTCCAGCGTATCCAAGGTGGCCTGCGAAATGCGCAGCGGATACAACGAACGGTTCACCGGGTCCAGCATCATGGCCAGCCACTTCGCCTCCTCGATGTGCGCCGGGCGGTTGGCCAGCAGCACGGCCAGTGTGGGCGGGTTGTAAGATGCCGCAGGCGGCGTCGACGGGGTTTGTGCCCACAGAACGCACGGCATGGCCAATAATTGAAGGTACACCAGGTGCCTGCTCATGGTTGAAGGATGACGCGTACGCTGGTGGACCTACTGCCCCAGGAAAGGCGGCAGTGGTAAAGGCCTGGGGGCTGGCCGGGTAGTTGCACCTCATGCACGGTGCTCCACGGCGGCAGGTACTCCTCGAGCACCAGGCGGCCGGTTTGGTCGCGGATGTACAAGCGGCCAGCCTCCGGAAGCCCTTTGTAGTGCAGCATGAATTGCCCGTTGCTGGGGTTGGGCTGCGCGCGCAAACCGGCTTGTATGTCCGCATCGCTCACGCCCACGGTAATGCCTAAGCTGTCGCACACCGTGCCGTCGATAGGCCCGAGGAGGTAGTTGGGGCGGTAGGGGATGGAATTTATCGTCCACGTTGGCAGCAAGTGATCATGCTGAACTACTGCGCAAGACGTGCCAGAAATATCCGGTGCTTGAATGGTATGCATATAGTGAGTGCCGTTGCCTGTCGCGATATAGATCCACCCATTAGGTGCCAGACCCATACCCCACGAAAAGTACGTTGCGAGTTGTGAACTACCATCAACGAAGCCGTCGTAAATAGCAACAGTATCGGGACTGCCAAGCACACCATTCATTAGATGGTATTGATATAAAATATCTACTCGACCTACATATATGAACTCGCCATTCGGAGAGAAGGCACTGTTCCGTATAAGGATGGGGTCTGGAATGTTGGCATGCTGCCAGTTGCTGAGCTCGCCCGTGCAGCGATCGAAGTCGAAAACATCAAGACCAACTCCGGCGGAACCTGTAGCCGAGGAGCATAGACGAGCACCATCCATACTGAAGGTTACTCCAGGCGCGGGACCAGTGCGGATACTTCCAATCGATTGATAGAATGGACCTTCGAAGCCATAAGGCGTGAGAATGAACGAAATGAATTCATTGCTCATGAATCCATGTGTGAATATCCACCAGTCCCTTCCGTTCGCGTGGCGCACTGACGACAAGCCGCCACAGATCAATGGCTCTTCAATGAGAATCTGATTCTTTAGGACCAGGTCACCAAGGCCACCAGCCATGTTGAGATCCACGACACTCAGGTAGAGCCGTGAGCTCAGGAATGTCCCTGTGCCGCTGACGGTATCGGCGATCATGTGGATCATCGCGATGCTATCTGGCCTCTCAGGCCAAGGAAGGAAAACATGAGTCCCGGGTACTGGAAAACCCTCGTCGGAATTGAAATAATTGGATGGGTTCAATCCT
>JBEICT010000287.1:0-3823 GCA_040383865.1 Flavobacteriales bacterium | reverse complement strand
TAGCTGCGCGAGCCCACCAGGTGGGCCTTGTCCGGCGCTGCACGCCAGGCACGGAACGGGCGCAGTTCGATCATCAGCTCACGGTGACGGTCGAACGCCAGCTGAGGATGCGGTCCACCAGTTCATCGCCCACGCGGCCTTGGGCCTCTGCCGTGGCGGCCCCGATGTGGGGGCTCAGGCTCAGGTTTTCCTGGGCCAGCAGGTCGGCGCGGGGTTCGGGCTCGCCCACGAACACATCGAGCGCGGCGCCTTTCACACGACCGTCCTTCAGGGCCTCCAACAGGGCGTCCTCGTCCACACTGCCGCCACGGGCCGTGTTCACGATCACCACGCCGGGCTTCACGCGCTGCAGTTCCGACTTCCCGAGAATGGGACGACCATCTTTCTGTGCCGGCACGTGCAGGCTGATGGCATCGGCCTGGGCCAGCATTTCGTCCAGCGTCACCATTTTCACAGGCACCCGCACCGGTTGCCCACCGATCTCCAGTTCAATGGCCTCGGCGGTGGCATGGTTGTCCACGTAGATCACTTTCATGCCACAACCCAGCGCGTAGCGGGCGGTCCACTGGCCAATGCGGCCGAAGCCCACAACGCCCAGGGTCTTGCCACGTACCTCGGTGCCTTTTTCGTATTCCTTCTTCAGGTCCTTGAACTTGGCAAGGCCTTCGCCAGGCATGCGGCGGTTGGCCTTGTGCAGGTTGCGCATCAGGCCGAAGAGGTGCGCCATCACCAGTTCCGCCACCGAGATGGAGGAGGAGGCCGGCGTGTTGATCACAGGGATGCCCTTGGCCTCGGCGTGTTTCACGTCGATGTTGTCCAGGCCCACACCACCGCGCCCGATGAGCTTCAGCCCGGGGCAGGCGTCGATCAGCTCTTTGCGGACCTTGGTGGCACTGCGTACCAGCAGCACGTCCACCTTTTCGGAGTTGAGGTAGTCCGCCAGTTTTTCCTGTGGAATGCTGTCGGTGGTCACCTTGAATCCTTCCTCCTGCAGGGCGGCCTTGGCCGTGGCCGCAATACCGTCGTTGGCGTGTACGCGCATGGTCGTTCCTATCCGTGGGTTGTTGCGAAATGTTCCATCACGTCCACCAGGGCCTGTACGCTCTCGATGGGCAGGGCATTGTACATGCTGGCACGGTAGCCGCCCACGCTCCGGTGGCCGCGGATGCCGCTGATATTGGCCTCTTTCCAGAGGGCGTCGAAGGCGGGCTCCAGCGCCGCATCGTTCAGCACGAAGGTGGCGTTCATCACGCTGCGGTCCTCCACGGCCGTGGTTCCCTTGAACAATGGGAGACCGTCGATGGCGTCGTACAGCAACTTGGCCTTTGCGGCGTTGCGCTGTTCCATGGCGGCCACTCCGCCCATGCGCTTCATCCACTCCATGGTCAGCATGCTCACGTACACGGCATACACCGGCGGCGTGTTGTACATGCTCTCCTTGTCGGCGTGGTTCTTCAGGTCCATCATGGGGCTCAGTTTGCGGCCGGTCTTGCCGAGCTTCTCGGGGTCCATCAGGTACACCGTGGCACCGGCGGGTCCCATGTTCTTCTGCGCACCGGCATAGATGAGGGCGAAGTCGGCCGCCTTCACCGGGCGACTGAAGATGTCGCTGCTCATGTCGCAGATCAATGGCACGGCCCCGGGGCTCGGGAACTGCTTGTACTGCGTGCCGAAGATGGTGTTGTTGCTGGTGAAGTGGAAGTAGTCGGCATCCGCGGGAATGTCGAAGCCTTTCGGGATGTAGCTGAAGTTCTTGTCCTCGCTGCTGGCCACCACCACGGTGTCGCCGAACATTTTCGACTCCTTGATGGCGCGCGTAGCCCATTCGCCGGTGTTGGCATAGGCCGCCTTGCCATCGGGCCTCATGTAGTTCTGTGGGATCATGTGGAAGCCCATGCTGGCCCCGCCGCCCAGGAACACCACTTGGTAATGGTCCGGAGCGCCCAGCAATTCCTTCACCAGTGCCTGGGCCTTGGCCATCACGGCCTCGAAGGGCTTGCTGCGGTGGCTGATCTCCAGGATGCTGAGCCCGCTGCCCTCGAAGTCCAGCACCGCCTGCGCGGCCTGCTCGAACACTTCACGGGGCAGGATGCAGGGGCCTGCACTGTAGTTGTGGACCTTTTTCATGGTGGCGACCGTCTTGTTGGTGTTTCTGGGCGGCAAAGGTATTGGGATGCCCCCGTGCGCGCCGGACGTATCTCAGCAGAATATCAACGTACTGTCACGATCACGGTCATCAAGGCGTTGGCGCCTTGGGCGGGGCCTTGAAGGGCTTGCCATTGCGCTGGTCATCGCGCGCATCGATGTCGCGGACATACTGCCACTGGCCTTTGTCCCACACGTAGGCATCGTAGCTCATGTCGGGCCCATAGAACGCCCATTGACCTTCCTGGTCGGCACGCGCCGGAACCAGATGGTCGAGCACGATGCGCTCCTGCGCGGCCTCGTACCGTAACGCCATACTGGCCTGAAAGGAGTAGCCGAACACAAGACGGTGTTTCTTCAATTTACCCGCGCCGAACAAGGGTGCTCCGAATCGCGGTTTGCCGCCCTTGAAGCTCAATACCTCCACCACTTTGCGGGTCTCCACCTTGCTGTAGCCTTTCCAGCCGAGCAGGGTGTAGTAGGTCTTGCCGCCTTTCTTCACCGGCACCACCTGGTAGTACAGTGCGCCGTACCACCGTTCGGGACCCAGTTCAGGGATCTCCGGCGCGTTCAGTTCAGCGGTGAGGTCGCGCAGTTCGTGCAGGGAACGCTTTTTTCCGAGCTGCACCATCAGCAGGCCCTCATAGCGGTGGCCGCCAACGGCGTTGGGCAGGTTCCAGGTAAAGAGGCGGAAGCTGCCGTCCGGGGCGTCCACGCGGCTTAGCGGGATGTCCTTCAGGTCTGCGGTGAACAGGTCGGGGGTATCGAACAAACGCTTCAACCCGGCCTTGATGCGAAGGTCCAGGGAATCACGTTCGGCATCGGTACGGGCCGCAGGCAATCCCTTGGCACTGGCGATCAGGTCCATGCGCCAGTTATCCTGCGACCGAGCCTGCAGAAGGAAGAAGAAGGCGGAGAATAGGAGTGCGACCCGCATGATGGACGAACGCTTCCGGGAACGACAAAGTGCGTGCCCTTTGCGGGCACCGGGCACCGGGCTTCTCAGAGGTGCATGAACTCCTTCTTGGCGAGGAGCTGCTCCTTGGTCTCGCGGTGGTCGGGGTCGTCCACACAGCAATCCACCGGGCAAACGGCCGCGCATTGCGGCTCGTCGTGGAAACCAGTGCATTCGGTGCACTTGTCGGTCACGATGTAATAAACGTCCATGGCCACCGGCTTCTGCGCACCGTCCGCATCGTAGCTGTTCCCCATGGGCGTGGTCTGGGCGCCCTTCAGTGATGTGCCGTCCGACAACCGCCATTCCACGCCGCCCTCATAAATGGCGTTGTTCGGACATTCGGGTTCACATGCACCACAGTTGATGCATTCGTCGGTGATCATGATCGCCATGGCGGTTCGGTCTACTTTTGTGGGCCTTTGCCAGAATGGCCGCAAAGGCGCGGCTAAGATATGAGCATCAACAGCACTGGACCGGAGATGGTTCGATCGGCATTCCCTTCCTTGGAACAGCGCAAAGCGGCCTTGGCCCAATTGGGCAGGGTGATGGCCGCAGTTGGTGCCTCACAGGAGTGGCCGGGACACGCCATCGGTCTGGACCGCACCGAATACGACCGGTTGGACCAGCTGGTGCGAGCAGCGGTGGTGCGCAATGGCTGGGCCACGGAGGAGAACGTACGCCATGCCTTTGCCGCTTGGGGATCCTCATTAACACCAGCCT
>JBEICT010000286.1:0-3833 GCA_040383865.1 Flavobacteriales bacterium | reverse complement strand
GGCCATCGATCTCTACAGCAGCATCTGATCCCGGTAGCATAAGAAGCCATGGGCATTCGTAAACTCAATCCGGTAACCCCCGGCACCCGTCACCGGGTGATCACCGACTTCGACGGCATCACCACGCGTGTTCCGGAGAAGGCGTTGACCAGCGGCACCAACAAGAGCGGTGGCCGTAACAACCAAGGCAAGATGACCATGCGCTACATCGGCGGTGGTCACAAGCAGCGCTACCGCGAGGTGGACATGAAGCGCGAGAAGTACGGTATTCCGGCGGTCGTGAAGACCATCGAGTACGACCCGAACCGTAGCGCACGCATCGCCCTGCTGTTCTATGCTGATGGTGAGAAGCGCTACATCCTGGCCCCCAATGGTCTCCAGGTCGGACAGACCTTGGTGAGCGGCAAGAGCGGTGTGGCCCCTGAAGTGGGCAACACCCTTCCGCTGAGCGAGATCCCGGTGGGTACGGTGGTGCACAACATCGAACTGCAGCCCGGCAAGGGTGGCGCCATTGCACGCAGTGCCGGCACCTTTGCCCAACTGAGCGCCCGCGAAGGCCGCTATGCCACGCTGAAGATGCCCAGTGGCGAGCTTCGCATGGTGCTGGTGACCTGCATGGCCACCGTGGGCACCGTTGGCAACAGCGAGCACATGCTGCAGAAGAGCGGCAAGGCCGGTCGCAGCCGCTGGCAGGGTCGTCGTCCCCGCACCCGTGCGGTGGCCATGAACCCGGTCGATCACCCAATGGGTGGTGGCGAGGGCCGTGCTTCGGGTGGTCACCCGCGCAGCCGTAAGGGCCTGCTGGCGAAGGGTAAGAAGACCCGTCGTCCGAAGAACCCGACCAACAAGTTCATCCTGGAACGTATCAACGCCAAGAAGGGCGCCTGAACCACGCATAGCTCATGAGCCGTTCACTCAAGAAACCGCCGTTCATCCACTACAAGCTCTCGAAGCGTGTGATGGAGGCACAATCATCGGGCAAGAAGAACGTGATCAAGACCTGGTCCCGCGCTTCCACGATCAGCCCCGAATTCGTCGGTCTGACCATCGCCGTGCACAACGGCAACAAGTTCATCCCGGTCTATGTGACCGAGAACATGGTGGGTCACAAACTGGGCGAGTTCTCTCCCACACGTACCTACCGCGGTCACTCCGGTAACAAGAAGAACTGATCACCACCATGGGACAGCGTAAGAAACTAGCAGCTGACGCGCGTAAGGAGGCCATGAAGACCGTGGCCATCGCGCACCTGCGCAACGTGCCGACCTCGCCGCGCCGCATGCGCCAGGTGGCCGACCTGATCCGTGGCAAGGAAGTGGACCAGGCGTTGGGCATCCTTCGCTTCAGCACCCGCCACAGCAGCCGCGATCTGGAGAAGCTCCTGATCAGCGCCATCGCCAACTGGCAGGCCAAGAACGAAGGCCGCAAGGCCGATGAGGCCGGACTGGTGGTGAAGAGCGTGCAGGTGAACGAGGCCCGTGGCCTTAAGCGCATGCTTCCCGCCCCCCAGGGTCGCGCTTACCGCATGAAGAAGCGGAGCAACCACGTGAGCCTGATCGTTGATTCCACCAACTAAGCGCCGAGAGAGCAATTACCATGGGACAGAAAGCACATCCGATCGGCACGCGCCTCGGCTTCATCAAGGGCTGGGACAGCAACTGGTACGGTGGTAACAATTACACGGACAAGCTGGTCGAGGACGAGCAGATCCGTCAGTACCTGATGGCCCGCCTGAAAAAGGCCAGCGTCAGCAAGATCGTCATCGAGCGCACCTTGAAGCTCGTCACCGTTACGATCAACACGGCCCGTCCGGGTGTGATCATCGGGAAGGGTGGTGCCGAGGTGGACAAGTTGCGTGAGGAGCTGAAGAAGCTCACGGGCAAGGACGTTCAGATCAACATCTTCGAGATCAAGCGTCCGGAATTGGATGCCCGCCTGGTGGCCGACAGCATCGCCCGCCAGCTCGAAGGACGTATCAGCTTCCGTCGGGCCATGAAGATGGCCGTGGCCAGCAGCATGCGCATGGGTGCCGAAGGCATCAAGTTGACCGTGAGCGGTCGTTTGAACGGTGCCGAGATCGCGCGTACCGAGAGCTACCGCGAGGGCCGCGTGCCCCTGCATACCCTGCGTGCTGACATCGACTTCGCCATTACCGAGGCGCATACCAAGATGGGACGCATCGGGGTGAAGTGCTGGATCATGCGTGGTGAGGTTTACGGCAAGAAGGACCTCAGCCCCAACCAGGGTCAGGCCAAGGTGCAGGGTGGTGGCCGCATGGGCGGTGACCGTCCGGAGCGCCGCGGTGGTGACCGTCGTGGTCCCGGTGGCGACCGTGGCGAGCGCCGTGGTCCTGGAGGAGGAGATCGTCGTGGAGGTAATCGCGGTGGAAACCGTAGCAACAACTAAGAGCCATGCTGCAACCGAAGCGTAGCAAGCGCCGCAATATGCACAAGGGCCGCATGAAAGGGCAGGCCCAGCGCGGACATCGTGTGACCCTCGGGTCCTTTGGCCTGAAGGCCATGGAGAGCGTTTGGCTCACCAGCCGCCAGATCGAGGCATCCCGTGTGGCCCTCACCCGTTACATGAAGCGGGAAGGTCAGGTCTGGATCAAGGTGTTCCCCGACAAGCCCGTGACCAGCAAGCCCGCCGAAGTACGTATGGGTAAGGGTAAGGGTTCATTGGACCACTGGGTGGCCGTGTGCCACGCCGGCCGGATCATCTTCGAGATCGATGGTGTTCCCATGGCAACGGCCAAGGAGGCCCTGCGGTTGGCGGCCCAAAAGCTGCCCATCCCCACCAAGTTCGTGGTGCGGGAGGATTACGATGGTCAATAAGCCAGGCGAGCCATGAAGAAGAAAGGAACCGAATTGAAGGACCTCACGGTGCAGGAACTGCAGGACAAGCTGCAGGAGGAGCGTAACTCGCTCACGAAGCTGCGCTTCAATCACACCGTGAGCCCCGTTGAAAGCCCCGTGATGCTGCGTGTGAAGCGCAAGGACGTGGCACGCATCCTCACTGAGCTCCGCAAGCGCGAGCTCGCCAATACGAAGACGAAATGAGCACCAACACGACCACAGTGGAGCGCAACCTGCGCAAGGAGCGGATCGGCGTTGTCACCAGCGACAAGATGGACAAGAGCGTGGTGGTGATGGTCGAGCGCCGGGTGATGCACCCGAAGTACGGCAAGTTCGTGAAGCGTTCGAGCAAGTTCATGGCCCACGACGAGAAAGGCGAGGCCCACATCGGTGACACGGTCCGCATCAGCGAGACCCGTCCGATGAGCAAGCAGAAGCGCTGGCGTGTGGTGGAGATCATGGAACGTGCCAAGTAATACCGACTGAGCGATGATCCAACAGGAATCCCGGCTGAACGTGGCCGACAACAGTGGCGCCAAGGAGGTGCTCTGCATCCGAGTGCTCGGAGGCACGGCGCGCCGTTATGCCCGCATCGGTGACACCATCGTGGTGACCGTGAAGGACGCCATGCCCAATGGCAGTGCCAAGAAAGGCACCGTACACAAGGCGGTGGTGGTGCGCACCAAGAAGGAGTTGCGCCGCAAGGACGGTAGCTACATCCGCTTCGATGATAACGCCGTGGTCATCCTGGATGCCGCCGGCGAAATGAAGGGCACCCGCATCTTCGGCCCCGTTGCCAAGGAGTTGCGTGATAAGAAGTTCATGAAGATCATCTCCCTCGCACCCGAGGTGCTCTGATACCCCGCGAGCCATGCAGAAGAAGACGCATATCAAGAAAGGCGACCTGGTGAAGGTGCTCGCCGGAGAGGACCGGACCAAGCAGGGTCGGGTGCTCGAGGTGGACCGTGACCGCAGTGT
>JBEICT010000285.1:0-3901 GCA_040383865.1 Flavobacteriales bacterium | reverse complement strand
TGGGTTCACGAAGGGTCTCCAGGTCCATGGTGCGCGAACCCGGTGAGCGTCCCCGGAACTCCTTCGAACTTTCATTCTGAAGGGCCCGCCAGCAGGCTCCGGCGACGTTACCGAAGGCGAGCTTGAGCTTGATCGTCAGCCCTTGTTCACGGCCGCACTTTCCGCTGCCATGGAGCGGAGCAGACCAGCGGCCGCCATGCCACGCACCTTATCACGGACGTGGGGCGTCCACCCCAAGATCAAGCCCTGCAGTCCCAGGGCCTGGCGGCTCCACTTCCACATGGAGAAACGGTCATGCTGTGTATGGATCAGTCCGTCCTTCAGCGTGAAGCGCGAGTTGATCACGTTGTGGACCTTCCTGCCGGTGCGGGAGAAGGTGTAGAACGCCTCCCATCGCACATGGCCGCCCTTCTTGTCCTCTTGGAGAACGGTGAAGCTGATGCACAGGTCCGTATCGCTGCTCAGCAACATCTTCCACATGGCACGCACCTGCGCGGCATCCAGATCGGGGAACACCGGGTCACTGAAACGGGCCTCGGGGTGATAGCAAGCACCCATCACGGCCCAATCGCGTTGGGCAAAAGCGGTGTAGAAGGCATGGAGGACCGACATTTCAAAGGGCTTCAGAATGACTTGACGACGGGAACCATTTCTCAAAGTTTGCAAAATGGAGCACGTGTAAGGAACAAGCAGAGGTCGGGATGAGTTAGATGAGAAATACAACCTGCCATGAGCGACCGAATGATCTGGATGGCGTTGACCCTGGTGCTGTGCACAACATCATGTACCACGGTGCGTCAGGGAACCGTTGGCGTTAAACAGCGCTTTGGAAAGCTTGACGATCGCATCATCACGGCCGGGCTCGTTGGCCTGAACCCATTCACTACCAAGGTGGTCAAAGTGCCTGTGCAAACCGTGAACCGTGAGGTTCAAATGGCCTTGCCAAGCAAGGAAGGACTGAACGTCCAGTGCGATATCAGCATTCTCTACCGGATCATCCCTGATCAAGTACCAGCGATCATCGCGACCATTGGTCCCAATTATGAGAATGCGTTGATCGTCAGCGTCTTTCGCAGTGCTGCATCGGATATCTGTGCCCGCTACTACGCCAAGGACATGCACAGCGCACAACGGGCTACCATCGAGAACGAGATCGCCGCGCACATGAACAAACTGCTCGAGCCGCGCGGGTTCGTGATCGAGAGCGTGCTGATGAAGAGCATCCAGTTGCCACCCGGTCTGGCCAAGGCCATCGAGGACAAGCTGGAGTCCGAGCAGCGGGCGCAGCAGATGGAGTTCGAGCTGCAGCGGGAGCGCAAGGAGGCGGAGCGCCGGGTGATCGAGGCGGAAGGCATCCGCGATGCGCAGAAAGTGCTTAGCGAAGGGCTGAACGAGAACATCAT
The DNA here is from genome assembly GCA_040383865.1 of Flavobacteriales bacterium. Lineage (GTDB taxonomy): Bacteria > Bacteroidota > Bacteroidia > Flavobacteriales_F > PHOS-HE28 > PHOS-HE28. The sequence continues at coordinate 2,498 of JBEICT010000285.1, read as the reverse complement.
CCGCTACCAGAGCATCGAAGCATTCAAATCGCTGGCCGGATCGCCGAACGCGAAGGTGATCATCACCGACGGCACCACGCCCTTCATGATCGAAGGGCAGTAACACCGTTCGCTGCACGGCGCATGCCTTACTTTGGCGGGACCTTCAGGAACAATACTGAAGGTCCCGTTGCATTTCGGACCATGAGCGCACTTCCGGAGCATCATTACCGGCTCACCCTCGACTGGACCGGCAACCTCGGTGCGGGTACCAGCACTTATGAGGGCTACTCCCGTGAACATGTGGTGCGCATTACCGGCAAGCCCGACCTGGTGGGCAGCGCCGACCCGATGTTCCGGGGTGATGCCGCGCTGCATAACCCAGAGGACCTGCTCCTGGCCGCCCTGAGCCAGTGCCACCTGCTCACCTACCTGGCGCTCTGTGCCCGGGCCCGCATCAATGTGTTGAGCTACCTCGACAGCGCTGAAGGAACCCTGGTGCTGACCAAGGATGGTGGAGGACATTTCACAGGGGTGGTGCTTCGACCAGAGGTCGTGGTCGCGGACGCCTCCATGGTGGACAAGGCCCGCTTCTTCCACGGGGAAGTTCACAAGTACTGTTTCATCGCACGGAGCGTGAACTTCCCGGTGCGATGCGAGGCGGTGGTGAGGGTGCATTAACTGCACAGTTCGCGCACCCCGGGACCCTCGATCGATCGTGGAAAACTGATCCCGTCCACCCCACCCCTACCCGGTAACTTCGTGGCCCTTCCGCCATGCAGTTCTCGCACCTCCACGTCCACACCCAGTTCTCGCTCCTCGACGGGGCCGCCAGCATCCCCTCCCTCTTCAAAAAGGCCGCCAAGGACGGGCAACCCGCGCTGGCCATCACCGACCATGGCAACATGTTCGGCGCGTTCAAGTTCGTGGCCGAGGCCGGCAAGCACAAGAACGACGATGGCAGCCTGAAGGTGAAGCCCATCGTGGGCTGCGAGTTCTACGTGGTGGCCGATCGCTTCAAGAAGACCTTCACCCGCGACGACAAGGACAAGCGCTTTCACCAGCTGATGCTGGCCAAGAACGCGGAGGGGTACAAGAACCTCAGCAAGCTGTGTTCGCTGGGCTTCACGGACGGGTTCTACAGCAAGTATCCGCGCATCGACAAGGAGCTGATCCTTCAGTACCACGAAGGGCTTATCGCCACCACCTGCTGCCTGGGGGCGAGTGTTCCGCAGGCCATCCTGCGCGCCGGTGATGGCGACCTGAGCGCGGCGGAGGCCGAGTTCAAGTGGTGGTTGGACCTCTTCGGCGAGGACTACTACATCGAACTGCAACGCCACGGTATCCCAGAACAGGACAAGGTGAACGCCGTGCTGGTGCAATGGGCCCGCAAGTACAACGTACCCATCATCGCCAGCAACGACAGCCACTACACCGACCGCGAGGACAGCAACGCGCACGACATCCTGCTGTGCATCAACACCGGCGAGAAGCAGAGCACGCCCATCGCCACGGACGAGGACACCTCCACCAAGGACAAGCGCTTCGGCTTCCCCAACGACCAGTTCTTCTTCAAGACCCAGGCCCAGATGGCCGAGACCTTCCGCGACCTGCCGGAGGCCTTGGACAACACCGGCCTGATCGTGGACAAGGTGGAGACCCTGAAGCTGAAGAAGGACATCCTGCTGCCCAACTACCAGCTGCCGGCAGGCTTCACCGACCAGGACGAGTACCTCCAACACCTCACCTACCAGGGGGCCATCAAACGGTACATCAATGATGGCGTTTCGGGTATCGGTTCCCTGGACCCCAAGATCAAGGAGCGGCTGGACTTCGAGCTGTTCGTGATCCGGACCATGGGCTTCGCGGGCTACTTCCTCATTGTACAGGACTTCATCAACCACGGTCGCGAGATCGGGGTGTTGATCGGTCCGGGCCGTGGCAGTGCGGCCGGCAGTGCGGTGGCCTATTGCATCGGCATCACCAACATCGACCCCATCAAGTACGACCTGCTGTTCGAGCGCTTCCTGAACCCGGACCGCAAGAGCATGCCTGATATCGATACCGACTTCGACGACGAAGGGCGGCAGAAGGTGATCGACTACGTGGTGGAGAAATACGGCCGGAACCAGGTGGCGCAGATCGTCACTTACGGAAGCATGGCCGCCAAGAGCAGCATCCGCGACGTGGCCCGCGTGATGGACCTTCCGCTGCAGGAGGCCGACCGCCTCGCCAAGCTGGTACCGGAGCGGCCGGGCATTGAACTGGGGCGCTTGCTGCGGGCCCCGCTGGATGGCGAAGGCAGCCTGAAACAGAAGGAGAACCTCGGTGCCGACGAGGTCGCCCTGGTGAAGCAACTGCGCGAAATACTTGAGAGCGGCGAGCTCACCAGCGACGTGCTCAATGCCGCCGAAAAGCTGGAAGGCTCCGTGCGCGGTACCGGTGTGCATGCGGCCGGCATCATCATCGCCCCAAGCGACCTCACGGAGATCCTGCCTGTCTGTACCTCGAAGGAGTCC
>JBEICT010000284.1:0-3906 GCA_040383865.1 Flavobacteriales bacterium | reverse complement strand
CATTATCGTGCTCAAGGGAGTGCGGAACTCGTGGGAGGCCATGCTTACGAACCGCGATTTCAACGCATTCAGTTCTTTCTCGACCTCCAGGGCTTCGCGCACGCTCCGTTCGGCCTCACGCAGTTCCGCGGTGCGTTGATCGACCCGGTCCTCCAGTTCATCGTTTGTGCGTTGAAGAAGCAGCTCCGCCTCCCTGCGTTGGGTCACATCGGTCACCAGGCCCATGACATAGCGGTCCTGGCCGATGACAAAGTGGTTCAGGCTGACCTCAACAGGGAAGGTGCTTCCATCCTTGCGCTCGCCCATCAGGTCGAACCCCAGGCCCATGGGCCGTTTGTGGGGCGATCGGATATACTCTTCTCGCAGGTGGGTGTGGTGGCCGCGCTTTGCGGAGGGTATCAGCACCTCGATCGGCCTTCCCAATAATTCATCGGGCATATACCCGAACAGTTCGGTCATGCGGGGGTTCAACAGGCAGATCGCCCCAGTGCCATCTACCACCACCAGCCCTTCCGCAGCGGAACTGAACAGCATGGCGGCGATCTCCGCTACCTGGCCTGTACTGAAGATGGAACCTGTCACGGTCCGAAAAGTAGGTTAGATAGCAGGAACGACCTATTTCAGCTCGCGAGCGGGAATCCATCCTGGGGTTCGCCCGAGCCTGCGTCGTACACCTTCCACTTGATCAAGGGCTTGGCATACAGGTTCAGGGTGATGGACCTGCCATTTTCCGTGTTGATGTAACGGTGTATGCCCTTGCCGTTGTGGAGGTACGAGAAGGACCCAGGGTCCAGCTTGGACGACGAGACCTTCCTGATCGGCTGTCCTGGGATGAATTCATAGCGTTCCTCGATCACAGAACCTGCGAGCGGATGCACCCAGGCTTCTTCTGTGGAGTAGTCGTGGATGCTCGTGCGCTGCCCTGGTTCATAGCAGATGAGGAGCAATTCAAAGTCGGCCGTCCTGGATATGCAATTGCGCGTATAGTGTTTGTCGTTCCAGCGGCAATAGGGCTCGAAATCCTTAACGGGAATGGCGATCCGGTCCAGGATCTCCAAATAGCCCTTCCGTCCGGCCCCTTTGCAGAGTTCGTTGACCAGCTCTTCGATGGTCGTGATCGGTCCAGGGGTCCTGGTCATGTTCGATCGGCCTTCTCCAACAACGGGAAAGCGGTCAAGTCGCGAACGTACACGGCCGGAAAAAGTCCGGAACTGATCTTTGTCAGTTGTTGGGACAAGAAGTTCACCATGGGCTCCAAGCTGAAAGGTGGTTCTATGCGTCAACTACGAAGGGTTTCTCGGGTTCCGGAACGATGAAGGATGGACATTGAGCACATGTTCGTTCGCTGAATGATAGTTCCATGGCGATCATGCCTTCAACGTGAGGACCGGCACGGGTGAGTGGTTCACAATGGTCTCTGCAACGCTCGCATTAAGCATGGCGCGGAGACCTTGTCGGCCATGGGTGGGCAGCGCGATCACGTCCATACCCTCACGACGCGCGAAGGCGACAGCACCCTCCGCCACGGAATAATGATCGCATACATGGATGAGACAAGAGGGTTCGAGCTTCCGGGCCAGTTTATGCAATTGCTCCAGCGAAGTGTCCGTGTCCTGGAATCCGTTGGGTGTGTTCACCCGGACCAAATGCAGGCGTGTTCGCTGCCCCTCCAGTGGAATCAGAAGTCCGTGGATGGTTTTTTCCAAGCCAGGCTCCAAGGGGTCCAGGAGCAAGGCCACGTTGGCGATGCGCTTGGGAAGAGCGTCCCGCAATGTCAGGACAGGCACTTCAGCGAGGCGGACCACGCGTTGGGTATTGCTGCCCATCAGGGCCTCTTTCATGGCCCCGGCACCGTGTGTGCCCATGATGATCAGGTCGGCCTTCAGGTCCCGGGCGATGGTGGTGATATCCTGCCAGGCCACGTTGGCGGCCACATGGTAGGTGACCTTCACTTTCTTGCGGGCAAGCCGCAGTGACCGGGACTCCAGCATCTGTTTCGCTTCACCCACCCTTGCACGTATTTCGGGGTACAGGTCCTGTTGCTGTTTCAAGGGCTTCGTGGCCAATACGGCATTACTGAAACGGGCGTCCTGCCAGGTATCAGGCACATCGACCGAATGGATCAGGTGGACCGTGGCACCCTGTTTCTGAGCGAGCTGGGCGGCGGCCTCCACGGCATGTTCGGCAGGTGCACTGAAATCGGTGGGTACGAGGATGAACTTCATGGTCTTTTCAGATCGGTTGTGGATCGGCGCTTCGTAAATGGTCCAATGGTCAGGTGTCTCCTTTGGGTGGACCGAATGTGCCTTCGGACCATGTCCCGAGCACGCATCAGACCAATGTCATTGTGCGAACCTATTCCTTGCTCAACCTCTTGTCCATGACTTCCGTCGCCTATTCATGTGACACATATCATGAAAGCGAACAGGGGCCTCATTGAGGCCCCTGTTCCAAGCATGATCGTACAGTTCGGTTCACATGGCCTTGGCCAGCCAGCGGTGGAACTCGTCCTTCAATTCGCGATAGAGTTTTTCAAAGGTCACCATGCGGTCGCGCAGTACGGTGTGGTCCCCGAAGGCGCGGTGCTCAATGGCCACGGGATGTTCCTTCATTTCCTTCTCCAGGAAGTTCTCGTGTTCCTTGATGCCGTGCCGCAATTCGTCGATCACTTCACGCTCACGGATATACTGGTTCTGAAAGTGCTCCAGCTCGGCCAGCAACGTCTTGTCGGTATTGCGGGCCACCAGTTCCTCCATGCGACGTTCGAAGATGCTGATCTCCTCCTTGCAGAACTGCAGGGTGTTCAGCCACACCTTGTGTTCAAAATGGAGGTCGGAAAGATGTTTGGTGGTCCGGTCCTTGGTGGCGGTGGTCATGGTATGATAAGCGTTGTGGTTCGCAGCGAATTTCCGCCAAGCGTGGGCAGGCGAACATGACCAAGGTCAGTAAAACGAACGAAGGAGGTGCTTTCGCACCCCCTTCGCCATGGTTCATGACCGTTGCGATCAGCCGCGGTCCTTCAAGTTCACATAGTCGCGCTTGGTGGCTCCGGTGTAGATCTGGCGAGGGCGACCGATGGGCTCCTTGTTGTCCACCATCTCCTTCCACTGGGCGATCCAACCAGGCAGGCGCCCCAGCGCGAACATCACGGTGAACATGCGGGTGGGAATGCCTATGGCACGGTAGATGATGCCGCTGTAAAAGTCCACGTTGGGATACAGTTTGCGCTCAATGAAGTAGTCGTCCTTCAGGGCGATCTCCTCCAGTTGCTTGGCAATGTCCAGCACGGGGTCCTTCACACCCAGCTTGCCCAGCACATCGTCGCAGCTCTTCTTGATGATCTTGGCGCGGGGATCGAAGTTCTTGTACACCCGGTGACCGAAACCGAACAGGCGGAAGGGGTCGTTCTTGTCCTTGGCCTTGTTCACCCACTTCTGGATGTCGCCTCCATCGTTCCGGATGGTCTCCAGCATTTCGATCACTTCCTGGTTGGCGCCGCCGTGCAATGGACCCCATAGGGCCGCGATGCCGGCACTTACTGCGCTGTACAGGTTGCTCTGGCTGCTTCCCACCAAGCGCACCGTGCTGGTGCTGCAGTTCTGCTCGTGGTCGGCGTGCAGGATCAGCAGGGTGTTCAGGGCACTGGCCACCACAGGGTCCACCTCGTATTCCTCGGTGGGCAGGGCGAACATCATGTGCAGGAAGTTGTCCACGTAGCCCAGCTTGTTGTTGGGGTACATGTAGGGGTGGCCCAGGTTGTTCTTGTAGCTGATCGCAGCCAACGTCGGCATCTTGGCGATCAGGCGGAAGATCGTGCGCTCCACGTCCTTGCTGGGGCGGTGTGGGTCCTGGCTCTTCGGGTAGAAGGTGCTCAGTGAGTTCACCATGGCGCTGAGGAGGCCCATG
>JBEICT010000283.1:0-3918 GCA_040383865.1 Flavobacteriales bacterium | reverse complement strand
GAGATCGCGCACACGATCAAGAACCTGCCGAACGTGATCGGGTTCCTGGGTGCTGAGAAAGGGGGTGAGCCAGTGCCTTTGCGCCAAAGTGAAGTGAACCGTATCCTGGGCACTGTGGATGAACTGGCGGATGCCGAGGCCACGAGCGTGAATCCCTACCATGTGGGCGAGGGCGTCAAGGTGATCGACGGTCCCTTCAATGGATTCAACGGGGTGGTCGAGGAGATCAACGAGGAAAAGAAGAAGCTCAAGGTGATGGTGAAGATCTTCGGAAGAAAGACCCCGCTGGAACTGAGCTTCATGCAAGTGGAAAAGGAGGTGTAGTCGCGAGGTAAGCCTCGCCCGACACCGACGACAGAAGACCAAACATAACCGTCCGAGCCGACCGATGAGGAAGGCGTTACAAAGGACACAAACCAAGAACAATGGCAAAGGAGATCGCAGCCCTTATCAAGCTGCAAGTAAAGGGTGGCGCGGCCAACCCATCGCCCCCCATCGGCCCCGCACTGGGTGCCAAGGGCGTGAACATCATGGAGTTCTGCAAGCAGTTCAATGCGCGCACGCAGGACAAGGCCGGCAAAGTGCTGCCCGTGGTGATCACCGTTTACGGCGACAAGTCGTTCGACTTCATCATCAAGACCCCCCCCGCAGCGGTGCAGATCATCGATGCGGCCAAGATCAAGGGTGGCAGCGGTGTTCCCCACAGCAAGAAAGTGGGCAGCATCACCTGGGAACAGGTGAAAGCGATCGCGGAGGACAAGATGCCCGACCTGAACTGCTTCACGCTGGAGAGCGCCATGAGCATGGTGGCCGGAACGGCCCGCAGCATGGGTGTTACCGTGACCGGAAATAAACCCTTCTGAACCCTGCAGCCATGTCAACCCTGACCAAGAAGCGTAAAGCAGCGCTGGCCAAGTTCGATACCAGCAAGATCTACAGCCTGCAGGAAGCGACCCAGATCGTGAAGCAGGTGAGCACCACGAAGTTCGACGCCACGGTGGATATCGCCGTGCGCCTCGGCGTGGACCCCCGCAAGAGCACCGAAATGGTGCGTGGAACCGTGAGCCTGCCCCATGGCACCGGCCGCACGGTCAACGTTCTTGTATTGGCCGACCCCGCCAAGTGCGAGGAAGCCATGGCCGCTGGTGCGGACATGGCCGGTCTGGATGAATACATCGAGAAGATCAAGGGCGGATGGACATCCGTGGACGTGATCATCTGCACGCCTGCTGTGATGGCCAAGGTGGGTGCGCTGGGCCGTGTGCTCGGTCCCCGCGGCCTGATGCCGAACCCCAAGACCGGAACCGTGACCATGGACGTGGCCAAGGCGGTGAGGGAGGTGAAGGCAGGTAAGATCGATTTCAAGGTGGACAAGGCGGGCATCATCCATGCGGTGATCGGCAAGGCCTCGTTCGACGCGGCCAAGCTGAGCGAGAACGCTCATGAGATCCTGCAGACCCTGGTGAAGCTGAAGCCCAGCACCGCCAAGGGGACCTACATCAAGAGCATCAGCATCAGCAGTACCATGAGCCCCGGCGTGCAGGTGGATACCCGCACGGTCCAGGCCTGATTAACAGCGCACAACAATGGCAACCCGTACCGAAAAAGCCCAGGCTATCGAAGTCCTGGTCGAAGAGATCAAGGCCAGCAACGTGCTGTATCTGGCCGATACGTCGTCCATGGACGCTGAGGCCACGAGCAACCTGCGCCGTGCCTGCAACAAGGCCGGTATCCGGATGAAGGTGGTGAAGAACACCCTGCTCCGCAAGGCGATGGAGCGCGTTGAAGGACGCGACTACACCGGCCTGATGCCGTCCCTGAAAGGGCAGACCTCGATCCTGTTCGCCGAAAAGGGCAACGCCCCGGCCAAGCTGATCAAGGATTTCCGCAAGAAGGACCAAACGAAACCCGCACTGAAGAGTGCGTGGATCGATGAGGCCGTCTTCGTGGGCGACGATCAACTGGTGATGCTGAGCAACCTCAAAGGAAAGGAGGAGCTCATCGGCGACATCATCGCACTGCTCCAGAGCCCGATCAAGAACGTGGTCAGCGGCCTGCAGGGCAGCGGCGCGCACAAGATCGCCGGCCTGGTCAAGGCTCTCGAGGCCCGCGCCAACTGAACAGACCAAACGCGTTACGCACAGTCCGCTTCCCCGAACAACAAGTAACAAACCCGAACAATGGCAGACATCAAATCCCTGGGCGATCAGTTGGTAGCCCTCACCGTGAAAGAGGTGAACGAACTGGCCCAGTACCTGAAGGAGGAATACAAGATCGAGCCGGCAGCTGCTGCCGTGGCCGTGGCCGCTGGCCCCGCTGCTGGTGGTGCAGCCGCCGCCGAAGAGAAGACCAGCTTCGACGTGATCCTGAAGAACGGCGGTGCCAACAAGCTCGCCGTGGTGAAACTGGTGAAGGAACTCACCGGTCTCGGACTGAAGGAGGCGAAGGACCTCGTTGACGGTGCTCCGAAGCCGCTGAAGGAAGGTGTGTCCAAGGCGGACGCCGAGAACCTGAAGCAGCAACTGACGGAAGCCGGCGCAGAAGTTGAGGTCAAGTAAGACCGACCTCGCGCCTGCAACACAGCAGCACGGAAAGGCCCCAAGGCGGGCCTTTCCGGCTGTGCTGTGATCGCGTCATTTCTGGGCATTCCTGCCCTCCATCGTAGCGCCTCCGATCCAGCGCCACGGTGGTCCCGGACAAGTCGGATCATTTCTCAGGTCGTCTTCCGTTCCCTACATACGCACACATGGCCCAGGCGAAGACCAGCTCCAAGCGCAACAAACGCATCGATTTCGGCTCCAGTGCCCTGTCGATCGATTACCCCGATTTCCTCGACATCCAGCTGAAGAGCTTCGAGGAGTTCTTCCAGATCGACACCCTGCCCGAGCACCGGGAGAAGGAAGGTCTCTTCAAAGTTTTCTCCGAGAACTTCCCCATCACGGATACCCGAAACCAGTTCGTACTGGAGTTCCTGGACTATTTCATCGATCCGCCGCGCTACAGCATCGATGAGTGCATTGAGCGTGGCCTCACCTACAGTGTGCCCCTCAAGGCAAAACTGAAATTGTACTGCACCGATCCGGAGCACGAGGACTTCGAGACCATCGTGCAGGACGTGTACCTGGGGCAGATCCCCTACATGACCCCCAAGGGCTCGTTCGTGGTGAACGGTGCCGAGCGTGTGGTGGTCAGCCAGCTGCACCGCAGCCCGGGCGTGTTCTTCGGCCAGAGCCGCCACGCCAACGGCACCAAGCTGTACAGCGCCCGTGTCATCCCCTTCAAGGGTTCGTGGATCGAGTTCGCCACGGACATCAACGGGGTGATGTACGCCTACATTGACCGTAAGAAAAAGCTGCCCGTGACCACGCTGCTGCGTGCCATCGGGTTCGAAAGTGACAAGGACATCCTGTCCATCTTCGACCTCGCCGACGAGGTGAAGGTGACCAAGGCCAACATGAAGGAGGCCGTGGGCCGTCGCCTGGCCGCCCGTGTGCTGAAGACCTGGGTGGAGGACTTCGTGGACGAGGATACCGGCGAGGTGGTGAGCATCGAGCGTAACGAGGTGCTGATCGACCGTGAGACCGTGATCGAGGAGCTCCACGTGGACCAGATCGTGGAGAGCGGTGCGAAGACCATCATCCTGCACAAGCAGGGGATCAACGCCGCCGACTACGCCCTCATATACAATACGCTGCAGAAGGACACCTCGAACTCCGAGAAGGAGGCCGTGGAGGTGATCTACCGCCAGCTCCGCAACGCCGAACCACCCGATCTGGAAACGGCCCGTGGTGTCATCGACAAGCTGTTCTTCAGTGAACAGCGTTATGACCTCGGTGAGGTGGGTCGCTACCGCATCAACAAGAAACTCGGTCTGGAGAGCGAACTCAGTGTTCGTGTACTGACGAAGGAGGACATCAT
>JBEICT010000282.1:0-3978 GCA_040383865.1 Flavobacteriales bacterium | reverse complement strand
GGATCTCGATGGTGAGGTTCCCCTTTTTACCATTGGAGGCACTCCAGTAAGGGATATCATGGTCAAGGGCCGCTTGGAGCGCAACCTGTTCAATGGCGTGCTCTCCGTCAACGACCCCAATCTTTCATTGGAGTTCAAGGGATTGGCCGACCTCCGTGGAAGATGGCCGCTGGTGGACTTCACCGCCGATCTACAGCACGCGGACCTCCGGGCCCTCGGTCTGTTCGAACGGTCACAGTACGATGCGATCAGCATGCAGGTCAATGCATCCGGTCGACTTTCGCCTGATAGCCTGCGCGGTAACTTGGAGATCAGGGACATCGTCTACTGTTCCACGGACGGGGACCATGACCTGGGCGATATCCGGCTGGAGAGTGATCGTATGGACGGGCAGAACATCCTGCGCTTGGACGCATCGTTCGCTGAGGCCGAGATCGTGGGGACCTTTCTCCCTACCCTGTTGCCCAACGCTTTCGCGAACGTGGTCTACAGTGTATTCCCGGCCTTGCGTGATGAGGTCAGTTACGCTCAGGAAGTGCAACGTTTCCGGTTCGACCTGAAAGCGCGGGACACGGGCCCGTGGTTGCAGCTTTTCGTGCCAGGGCTTGTGGTGGCCAACAACAGCACCATGGTCGGTTCGTTCGATAGTCGCACGTTCGACCTCGATCTCACCTTGCGATCGCCCCTGGTCAGCATGGGTGCCGTGCGGTCAACGGAGGTGGAGGTGATCGCCGAGAAGACCTTGGACATTCTCGCTTTTGGTCTGTCCAGCGAGCGCACGGCATGGAACGACAGCACCTGGATGGAGGGCATCAGCCTGCAGGGCAAAGCCTACCAGGACGAATTGGAGTTCAGCCTGGGTTGGGACACCAGTGCGACCGGTACGCGTGGCACTCTGGAACTGCTGGGTGAGGTGCGCGGCTGGCGTTCGGTGCTGCTTGAGCTTCTGCCCTCGGAGATCATGCTCGGCAAGGGGAGTTGGGTCACACAGCGTGTTACGCGTTTCAGCATTGATTCCACCACGGTGGTCGTGGATTCATTGGTCCTGCTCAATGGCCCGCAGAGGATCGCTCTCGGGGGCACGATATCCAAGGATGTCACGCGTTCCATGGCTTTCGAGGTGGAGAACGTGGCGCTCGCCAATCTGGAGCCGTACCTCGGAGGTCCGCGTCTTCGTGGCATGATCAGTGGTGATGGAAGCGTGCACGATCTCTATGGCGATCCCTTTGCTTTGGCCTACATCTGCGCTGACAGCATTGCGGTGCAGGACAAACCGGTGGGCGATGTGCGATTCACGGCCGGTTGGGCGCCCGGGGCCCGTTCGCTCGACCTGGCCGGTTCGTTGACACGTGGTCCCATCAAGGCATTGGATTTTGAAGGCACGCTCGGGCTTTTTAATGGTGGTGAACTGGAGATGACGCTGCTCTTCGATCGGTTCGATCTTGCGTTCATCAACCCCTATCTGCCAGAGGGTATTAGTGAAATACAGGGACTCGTGAGCGGCGATCTGGGCGTGCACGGCACCCTGTTGGCCCCCGAGGTGAACGGCACCCTTGACCTTACGGATGCAGGCCTCCGTATCGACTACCTGAACACCTTGTACCGTTTTTCGCATCGCCTGAAGGTCTACCCGGACATGTTCGCGCTTGACCGTGTGCGTGTGCGCGATGAGGAAGGCAATGTGGCCATCGTCAACGGCACGGTCATTCACCAAGGCCTGCGCCATTGGAACTATAACGTTGGAGGCACCATGGAGCGGTTCCTAGTGCTCAATACCACCCTTGCGGACAATGAACTGTTCTACGGGAAGGCCTACGGCACAGGCTCATTGGAAGTGAGCGGGGAAGAAGGTTCGTTGGATGTGGTCGTTGATGCCCGGACCGCGACCGGGACTTCCATGCACTTTCCGATCGGAGGAAGTACCGAGGTCTCTTCCATTGGGTTCGTGCAGTTCGTGACCACCGATACGGCCGATGTGAAGGAGGAAGAGGTGGACCTTGCGGGTATCTCGCTGGACCTGAAGGTCACTGTGACGCCGGAGGCCACCCTGGAGCTCATTTTCGATCCCACCATCGGCGATATCCTCACCGGAAGCGGACAGGGCGATCTGGAGATCAATGTGAACAACGCCGGCGACCTCAGCATGCGTGGGCAGGTGGAGGTGACCGAGGGTGACTACCTGTTCACCCTGCGCAACGTGGTGAACAAGCACTTCCAGTTGGAGCCCGGTGGAAGGATCACGTGGTACGGTGATCCCTTCGATGCGCAACTTGACCTGCAGGCGACCTATCGCCTGCGCGCCCCGCTCTATGACATCATTCCGCCGTCCGAAAGGAGCGAGGCATACAAAAAGCGCGTTCCGGTGGAGGTGGGCATGCGGCTGCGTGAGAAGATGATGAACCCCGAGATCGGCTTCCAGGTGCGCCTGCCCAGTGTTGACGAAAGCCTGCGTGCCCAGGTGAACAGCGCGCTCAGTACGGAACAGGAGCTGAACCGGCAGGTCTTCGCGCTCATCGCTTTGAACCGTTTCGTGCCTCCGCCCCAGTACGTAGGTGCCGGTTCAGTGAATGCCAATGCGGCCGGTACCACCACCAGCGAACTGCTCAGCAATCAAGTGAGCAACTGGCTGAGCAGCCTGAGCAAGGATGTTGACCTCGGTGTCAATTATCGACCGGGTGACAACATCACGCAGGACGAGCTAGAACTGGCCGTAAGCACCCAGCTGTTCAACGAGCGTCTCCTGTTCAGCAGTAACGTGGGTGTGCAGTACGGTGCCCAACGTGCCGATGCCGGCAGCAACCTGCTTGGTGATTTCCAACTGGAGTACCTGATGACACGTGATGGCAAGTTCCGATTGAAGGCTTATAGCGTGAGCAACGACAGGAACCTCAACCAGGCCGATCAGGCACCGACCACGCAGGGCGTGGGTGTGGTGTTCCGCAGGGAGGGTGATGGATTCTGGGAACTGATCCGCCGGAAACGGAACAAGACCGCGACGCCGTAGACCGTGCTTCAGGCGTCCTTGTTCACCTGCAGGTCATGCCCCAGCTTCTCTCGCTTGGTCTCGAGGTAGCGCTGGTTGTGCGGGTTCGAGGCGATCTCCAAGGGAACGTTCTCGACGATCTCCAGGCCATAGCCCACCAGCCCAGTGCGCTTGCGAGGGTTGTTGGTCATCAACCGCATCTTACGTACGCCCAGGTCGTGCAGGATCTGCGCACCTACGCCATAGTCTCGGGCATCCATCTCGAAACCGAGCATCAGATTGGCCTCCACCGTGTCAGCTCCCTGTTCCTGGAGCTTGTAGGCCCGTAGTTTGTTCATCAGCCCGATGCCGCGGCCTTCCTGTTGCATGTAGACGATCACGCCCTTGCCTTCGGCTTCGATCAGTTCCATGGCCCGATGCAGCTGGGGGCCGCAGTCGCATCGGCAGCTCCCGAAGATGTCGCCGGTAACGCAGGAGGAATGAACGCGAACCAGCACGGGCTCCTTCGGGTCCCATGTGCCTTTCACCAGGGCCATGTGCTCTTCGCCGGTGGTGGTCTGGCGGTAGGCGATCAGTTGGAAATCGCCGCGTACGGTGGGCAGCTGCACGTCCACCTGGCGTTCAACCAGTCGTTCGGTGCGCATCCGGAAGGCCACCAGGTCCTCAATGCTCACGAGCTTCAGACCGAACCTTAGCGCGATCTCCCGCAGTTGGGGTAGCCGGGCCATGGTGCCATCCTCGTTGAGGATCTCCACGATCAGTCCGGCCGGCTCGAGACCTGCCAGTCGTGCCATCTCCACAGCGGCCTCGGTGTGGCCGGTGCGACGCAGTACGCCGCCCTTGCGCGCCTTCAACGGAAAGATGTGCCCGGGCCGGGCCAGGTCGTCCGCCTTGATGGCCGGATCGATCAAGGCCAGCATGGTCTTGCTGCGGTCCGATGCACTGATGCCCGTCGTGGTACCCCGGCCTTTGAGGTCCACGCTCACCGTGAACGG
>JBEICT010000281.1:0-3994 GCA_040383865.1 Flavobacteriales bacterium | reverse complement strand
TGGGTGGGCACCATCGGCCGTGGGGTGTACCGCATCCACCCCAATGGACGCATCGAAGCCTATGACGAGGAGCGCGGGCTGCTCATGAACAGTGTACGATGCCTGTTGATGGACTCGCATGGGCGGCTCTGGATCGGGACCAAACTGGGCTTGAACATGGTGGACCGCGAAGGTCACATGCGTGTGTTCACCATACACCAAGGCCTACCCAACGATAACATCAACTGCGCGTTCGAGGACCACGATGGAGGGCTCTGGTTCGGAACGGATGGCGCCGGTGTTTTGCGCTATGCCGGCGACCGCTTCGTGACCTTCACCGTGAAGGAAGGCCTGTGCAGCGACCTGATCATGGCCATGGTCCGGGACTCCCTTGGCGACCTCTGGCTGGGCACTTATGACAATGGGGTCTGCCGCATGGATGGTATGGCCATGGTGAACACCGTGGACGGGTTGCCCAACAACACCGTATGGTGTGGGATCAAGGACCGTAAAGGGCGCCTTTGGTTCGGCACCAGCGATGGGTTGGCACGGATCGATCGGGGCGTTGTGGACCCCTTGCCAGGACCACTGCGCATGTCCGGCCAACGCGTGCTGGCACTGATGGAGGACGAACGGGGCGTGGTTTGGTGTGGCACGCGCGATGGTCTGTCATCCATAGCCCCGGATGGTACACTGAAGCAATATCCACCAGCCCCCGATGGACCCGGGAGGTCGGTCCGCCACATGCTGTCGGATGGACGTGACGGAGCATGGCTGGCCACCGAACAAGGGCTGGCCCATTGGGCCAATGGGCGGCTCACGAATTACACCACCGAAAACGGATTGAGCGACAACACCGTGCTCAGCCTTGTGATGGACGACAAGGGCCGGTTGTGGTGCGGCACCAACAATGGCCTTTCCTGCTGGGACGGCTCATCCATGCACATTGTGCGTTTCGCTGGCGATTTCGGGTCGAATCATGTGGGTGTGCTGGTGGCCGATACCAAGGGACAGCTCTGGGCAGGCACCAACAACGGCGTCTACCGTTTCCACCCGGACAGCGCGCTGAAGGATGCTTCGCTGCACGAACACCTGACCTTGAACGACGGTCTTCGAAGCCTGGAGTTCAACCTGAACGCGGGCTACTGTGATGAAAAGGGACGGGTCTTCCTGGGCACTACCGGAGGCCTGCTCATGCATGACCCGACGCGCGCGAGGTCCAGTGCGACCAGACCTCCGCCCTTCATGCACATTATCGGTGTCCGTTCGTACCTGCAGCCCACGGATTGGGCGGGGCGCTGCGACAGCCTGGATGCGACCGGACTGCCGATCGGCCTTGTGCTGCCCTACCGTCGCAACCACATCACGTTCGACTATGTGGGCATCGAACTGAGCGAACCGGACAAAGTACAATACCTCTACAGGCTGAACGGCCTGGACCAGGACCAATTGCCGCCCACCGATGCCCGGTTCGCCAGTTTCAGCAACCTGCCACATGGCGAGTACGTGTTCGAAGTGACCGCGAGCAGGGATGGCGTTCACTGGGGACCCGGCGCCACCTTCCGGTTCCGCATCGACCCACCGTTCTGGCTGCGTTGGTGGTTCTTCACGGCATGTGCGTTGATGATCGCTGGAACCGCATACAGCATACACCGGTACCGGACGCTGCAGCGCGAACGCCATGAACGCACCCGCCAATTGGTGCTGCGTTCGCGGATGCTGCAGCTCGAACAACAGGCCCTCAATGCCAACATGAACCGGCACTTCGTCTTCAACGCGCTGAACAGCATCCAATACCACATCAACCGGCAGGACCGGGCCACGGCCAGCAAGCACCTCACCAGCTTCGCCAAGCTCATCCGCCGCAACCTCGATGCCAGCCAGAACGATACCACATCGCTGGCCGAGGAACTTGAGCGGCTTGAGCTCTATCTCCAATTGGAGCACATGCGCTTCAAGGACCGGTTCCGATACCAGATAAACGTGGACCCCACGGTGGAGACCGACCAGGTACGGTTGCCGGCCATGATGCTGCAACCCTATGTCGAGAACAGCATCTGGCATGGCATACTGCCTTCCGAGCGGCAGGGTGAGGTCACGATCACTGTATCACCGGTGGACGCGGAACGGGTGCGCGTGACCATTTCCGATGATGGTGTGGGCGTGGAGCACAGCCGCCGGTCCAAGAGCGCCGGTGGCGACCATATCTCCAGAGGCATCGAGATCACCAAAGGGCGTGCGGACGTCCTGCGTCGACTGGAACTGACCGATATCCGTATTGCGGGACCCGATCAGCGCGAAGACCCCACGACCGGTGCCGTGCTGGGAACACAGGTCGTGATCGAACTGCCGAGGTGGTCACCGATGAAAAAAACGGGCGAGGACTTGATTTTGCCAGCAGATGATATTACCTTTGGGAAGTGATGAGTTCCGCCCGCACATATCGGCAATTGGTCAATTTGGTCCTTTTCGGGGCCATGCTGGCGTTATCGGCATGTTCCAAGGAGGATCTGGATGGTCCGCATTGTTCCGATCAGGAAGATGGGACCTCCAAGTCGTTTACCACCATGGGAGAGGGAGCTGGCTCCACTTCGGGAGGCGCCCTTGCGGGTGGTCCTGACACCACGGGTGAAGGGGATGGCCGCGGCATCAGCGATGATGGCGACGATCTCTCGGATAGCGAAAAAGGCCGCAAGAAGAAGGTGAACTGACCCCCCTCGGTCCCCTTGCTTGCTGAGCGCCCGGGTTACCGGGCGTTCTTGTTCCCGGTCGTGACCGGTCCTTCCGGAACTTCCTCCTTTCCTCGGTGTGTGAATGGCCCGGTCAGACAGACCCGGTATTTTCTCATCGCCTTGGAACACACCACCGTGAAGCACCAAGGCCCTACGGTCATGGCGAACAAGGCACAAGACCACCTCCACCGGCTCATCCGGTCAATGTCCCGTGCGGAGAAGCGCTACTTCAAGGTCCACACCGGTCGGCACGTGGGCGATGGGCAGGCCAAATACCATAAGCTGTTCGATGCCATTGCCGCTGCCGAGGAATACGACGAACAGGCCGTGATCGCCCAATTCAGCAGCGAGGCCTTCACACACCGCTTTGCCATCACCAAGCGCAGACTGTATGAATCGGTGCTCGAAAGCCTGGAGGCCTTTCATGCGGAAGGGTCCATCGATGCCCGCCTGGGGCGCATGCTCCACACCATTCGCTTGTTGCACGACCGATCCCTCTATGACGATGCCGCCAAGCTGTTGCACAGTTTCGAACGGCTGGCCAGGGCCCACGACCGACAACCCATGCTTCTCGCCGCAATGGAATGGCAGCGTCGTCTGGCCGAGCGGGACAACTACGTCCACGCGACGGAGCAGCAACTGAACGAATTGGCCGAAAGACGTGCGGCCCTGGAGGTGGAACAGAGCGAACTTGACGGGCTGTGGGCCTTGAAGACGCGCATCTTCCTGCTATTGTACCGCAAAGGCCTGGCGCGGGATGCAGCGACCCTGAAGGCACTGAACGACCTGTTGAAGGATCCGCTGCTGGATGAAAAGCGCCCCGCCCGGTCCGCCAAAGCGGCTTACCTCCGCCATCACATCCGAAGCGCAGTGGCCTTCACCATGAACGACCTGCCGACCTGTTACGCGCAATTGAATGCCAACCTTCAGCTCTTCGAAAGTGAGCATGACCGCTTCGAACAGGAGCCCCAAGTGGTGCTCTCGGTGCTTGGCAACCTGGCCTTTGTATGCGTGGCCCTAGGGCGGTTCGATGAGGCGCGCATCCACTTGATGAGCTTCCGGAATGCCCCGAGCGCATGGAACATGCCAGAGACGGAGGACCTCGACCTCAAGTTGTTCAATACGAGCATGAGCCTTGAGCTCGGCATGCATTTACGCGCTGGCCGACCGGACCTGGCCTTGGAACTGGTACCTCAGATAGAGCGTGGTCTTGACCGGTACGGCGAACGCATCGGACCCATGCGCCGTACGGGCTTCCTGTATCAGATCGCCTACGCGCACTT
>JBEICT010000280.1:0-4021 GCA_040383865.1 Flavobacteriales bacterium | reverse complement strand
CGCTGGCCTGCTTGAACGGCATGTGCCCATCGGCGCTGGTGGGCATGATGTCGTTGCTCTGGAAGATGGCGAGGCCCCCTTTTTCCAAGTGCTGGCGGAAACGGGCGCGGTGCTCGCGGTAGGTGGCGGCGGAAAGGGGGGCGTAACGCATAGGGCGAAGGTAGGATCAAGACGCAAGACACAAGGCGCAAGGCTCAAGCAGCAAGGCGGCCTTGTGACTTGGAACTTAGGTCTTGAGACTTGTGTCTTGTATTGGGGCGTTCCGGCTCGAAGACCCGCCGTCGGGCCATTCGCAGTAGTCCTCACTCGCAAAGCCTCCGATATGGGCTACTTGCTCCTATCTCCCATGCGATCGATCTTTACCCCGTGCCCACCCCCAACAAGACCCACCGCCACTAAGGCGAGCGTACACGCCTTCATCGACACCCACCCCAAGGAGGAGATGCGCGATGACAGCCGCATGCTGATGGCCCTGATGCAGGAGCCTGCCTAACGGCAGTCAGGCTCACCGGCGAGTAGCCGCACTTATACGGACCGAGCATCGTGGGTTTCGGCACCTACCACTACACCTACGCCAGTAGCCATTCGGGCAGTGAACCCTTGGCGGCCTTCAGTCCGCGGAAGACGGAACTGTTGCTACACCTGGGCGAAGAGGTGCAGGATGCGGATGCACTGGCCAAGCTGGGCAAGCACGCTGCCTATATGTAAAGCGCCTGGCCGACATTGACCTGAAGGTGCTAAAGTCGATGGAGAAGCGGGCGATCGCGGCTACGCGAAAGGCTTGGCCGAAGAAGTAGGCACGACGGTCGGCTTTTTATGCTGGCCTAGTGGAACCGACCGATTCCAAGCTGTTGAGGCTCAGCACATCCCTGATCAGAACCGTTCTAAACAAGGGCGACCCCACGGCCATCTTCCGTGCCTGCCGACCACCCCGTAAGTTTGCGGCCCGAACGAACATCATCCGTTCGCTGTTACAGAGACATGGCACGATCAGCTCTCCTCGGTTCCTCACTCGCGAAGAAGTACTGGATGGCCCTGACGGGCCTTTTCCTTTCCATCTTCCTGATCGCCCACCTGGCCGGGAACCTGCAACTGCTGGACATGAGCCCCGATGGGCAGCAAAAGTTCAACGAGTACGCACGGTTCATGACCACCTTCCCCCCGGTGAAGCTGGTGAGCTACCTGCTGTACGCCAGCATCCTGTTCCACGCCTTCGATGGATTCCTGCTCACCATCCAGAACCGCAAGGCACGTCCGGTGAAGTATGCCTATGAGAACCCCGGCGCCAATAGCCCATGGTACGCCCGCCAAATGGCGCTCCTCGGGACGCTGATCCTGGTCTTCCTGGTGATCCACATGAAGCATTTCTGGTTCGAGATGCACTTCGGTGAACTGCCCATGACGGTGGACAAGAACGGAGAGCCATTGAAGGACCTCTACTCCGTGGTGGCCGCCGCCTTCACCCAACTTTGGTACGTGGCCCTGTATGTGGTGATGATGGGCGTGCTCGCCTTCCACTTGCTGCACGGCTTCCAGAGCGCCTTCCAAAGCCTGGGCCTCAACCACCCGCGCTACACGCCGATCATCAAGAACGTGGGCGTGTTCTTCGCCGTTGTCGTTCCCATCTTCTTTGCCCTCATCCCCGTGTGGATGTTCATCAATGCCTAAGCGTCAACCCGCATCAGCGCACATGTCCATCGCACGCCATCCGTCCGATGTCCAATGTCCGATGCGGAACGCGCATTCGGCATTGGACATCGGACTTAAGACCTTCCTGCACTCATGAGCAAGCTCGACAGTAAGATCCCTCCTGGACCCATCGACAAGAAGTGGACCTACCATAAGGGCCATATGCGCATCGTGGCGCCGGCCAACAAGCGTCGCATCGACGTGATCGTGGTGGGCACGGGCCTCGCCGGAGCCAGTGCGGCCGCTTCCCTGGCTGAGATGGGCTACAACGTGAAGGCCTTCTGCTTCCAGGACAGCGCCCGTCGCGCCCACAGCATCGCTGCGCAAGGAGGCATCAACGCTGCCAAGAACTACCAGAACGACGGCGACAGCACCTACCGCCTGTTCTACGACACCGTGAAGGGTGGTGACTACCGCGCTCGCGAGGCGAACGTGTACCGCCTGGCCGAGGTGAGCGCCAACATCATCGACCAGTGCGTGGCGCAAGGCGTGCCCTTCGCCCGCGACTACGGCGGACTGCTGGACAATCGGTCCTTCGGTGGTGTGCAGGTGAGCCGCACGTTCTATGCCCGCGGACAGACCGGCCAGCAGTTGTTGCTCGGCGCCTACAGTGCGCTGATGCGCCAGGTGGGCAAAGGCGCCGTGAAGATGTACGACCGTCACGAGATGCTCGATGTGGTGATCGTGGACGGCAAGGCCCGCGGCATCATCGCCCGCAACCTGATCACTGGCGAGATCGAGCGGCATGGTGCGCACGCAGTACTACTGTGCACCGGTGGCTATGGCAACGTGTTCTTCCTGAGCACCAATGCCATGGGCAGCAATGTGACCGCCGCCTGGAAGGCACACAAGCGCGGGGCCTTCATGGCCAATCCCTGCTACACACAGATCCACCCCACCTGCATCCCGGTGAGCGGCACACACCAGAGCAAGCTCACGTTGATGAGCGAATCGCTCCGCAACGACGGTCGCATCTGGGTTCCAGCCAAGCTTGAGGACGCGCAGGCCATCCGTGAAGGGAAGAAAAAAGGCAGTGACATTCCCGAGGTGGACCGGGACTACTACCTGGAGCGTCGCTACCCGGCCTTCGGCAACCTGGTACCGCGCGACGTGGCCAGCCGCGCCGCGAAAGAGCGCTGCGATGCGGGCTACGGTGTGAACAAGACCGGCGAGGCCGTATACCTCGATTTTTCAGCCGCCATCGAGCGCTACGGTAAGCTGCAGGCCAATGTGCTGAAGATCGAGAACCCCAGTAAGGAGAAGATCATCGAGCTGGGTCGTGCGGTGGTGAGCGAGAAGTACGGCAACCTCTTCGACATGTACGAGAACATCGTCGGCGAGAACCCCTACGACCACGCCATGAAGATCTACCCGGCCGTGCACTACACCATGGGCGGCCTGTGGGTGGATTACAACTTACAGACAACAGTGCCCGGCCTCTTCGCACTGGGCGAAGCGAACTTCAGCGATCACGGCGCCAACCGTCTCGGTGCGTCAGCGCTCATGCAGGGCCTGGCCGATGGCTACTTCGTGGTGCCATATACCGTAGGCGATTACCTGGCCGATGACATCCGCACCGGAGCGATCGACACCAAGCGCCCGGAATTCGATGCTGCTGAAAAAGAGGTGAAGGACCGCATCAACCACTTCCTGAACAACAAGGGCACCAAGCCGGTGGATGACTTCCATCGCGCGTTGGGCAAAGTGATGTGGGACAAGTGTGGCATGGCCCGCAACGCTGAAGGGCTGAGGCAGGCGATCCAGGAGATCCGCGCCATCCGTGAGGATTTCTGGCAGAACGTGCGTGTACCTGGCAAGGCCGACGGCTTCAACCAGGAACTGGAGAAGGCCGGCCGGGTGGCCGATTTCATCGAGCTGGGCGAGTTGATGTGCATTGACGCTCTTGACCGCAACGAGAGCTGCGGTGGCCACTTCCGCGAAGAGTATGCGGAGACCGATGGTCCGCAGCAGGGCGAGGCCAAGCGCGACGATGAGAATTACGCCTATGTGGCGGCGTGGGAGTGGCTGGGCGAAGCCGGTAAGGCCCAGTTGCACAAGGAGCCGCTGACCTTCGAGGAAGTGAAACTGACGCAACGGAGTTACAAGTAAGCCAGGGCAGCGTCGACCCGGAGGGTCGACCTAACAGATACAGAAAGGCAGATGGGCAACATGAAATTGACACTGAAGATCTGGCGCCAGAATGGTCCCAAGGACCAGGGGAAGATGGTGTCGTACCCGGTCAACAACGTCTCCGAGGACATGTCGTTCCTGGAGATGCTGGACGTGCTGAACGACGACCTGGTGCGCAAGGGCGAGGACCCGATCGCCTTCG
>JBEICT010000279.1:0-4048 GCA_040383865.1 Flavobacteriales bacterium | reverse complement strand
GCCACGGGCATGTGCGGTGTGCTGCGCTTCTCAAAGCCCATGTCCATCTCCACGATGTTCAGGCTCACGCGCACCGGGTTCCGCTGGGCATAGGATCGCGGTGAGGTGGTGAGCAGGATCGTCTTCCGCACGCTGTCCGTGCCAATGGTGTCCAGGGTGCTGGCGAAGCGCAGGTGTACCGGGTCGATGTTGCTGACAATGGGATGCTGGGCCTGCGGGATCAGCACCGGCTCGAAGTACCACGGGAAGCGTTCCAGTTTGCGCTGGTTGCCGTAGGGCTGCGTGTAGATCTCGATCGGCGCACAGCTCTGGTCCAGCACCAGGTCCTTGTTGATGCGCACGCCATAGGCGAACAGCAGCTCGTCGATGCCCAGGTCCAGCGGCGTGGCGATGGAGAACTGGTTCTTCCGCAGGCTGTCCAGGTTGGCGTTCATGGCATCCACCAGCCACAGCACCTTGCCGCCGTTCATCACGAACTGGTCGATCACGTAGCGGTCGCGTCCAGTGAACAGGCTGTCGGGCTTGGCCACCACCAGTGCATCGAAGTCGTTCACGCGGTAGCTCATGCCTTCCACTTTGCGGCTCAGGGCGTCCAGCCGCTCTTCAATGCGCACTTCCTCCACGTCGTACAGCTCTTTCCACGCGGCGGTCATGTCCATCACGGCCATGCCTCCGGCCTCGCCATGTCCGGCCAACAAGGCGATCCGAGGCCTGCGCGTGGAGGTGGCCTGGCGGATGGCGCTCGCCAGTTCGTACTCCAGGTTGTTGATGGAGCGGTTCACGATGTCCGCGTCGGGCGTGCGCAACTGGGTCTTCAGCAATTGCACGGGCACGGTGCGGTCGCGGTAGGTCACCAGCGCGCCGGGGAATACGATCACTTCGCTGTAACCGGCCTTTTCGCGCACGCGGATGCTGCTGTAGGTGAGCCCGGCCTTCTGCAACTGGTCGTAGAACTCGTTGCGGGTCTTCGCATCGGTGCTCTCACTGGGGTCCACGAAGCTGTATTGGATGTTGTCCCCGGCATGCACGCGCAGCTCATCCAGCAGGTCGCGCGTGGCCTGCGAAAGGCGCTGCAGGTCCGCAGGCAGTTCGCCGGTCAGGTACACCTTCACGTACACGATGTCCTCCAGCTCCGTGGCCAGTGTTTCGGTGGCCGGCGTCAGGGTGTAGCGCTTCTCGCTGGTCAGGTCGGCGCGCAGGCGGAAGAAGCTGCCGATGTACAACACCAGCAGTACGATGCCGATGCCGATGCCGAGCTCCAGCAGGTCTCCGCTGCGAACGCTCCGTGCCTTTTTCGGGGTCCCGCTCTTGCTCATCACCACGTACGGCTTTGGAGCGCGGTGCGCGTGAGCAACAGGAAGATCGCGATCACGCCCAGGAAGTACAGGGCGTCCCGCAGGTCGAGCACGCCCCGGCTCATGCTCAGGTAGTGGTCCTGGATCCCGACGGACTTGATCGGCCCTTCCAACGCCCCGAAGGCCTGGAAGTCGGCCACCAGGTCGAAGCCGAGGTAGAGGAAGAAGCAGCCGAACACCGCGATCAGGAAGGCCACGATCTGGCTGTCGGTGAGCGCCGAGGCGAAGATGCCGATGGCCGTGAAGCACGCCGCCAGGAAGAACAGGCCGATGTACGAGCCCACGATGCCGCCGGTGTCCAGGTTGCCCTTGGGCAGGGCCAGCTCGCTCAACGACCACCAGTACACCAGCGTGGGCAGCAGGGCCAGCAGCACCAGCAGCACCGCCGCGATGTACTTCGCCAGCACCACCTGCAGCTCGGTCAGGGGCTTGGTCAACAGGAACTCAATGGTGCCCGTACGCCGCTCTTCACTGAAACTGCGCATGGCCACCGCAGGCACCAGGAACAGGAATACCCACGGGGCGATGAAGAACAGGGGCGCCAGGTCGGCGTAGCCCTTGTCCAGCAGGTTGTCCGGGAACACCCATAGGAACAGGCCCGTGAGCAGCAGGAAGACCACAATAACAATGTGGCCGATGAGGGAGCCGAGGAAGCCCCGGAGCTCTTTTAGGATCAGTGCCGTCATGCCGGAAAGGGGCGCCAAGATAATCCGGCGTTCCCGGCCACCATGCGCCGTTCCTCGATCGGTCGCCTTGACCCCATTTCAAAGCCACTCACCCACTCGCCACCATCCCACTCGCTCACTCGCCACTCCTAGAACTCGATCACCGTCTTCCGCTCGCGCACGGGCTTCTTCGGGATCTTGTCCGCGTCGGTGCTGCAGTAGTTGCGCACAATGAACTGCGCGTCCTTGTCGCCCAGCTCGCCCGCCCGGCGCCAATCGGTGCAGGCCTTGTCCTTGTCGGCCAAGTGGTAGTAGCAGTCGGCACGGTAGTAGTAGGCCTCCTTCATGTCGCTGCCACCCTCGGCGATCACTTCGCTGAAACGCTCAATGGCCTCCGCATAGCGCTTGGTCTCGAACAGCAGCACACCGGCGCTCATGGCGGCCCCGGCCAGCTTGGGGTCCAGTCGCAGCGCGGCCTCAATGTCGGCCAGTCCCGCATCCTCCTTGTACAGTTCGCCTTTCACCACGCCGCGAAGGAACAGGGCGTTGGCGTGCGTGGGGGCCAGTTCCAAGGCCTTGTCCAGTTCGCGAAGCGCAGCGTCGTTGTTGCGGCCCACGTAATTGGCACAGGCCCGGTTGTACCAGGCATCTGAGTCCTTGGGGTCCAGATTCAAGGCCTTGTCGGTATCGCTGATGGCCTCTTTCACGCGGCCTTCACTGATGTACACCGCCGACCGGCTCACGTACAACCGCGCATCGTCCGGAGTGTATTTCTCGGCCTTGGTGTAGTCCACCAGCGCGCCGTGCAGGTTCTTCTGGCGCTGCTTGATGTCGCCGCGCAACTTGTATCCGCCGGGCACCGTCTGGTCCACCGCTATGGCCGAGTCGGCATACACCAGGGCGATCGCCAGTTCATCGGCCTTGTAGGCGGTGCGCGCTTTGGCCAGATGCCCCTGTGCCCTGTCGGCAGGTGTCGGTTGGGCCAGCAACAGGGTGGGGACGAGGGTGATCAATACGGTGAGCGGACGCATCATCATGGTACGAATATCGGGCGATCGGGCGTAGAGCGCCATCGCGGGCGCCTCCATTGAAAGCATCGTGCCAGATCGCACGGCCCGCTTTCGGCAGGCCATGGTCTTGGAGGTCAGTGTGTTGGGTGCCACCTAGGCCACGTGCTCGCGGTCCACGGTCCAGGCCTCGGCCGGGGCGGCGAACAGGCCCTTCACCACAGGCCATACATCGGCGAACACGGCGCTCACGCGGTAGCGCTCCAGGTCGTCCGCATGGTCCCAATGACTGTAGGTGAAGAAGGTCCGCGGGTCGTTCACATCGTGCAGCAGCTCCAGGTGCCTGCAGCCCGGAAAGCTGCGGATGCGCGGCTTCCAGCCCTCGAACAGTTCCTGGAACCGGGCCACCTCATCGGGCCTGAAGGTCATTTTGACGATGCGTACGATCATGGTTGGTGTGCTGCTGGCCTCGCAGGCCGTTGAATGGTCGGCGGTGCTCACCTGCGCTCGGCGAACTCCACCCGCACCGACGAGCCTTCGCGCGCGCCGAACAGCCGTGCCGCTCCGCCACCGTGCCCTTCGGCGCCTTTGTTCACCGCGATCTCCAGCAGGCCGGTGCTGCCGAAGAAGGCCACTTTCTCGCCGTCGGGCACATCCGTATAGGTGCCGTGCAGCCGGTTGATCGCATCCTCCTTGGAGGCGAACGCGATCTGGAACACGCGCCCCTTGCCGATGTCGTCGAAGAGCTTCCGCGTGATGTTCGTCACCAGGTTGCCGTAGCCGTCCACGTGCACCACCTTGCCGCGAATGCTCGAGGGGTCCGTGGCCGGCTGGAATCCGATCATGCCCCGGATACCGGCCACCCGCCGGCCGATCACATCGGGTGTGCCGCCCCGCGCCAGATGGCAGGCCACTTTCACGAACACGTTCTTCACCGGGAACGACCGGTGGTCGGCATCCAGCTTCAAGGTGAGCTCAAAGGCCTCCAAAGGCTTCTTGTCGAACAGCAGGGAGAAGATGC
>JBEICT010000278.1:0-4098 GCA_040383865.1 Flavobacteriales bacterium | reverse complement strand
GTGCTCGCGCCCAACCTGCAGCTCTTCCGCGACAACGGGGTACCGATGATGTTCGAGCAGGGGCTGTCATCTCCGGGCGGCGAGATGCCGGAGTTCCGGACGTATCTCTTGGCGAAACTGCTCTGGAACCCCGACCTCAATGTGGACTCGCTGCGCACGCACTTCATGGACAGCTACTACGGCGAGGCAGGCGTGTACATCGACAAGTACACACGCCTGTTGGAACAGGAACTGGACAAGAGCGGCAAAGCGCTCACCCTGTACGAGCACCCGCAGTCCCACAAGGACGGCTACCTCAGTCCCGCGAACCTGGCCAAGTACAAGATGCTCTTCAATAGCGCCGAAGCAAGCACCTGGGACGAGGACACCATCTACCAGTGGCGCGTGGAGGATGCGCGGCTGGGGATCATGTACGCCGAGCTGGAGATCGCACGCGCCATTCCCCATGCATCGAACGGGCTCTTCGAGAAGGACAGTGTGGGACACTGGCGGGCCAAGCCCTACTACGTGGAGCTGCTCGACACCTTCGTTTCTCGCACCAAGAAGCATGGACATGTGCTTTTGCATGAGACCCGACTTCCGCCTGATGACTACTTCAAGGAGTTCAGCGCACACCTGAAGAACGGCGCGCGATCACATCTGGCCGTCGGCAAGACCATCACTTTTGAGACGCCGCCGGATGAACGCTATCCAGGTGGTGGACCCGATGCGCTGATCGATGGTTTCACCGCAAGCACCAACTACCAGTTCGGCTGGCAAGGCTGGTATGGCAAGGACATGGTAGCGACGATCGATCTGGGGGAGGCTACAAGGGTCGACACGTTCTCCATCGGCTTTTTGCAAGACCAACAGAGCTGGATATTCCTGCCGACCCAAGTGGCGATCGAGTCATCGGTCGATGGGGAGCATTGGGAGCGGCTCGCGCTGCACCGATCCGATGGGGCGGACCATCGTGGGCCACTGTCAATGATCCGGCACTTTGCGTCGGTACGACCTGCACAGTCAGTTCGCTACCTCCGCATCACCGCGCGCAACCTCGGGGAGCTGCCCGCGTGGCACGGCAGCAAGGGGCAGTGCTGGTTGTTCTGTGATGAGATCGTGGTGAGGTGAATGCGGTTGACCACAGCGGCACAGCGGACACCGAGCGTGCCTTGTGTTGAGGTCCTCTGTGCTCTCCGTGCCTCTGTGGTGAGGCATTCGCGGTAAACTTGCGCCATGCCCCGCGTCTTCGTCTCCGGTTGCTTCGATCTGCTGCACAGTGGGCATGTGGCCTTCCTGAAGAGCGCAGCCGAACACGGTGAGCTGCATGTGTGCATCGGCAGCGACCGCACCATCCACGGCATCAAGAGGCGCTGGACCGTGAACGATGAGCAGGAGCGGCGCTACATGCTGGAAGCGCTGAACTGCGTTCATGCCGTTCACATCGGCTCCGGCAGTGGCCTGCTTGATTTCCTCCCCGAGCTCGAACAGGTGAAGCCCGATGTGTTCGTGGTGAACAGCGATGGACACTCCGCCGACAAGGCCGCGCTCTGCGCCACGAAGGGCATACGCTACCTGGTATTGGAGCGCAACCCGCACGTCGGCCTGAAACCCCGCAGCACCACGGCCCTGCGCGAGGCCTGCACCATCCCTTACCGCCTCGACCTCGCCGGTGGCTGGATCGATCAGCCTTTCGTCTCGAAGCACCATCCCGGCAGCGTCATCACCATCAGCCTGGAGCCCACACACGACTTCAACGCGCGCAGCGGCATGAGCAGCAGCACCCGCGAGAAGGCCATCGCCCTCTGGCGCACCCACCTTCCGCACGGTGATCGCGAACAACAGGCGCGCATCCTCTTCAGCTTCGAGAATCCGCCCGGCACCACCGAGATCAGCGGCTCGCAGGACAGCATCGGCATCGTGTACCCCGGCACCAACCGCCTCCACTACGCCGGCGGCTACTGGCCCACCCACATCGAGGAGGAACACCGCGAAGAGGTGCTCTCCTTCATCGAGGACCACCTGTACTTGGTGCCGCTCGGTCCGCGCAACGATGGCTACAGCGTGTTGCAAGACACCCGCGTGGATGCCGCCGGTGCCAAGGCCCTTGCCGATGCCGCGGATGCCTGCTGGAACGCCCTTCAACACCGGGACGCCACAGCCTTCGGGGCCGCCATGCGCGCGTCCTTCGAGGCCCAGGTGGCCATGTTCCCGCACATGGTGGATGACGCCATCCAACAACGCATCGAAGCCTACAGTTCCCAGGCCCTCGGCTGGAAGCTCAGCGGCGCAGGTGGTGGTGGCTACCTCGTGCTGGTGTCAACGACCGCCATTCCCGATGCGCTGCGGCTGACCATCCGCCGCAACGACCTGTGAGCATGGAGCCCCGCAGCACGCGCCTCGCCATCGTCCTGGTCACCGGGCTGTTCTTCCTGTGGGCCCTTGCGCACAACCTCAACCCGATCCTCATCCCGCATCTGCGCCAGGCCCTGCAGCTGAACGACCTGCGTTCGGCGTTGGTGGATTCGGCGTTCTTCATCGCCTACTTCGTGATGGCCCTGCCCGCTGGTGCGTTGATGGCACGCTTCGGCTATCGCAGCGGTATCGTGGGCGGACTACTGCTCTTCGCCACCGGTGCCATCCTCTTCTGGCCCGCGGCCACCCTGCGCTCCTACCCCTTCTTCCTCAGCGCGCTCTTCATCATCGCCAGTGGGCTCACCTTCCTGGAGACAGCGGCCAATCCTTACATCACCGCGCTCGGCGATCCCGCTACGGCGCACCGCAGGCTCAACTTTGCGCAGGCTTTCAACGGGCTGGGTGCCGCGCTGGCCGCGTTCTTCGGCGGTCGCTTCATCCTCAGTGGCGAAGCACCCAGTGAGGAGGGGCTCACCGCCATGGCACCGGCCGCACTCGATGCTTTCCTGGCCGGGGAGGCCCTCGCGGTGCGGGTGCCGTACCTCATCATCGCGCTGGTGGTGCTGCTCGCCGCCGTGCTGTTCATGCGCGTGCCGCTGCCCGAGGTCCAGGCGCACAATAGCACCGATGATGGCGCAACGCCGCGCTCCATGGGTCGCCTTTGGGCTGCGGTGGCCGCACAGTTCTGCTATGTGGGTGCCCAGGTCGGTGTGGGCAGCTTCTTCATCCGCTTCGCGGGAAGGACAGCCGACATTGGCGAACAGGAGGCCGCGTATCTGCTGAGCATCGGACTACTGCTCTTCATGGCCGGACGCTTCATCGGTACCGCGCTGTTGCGCAGCATGCACGCCACCGCCCTGCTCGGTGCCAGTGCGGCCATCGCAGCGATGCTCGCCGGTGTGGCGGTGCTGGGGACCGGTGTGGCGGCCGTGGTCATGCTCATCGCCCTGCAGCTGTTCATGAGCATCATGTTCCCCACCATCTTCTCGCTTGGCATCGAAGGGCTCGGCAGCCGGACCAAGCTGGGCGGTTCGTTGCTGGTGATGAGCATTGCTGGTGGTGCCGTCATTCCTCCGCTCATGGGTGCCATCAGCGACCGGCACGGCATCCAGCTCGCCTACCTGGTGCCGCTGGGCTGCTTCCTTGCGGTGGCGCTCTTCGCCCGTACTGCCAAGCGCCTGCCCGCATGATCCGCCACTATGCCCTCGACCTGAAGGACGATAGCGAACTCATCGCCGAGTACGAGGAATGGCATCGGCAAGTATGGCCCGAAGTGCTGGACCACCTGCGTCGGAGCGGGATCACGCGCTGCACCATCCACCGCGCCGGCAACCGCTTGTTCATGACCGTGGAGAGCAGCACCGGTGCAGCGACCGACGGCGGTGGCGCAGCACTTCCACCGCGGGTGCAGGCATGGGAGGAATTGATGGACCGGTTCCAACAGCGACTCCCATTTGCGCAGCCCGGAGAGAAGTGGGTCTTGCTTGAGCCGATCTTCGATTGGTGTGCGCAAAAAATAGAATGAACCGCAACGGCGCAACGAGCGCTACGTGAGAGCGGTCTTCATGGAAGAGTTACTTGAGCGGCGCACTGGAAATAGAATGAACCGCAATGGCGCAACGAGCGCGACGTGAGAGCGGTCTTCATGGAAGCGTTACTTGAGCGGCGCACGGGAAATAGAATGAACCGCAACGGCGCAACGAG
>JBEICT010000277.1:0-4117 GCA_040383865.1 Flavobacteriales bacterium | reverse complement strand
TTTCCACCTGCCACACGTGCACAGTGGGAAGCCGTGATCACCAAGGAACTGAAGGACAAGGCACTGGACACGCTCAACGTTTCCGTGGAAGGAACGGTGCTACCACCCTTCCATATGACCTCGGATGGCGCACCAACCGGTGGTGACCGTCGCCGCGGTGTGAAGCGGTCCGGCAACCCTTGGCGGGCGATGGTGGAGATCGGACCATGGGAACCGAACGCCAACGCCAGGCTTTTGGAAGAGCTCATGGGCGGGGTCGATGGTGTGTGCACCACAGGCGATCTGCCTGACGGGCTGCCCGAGATGCTGCAGGATGTCATGCTCGGAGCCATCGACCTCCAACTGTCCTCCAGTTCAAGGGCCGTGCTCCACTGGATACTGGACAAGGCCAGGCAACAGGGTGTGCCGGATCAGGACCTCAGCCTGTTCATCCCTTGGCCCGATGCGGAACTGACGGAGGTGAATGCCTTGTTCAAGGGCTATCCCCGTGTACGGTGCAGCGAAGTGGATGATCTGCAGCACGGGATGTCCATCCCAAGACTCGCCATCGAACGAGGTCGGAAGGCACTCCAGTTCATGATGGACCGAGGATTGAGCATCGACGATGCCTGCGCAAGGCTTCAGTTCAAGTTCAAGCTGGGTGATGATCTGTTCTACGAAGCCGCCCGACTTCGTGCATTCCGCGAAGCTTGGGCTGCGGTCGTGGACGAGTTCAAGCCGCAGCACGACTGCTCGCATACCACGTGGATCCAAGCCGTGGTCTCCTACCCTGCCGGAACGAATTCGGCGCACGAGAACGTGATCCGCGCCACGCTCCAGGCCATCAGCGCGATCACCGGTGGCATCGACGGGCTCACGATCCCCGCTCCGGCCCTACCCGAAGGCGATGTCCTCGCGCGTCGGGTGGTCCGCAACATCCACAACCTGCTGCGCGACGAGAGCTTTTTGGGGCGTGTGGCCGATCCGATCGGGGGCTCGTACACGGTTGAGCAAATGACGACAACGCTGCTTCATGAGATGGCCTCGGGCCTCGGGGCTCGGGCCTCGGGCTTGACCG
Organism: Flavobacteriales bacterium; assembly: GCA_040383865.1. Classification (GTDB taxonomy): domain Bacteria; phylum Bacteroidota; class Bacteroidia; order Flavobacteriales_F; family PHOS-HE28; genus PHOS-HE28. The sequence goes on along the minus strand of JBEICT010000277.1, from coordinate 3,060 downwards.
CCGACCAGCCCGAAGCCCGTGGCCTGCAGCCCGTGGCCGGTATTCCCAACAGAGAAGAGATCCCCCTCAAGTCCTTCTATACCCGCGTGGATCTGGAAGGGATGGAGCATCTGCACTACGCCGCAGGCATCCCACCCTACTTGCGAGGACCGTACGGCAGCATGTACGCCATCCGCCCGTGGACCATCCGGCAGTACGCTGGCTTCAGCACGGCCGAGGCGAGCAACGCCTTCTACCGCCGCAACCTCGCTGCAGGTCAGATGGGATTGAGCGTGGCATTCGACCTCGCGACGCACCGCGGCTACGACAGCGATCATCCGCGCGTGAAAGGCGACGTGGGCAAGGCCGGTGTGGCCATCAGCAGCGTGGAGGACATGAAGATCCTCTTCGACAGCATCCCGCTCGACAAGATGAGCGTGAGCATGACCATGAACGGCGCCGTGCTGCCCATCATGGCCTTCTTCATCGTGGCGGCGGAAGAGCAGGGCGTGAGCCCCGAACAGCTACAGGGCACCATCCAGAACGACATCCTCAAGGAGTTCATGGTGCGCAACACCTACATCTATCCGCCGGGCCCGAGCATGCGCATCGTGGGCGACATCTTCAGCTATTGCGCGAAGAGGATGCCCAAGTTCAACAGCATCAGCATCAGCGGGTACCACATGCACGAGGCCGGTGCGCCTGCGGACCTGGAGCTCGCCTACACGCTGGCCGACGGCATCGAGTACGTGCGCACGGGCATCGCGCAAGGCATGCAGGTGGATGAGTTCGCCAACCGCCTGAGCTTCTTCTGGGGCATCGGCATGGACCTCTTCATGGAAGTGGCCAAGATGCGTGCGGGCCGCCTACTGTGGGCGAAGCTGATGCACGAGATCGGCGCCACCGACAAGAAGAGCCTCGCGCTGCGCACGCACTGCCAGACCAGCGGCTGGAGCCTCACCGCGCAGGATCCGTTCAACAACATCGCACGCACCACGGTGGAAGCACTTGCGGCAGTGTTGGGCGGAACGCAATCGCTGCACACCAACTCACTGGACGAGGCCATTGCGCTACCCACCGACTTCAGCGCCAAGATCGCGCGCGACACGCAGCTCTACCTGCAGAAGAACAGCGGCATCACCAAGTGGATCGACCCGCTGGGCGGCAGCTACTACGTGGAGAGCCTCACGCACGAACTGGTGCACAAGGCCTGGGCGCGGATCCAGGAAGTGGAAGAGCTCGGCGGCATGAGCAAGGCCATCGAGACCGGATTGCCGAAGATGCGCATCGAGGAAGCCGCCGCGAAACGCCAGGCCCGCATCGATACCGGCAAGGACCACATCATCGGTGTGAACGCCTTCGTGACGGACGATGAGACGAAGATGGAATTGCTGGAGGTCGACAACAGCGCAGTGCGGGAGTCGCAGATCGCGCGGTTGAAGGCCATGAAGGCTGCGCGGAACGAGGGTTTTGTGGCGGAAGCCTTGGAGGCGTTGACGAGGGCGGCGAAAGATGAAGGGCTGTCCGATGTCTTTAGTCCTATGCCAATTGCTGGACCAGGCATAGGACATCAGACATCGGACAAGAGCGAAGGCCCCGCCCGCGGCAACCTCCTCGAACTCGCCGTCACCGCCGCCCGCAACCGCGCTACTCTGGGCGAGATCAGCGATGCCCTCGAAAAAGCCTATGGCCGCTACAGCGCGGTTATCCGCAGCATCAGCGGTGTTTACTCAGCCGAAAGCATGCAGGACCCCGAGATGAAGGAGGCCATGCGCCTCGCCGATGAATTCGCAAAAGCCGAGGGCCGCCGCCCACGCATCCTCGTGGCCAAGATGGGCCAGGACGGACACGACCGCGGCGCCAAAGTGATCGCCACCAGCTTCGCCGACATCGGCTTCGACGTGGACATCGGTCCGCTGTTCCAGACCCCACAGGAAGTGGCCAAGCAGGCCATTGAGAACGATGTACACGTGCTGGGCGTGAGCAGCCTTGCCGGCGGCCACAAGACCCTGGTGCCCGAGGTGATCAAGGAACTGCGCGAGACCTACAACAGGCCCGACATCCTGGTGGTGGCCGGTGGTGTGATCCCGCCTGACCATTACCAATTCCTGAAGGATGCAGGCTGCTTCGATGTGTACGGGCCGGGGACGAAGATCCCGGTGGCGGCGCGATCGATCATCAACGCGTTGATGGATCGATCGTCGTAGCGTCGACCCACTGGGTCGACCCGTAATGCAATGGACCAGCCGCCGAAATACCACAAGCACATCCGTCTGCGGGGGAACGATTACCGGCAAGGCGCGTATTTCGTGACGCTATGTACCGCGCAGCGGCAGGATTTGTTCGGTCGTATCGTGGGCGGCGGAACGAATGCGATGATGGCGTTGAATGATGTGGGCCGAATCGTAGATGAATGCTGGCGTGCGATACCAGACCATTTCCCGTTTGCCCGTTTGGATCAAACGCAGATCATGCCGGATCATCTTCATGCGATTGTCGCGTTGGCACCGCCGGTGGGCAATGGGTCGACCCAGTGGGTCGACGCTACGGGTGCATTGAACGACGGCGTTGCGATGGACGATGTTTCGGCCAGACCGCGGGGACCCGTGCCTGGTTCGTTGGGCGCGATCATCGCGGCGTTCAAATCGGAAACGACGAAACGCATCAACCGGCTGAACGGCATCACCGGGCGATGCCTGTGGCAATCGGGGTATTTCGAACGCGCTATCCGCCAGCAGGGTGGTGAATACGAACGCATCGCGCGGTACATTGCGGAGAACCCGGCGAACTGGTGATAGATGAAAGATCCGTTCTCAGAATTCTCTAAGGGCAAGGTCATCTGCAAGTACCAGTTGGTGGAACGGCTCGGGAACCACAAGCGACGGGACCGGATACTCTCATTCATTCTGCTCGTTTGGGTCGTGTTCTGGATATGGGCCACAACACGAATTCAGTATTCCTGGATCCCAATTACGATAGCCTTCTCTCCCTTTCTGCTTGGCAGTATTCTCTTCAAGCTGGTCTTCCCATTCCGAGCCGTCGGACTCGTTACCTTCCAAGGGTCGACAATCACTTTCGACA
>JBEICT010000276.1:0-4131 GCA_040383865.1 Flavobacteriales bacterium | reverse complement strand
GCGATGCGCTCCTTCACATGCTTGATCACCTCGCTGGAGTTCGCGCCCTTCAGCATCATCACCACGGCACCCGCCACCTCGCCCTCGTCGTTGTAAACCATGGCGCCATAGCGTGTGGCGGTGCCGAGGCGGACTTCCGCCACATCGTGCAGGAGCACGGGCGTATGGTCAGGCAGCACCTTCACCTGGATGGTGCGGATGGCCTCCATGTCGGCGATCAGGCCCTCGGTGCGGATGAAGAGCATGGCCGGCCCCTTCTCGATGTAGGCGCCGCCGGTGTTGGCGTTGTTGCGGGCCACCGCGCTGAACACGTCCGCGATGGTGATGCCCATGGCGCCCAACCGTTCGGGGTCCACGGCGATCTCGTACTGTTTCAACTTGCCACCGAAGCTGCTCACGTCGGCCACGCCCTCGGTGCCGATCAACTGCCGCCGCACGATCCAGTCCTGGATGGTGCGCAGTTCCGACGCATCGTACTTTCCTTCGTAGCCGGGCTTGGGCTTCACCACGTACTGGAAGATCTCGCCGAGGCCGCTCGAGACCGGGCCGAGCTCCGGCTTCCCAAGGCCCTCGGGGATCGTGAGCTGGGTGAGGCGCTCGGTGACCTGTTGCCGTGCCCAGTACACGTCGGTGGCGTCGTCGAACACGATGGTGACGAGCGAGAGCCCGAAGCGGCTGAAGCTCCGCTGCTCGATGATGCCCGGCACGTTGCGCGTGGCCTGCTCGATGGGGAAGGTGATCAGGCGTTCGATGTCGCCCGCCCCCAGCGCGGGGCTCACGGTGATCACCTGCACCTGGTTGTTGGTGATGTCGGGCACGGCGTCGATCGGCAGTTGGGTGACGTTGTAGGCGCCAAAACCGATGAGGCCGAAGATCAGAAGCCCAACGATGAGCTTCTGCTTGATGGAGAATGCGATGATGCGGTCCAGCATGGATGTGTTCCGTTAGGGTTTGAATACACCGCTTACCGCATGACGCGGACCAACGGCTCGACCGGAACAGAAAGCAGTGCTGTGACCGGCCTGGGCTTAGGCCTGAGTTCGGGGGGGCTGGAGCAGTGCCCTGCGATGGCCTGCCAGTTCCGCATCCTCGTGAACGCGACCAACCGGTCGATCACCCATGAGGGCCGGGAAACTCACCACCGGGGTGGGGTCGCTCGTCCAGACCTTGCAGGCACAATGGTCGACCGTAGCACCGTGATGGTGATGGAAGGGCAGGTCCTTGTGCCCCTCATGGTCGGCCTCCTCATGAGATCCATCAGCGTAATGCAGGTCGATGAACTCGCCAAAGGAAAGCGTGCCATCCAGTGTTAAATGTTCCTGATAGTGTCCCCAAAGCAGCGGGAGCTTCATCATCTCCGGTCCCAGCATGTAGAACTGCAGCCAGACCAGCAGAAGAGTGCGCACGATCACCCTGAACATCGGGGCGAAGTTAGACCCTATTCAACAGCGGATGGCTGACATCGGTCAGCAAACCGTCAGAACGACCAACGCCCCCGGAGCATCCGGGGGCGCCAGCCGTTTGTCCAACCTCCCTACGGTCAGAGCAAGGTCGTGGGGCACACGTATTCCGTGCGCCTCACATCCGTGTTCTTGATGGCACTGAAGCCGCCTTCCACATCCACGAAGTTCTCCCAGCCCCGCTGCTTGAGGATGCTTGCAGCGATCATGCTGCGGTAGCCTCCTGCACAGTGCAGGATGAAGGGCTTGTCCTTCGGGAACTGGGCCAGTTGCTGGCTGATCTGGTTCAACGGAACGTTGATGGCATCCACCACGTGCTCGCTGTCGAACTCGCTCTTCTTGCGGACATCGATCACGATCGGCTTCGTGGCATAGCGCTTGGCGAACTCGGGAGCATCGATCCGATCCACGGTATCCACCTCCTTCCCGGCAGCCTTCCATGCGTCGAAACCACCTTGGAGGAAACCAATGGTGTTGTCGTATCCTACACGGCTCAGGCGGATGATGCTCTCCTCCTCCTTGCCGGGCTCGGTCACCAACAGGATGGCTTGCTTGATGTCGGGGACCATCTCTCCGACCCACATGGCGAAGTTGCTATCGAGCCCAATGTTCACGCTATTGGGAATGAATCCTTTGGCGAACACTTCGGCAGGACGCGTATCCAGTACCAGCGGAAGTTCCTCGTTGGCCACCACCTCAAAATCGCCAGCGTTCAAGGCGCGCATGCCACGATCCATCACCCGGTCGAGGCTCTCGTAGCCCTGGATGTTCATCAGTACGTTCTTCGGGAAGTAGCCCGGAGGCGCGGTGAGGCCGGTGAGCAGTTCCTTCTTGAACTCCTCTTTGGTCATGTCGGGACGCAAGGCATAGTTCGTGCGCTTCTGGTTGCCCAGCGTATCGGTGGTCTCCTTGCTCATGTTCTTGCCACAAGCGCTACCAGCACCGTGGTTCGGGTACACGATCAGGTCATCGCTCAAGGACATGATCTTGTTGCGGAGCGAATCGAAGAGATAACCTGCAAGCTTGTCCTCAGTGAGGTCCGCGATCACGTGCTGGGCCAGATCGGGTCGACCCACATCACCGATGAACAGCGTATCTCCGGTGATGATGCCATGCTCCTTGCCATTCTCATCGATCAGTAGGTAGGTCGTGCTCTCCATGGTATGGCCCGGTGTGTGGATCGCCTTCACCTTGGCCTTGCCCACGTTGAACACCTCGCCATCCGTGGCCACGTGCGCCTCGAAACCAGGCTTGGCCGTCGGGCCATACACGATCGTTGCACCGGTCTTCGCAGCGAGGTCCAAATGACCGCTCACGAAATCGGCATGGAAGTGGGTCTCGAAGACATATTTGATCTTGGCACCATTGGCGGTCGCTTGATCGATGTACGGCTGTACCTCTCGCAGGGGATCGAAAATAGCCACCTCGCCATTGCTCTCGAGGTAGTAAGCTGCATGTGCGATGCATCCGGTATAGATCTGCTGGATCTTCATGGGTCTGTGGTCCTTTAAGGATGAAAGTGGAGCCCAACGGAACAAATACGCCCGAAGGACCAACACCACAAAGGTTGCACGCCGATCAAGCCCGGAACAGTGACTTTGCTCACGAAAAGGGAAAGCGCACATCGCCCCTCACAACTGACCAAGGTCAGCTTTCCTCATCGATGAAAGGCGCGTTCGTTCACTCCTTCACAAAGCGTCCCTGGAAACTGCGTGAGCCACTGGTGGCGGTGTAGGTATAGGCGCCGGGAACAATGGTCGACAGAAGCAGTATATGGTTCCGTCCATTTCCGGCATATTCGTGAACGAGCTTACCCTGGGCATCATGGACCTGGATCTGTACAGAGGCTGACAGGGGAACATTGAGAGCGAGCGTGGCATTCTCCAACACAGGCACCGGAAAGATGCGCTGGTCGGTCGTCACCAATTGATCGAACACCACCTGTTTCACGGAACTCGTACCATCCACGCCCATCCGGATCCGGTAGTGGACCGTGGAGAACTCAGGCGGTGCCGCATCGATCCAGGAAAAGGAGACCGGGACCGATGGGTCGCCACAGATGCCCGCGATGCGATGCACCACTGAAAAGCTCACCCCGTCCGTGCCCCGCTCCACCTCGGTCCCGTCGCAGGTGCTTCCCCCCTTCATGGTCCAAGCCACTTGGATCCGGCCATCCAGCACGGTCAGATCAAAGGCATCGATGAACGGATGCTCCTCCTGTGCAACTACGCTGATCGGAACAGCGAAGAGCATCAAAACAAGATGGAACAGGCGGATGGGAACCATGGTCCGAAGGTAGGTCAGAGCACGAGCAGGCACCTTCCATGCCCGCTTGGGAAAAGGACCCACACGGGACCGATCGGATACCGCTTGAAGCGCGAACTTCGCACCGATGGCACAGAAGACCCTTTTCAATGCATTTCCACCTGCCACACGTGCACAGTGGGAAGCCGTGATCACCAAGGAACTGAAGGACAAGGCCTTGGACACGCTCAACGTTTCCGTGGAGGGAACGGTGCTTTCGCCCTTCCACATGGCACCGGAGGACGCAACCACCGGTGATCGCCGTCGCGGTGTGAAGCGGTCCGGCAACCCTTGGAGGGCGATGGTGGAGATCGGACCGTGGGAACCGAACGCCAACGCCAGGCTTTTGGAAGAGCTCATGGGTGGG
>JBEICT010000275.1:0-4141 GCA_040383865.1 Flavobacteriales bacterium | reverse complement strand
GAACTTGGCGCCCTCCCAGATCGCGATCAGCTCGCTGGTCTCACGCACGAAGAGGATCTCACGGTCCTTCGGGTCCACCGCGTCGGGGAAGAGCAGCAGGATCGTCTCCTCCTGGTCGATGCCGGTGAGGTAGAGGATGTCGCTGGCCTGCTTGAACGGCATGTGCCCATCGGCACTGGTGGGCATGATGTCGTTGCTGTGGAAGATGGCGAGGCCGCCTTTCTCCAGGTACTGGCGGAAGCGGGCGCGGTGCTCGCGGTAAGTGGCGGCGGAGAGGGGGGTGTAGCGCATGGTATTCGCCGAAGCTTCGGCGTAGGTGAATAGGGCGAAGGTAGGATCAAGACTCAAGACACAAGGCGCAAGGCTCAAGCAGCAAGGCGGCCTTGTAACTTGGAACTTGGCTCTTGAGACTTGTGTCTTGTATTGGGGCGTTCCGGCTCGCCCTTCGCCTCCGCGTTGCCTTTCAGTCGCTTCCCGCCCTGAAATGCACTCCTTTGAAGTTGCTCAGGGTCTCGCCGTCGGGCCATGCGCTTGTAGTCCTCGCCTCCTTCGTCGGCTGTGGGCTACCCGCTGCTGTCCCTAACGCGAAATGCGGATCCTATCTATCGCCGAACGCCATCCCAATGTCTCCATCGGCACACATTGCGAAAGCCCGTGGCGGCATCAGGAGCGGTGCTCGGTAATGGCTTATCGAGTAGGATAGTGTCCAACGGATCATTCCATCCTCCGCCAAGGACCAGTGTGCTATCAGCGCACAACTCGGCAACGTTCCCGCGGAGCTGCCAGATCAAGCCTCGTTCGCAATAGAGCGCCGAGGCGGCTGCGATCGGCTCAACTCCGTGCGGACTATTGTCCCGGGACATGATGATGAACCGATCATCCTCAACACCACCGGGATGGGCATCCCATCTGCGTTGTTTACACCGTCGCAGATCGGTCCTTTCCAGGCTGTCGGACATAGCCACAGCGAGAAGCCATTCCTCGAAGGTCGGGATGCTGTAGCTAGGGTATGGCAAATGATGGTATGCGCTCAAGCTGTCCGATGAGTAGAAGCGCTCGATGGTGAAGTGGTCATGTGCGGTCTGATCCTCATCAAAGTCGATGATGCCCGCCCTGATCAAGCTGAGCTCCATTACACGGTCGCTTCGCCATTTGCTGTAGGCAACGGCCTGCTGCCATGTTATCCCTACGACCGGATACTCCCAATAAGCAGGATGACGCAGGTAGTTCTTCATGTACGGCTCTCCATAGGCTACGAGCGTGCTCCAGACGGTGGTGTCAGGAAGCGTGGCCAGGTGCTCGGGCGACTCAGCGCCGAATACACTCTTCACCCAGAATTCGTATTCCAGCCAACTGATGTTCGTGAGCTCAGTTCGATCATAGAAGAGCGTGTCATTCAACTGGATCGTTCCAGGCGGTGCGATCTTTCCAAATGACTCCAGCCATCCAGCCTGCTCCTTCCTCAAGCGTTGCGTGGCACACGCGGCCAGCAGCAAGACGACGATCGGCATCCACAGGCGCATAGGACCAAAGTAGCGCAGGTGCCCTTCCGATCCGCACTTCGGTAACATTGCATCAGCATCCCCACCCATGAAACGCATCCTCGTCTCCATCACCCTCTCCCCCGAAGGCATGTCCACTATCCGGGCCACGCTCGAACTGCAGAAGGCGGAGATGGCTTTCATCGAGCAGTGGAAGGCGGATGGCATCCGCGGCTATTCTTGATCCAGACGAGGCGTGACGAAGGGAGGATACTGGTCTCCGTCGCGCCAAAGCGCTCTGGTCGCACTTCGCCAAAGCGCTCCGGCGACGGCGCGCGACGGAGCGAACGAAGTCTCCGACGGAGGAACAACGAAGTATGGACCAAGAAGATCCATGCGCCCGTCGGGTCGACACGAAGTGTTGATGACGCCGGAGCGAGCTACTTCGAGGTGCCCAGGAGGGTGAAAGGGTGTCCCGGGAAAGCGTGTGCCCCCTGCCCTTCTCCCGGTCGCTCACGGTCCTTGCCGGTGACGCGGGTGTCTCCGGCTCTTCGCGCACTACCCCCGCTATCCGGTCGCCATGGAGGTGGCGGCCCTGCGTGAAGGGCTTTGCCAGGATGCCGGGGAGCCGGCCGGGCGCGGTTCTGTCCCGGTCGGTGAAGCAGGCCGCTGGTGGTGCCGCTCCGCTTCTTCCTCTGCGGCAAAGGGAAGGCGGCATCATCCGGTGGCCGCCCATCCCTGCCCCACCGACCTCGCCTGCATACCCCAGGCCAGGGTCCATTCGGGTCGCATGGGCCGACCCTTCCCCCCGACCGGCAGTGATAACACGTAACCTTCCTCCCCCCATTTGCGTTCGAAGGCCAGAAAAAGATAGCTCAACGATCTTGAACGGTCGACGAATGATCCTCGGGTAGCACCCTCCAAAGGGGCGTTGGACCCAACGGATAGCAAGGCCAGAACGCATACCGACCACACCCGACAGAACCGCACGACCAACGCACCTGCACACACAACCGATGAACCTTCACTCTTCAACGGACCATTTGACAACGATGAAAAAGCAAGCACTACTTCAGGCAGGCATGCTGATGCTGCTCGCCCTTCCATCCCAGGCCAACAACCTGCAGATGGGCAACCCCACGGTGAACACGGGCGCCTCCACCATCTCCTTCACCATCAGCTGGGAGAACAGCTGGAATGTGACGGCAGGTCCGGCGAACTGGGACGGCGTATGGCTGTTCGTCAAGCGCCAGGCCTGCAGCGACCGCCTCTGGAACCACGCCCTGCTCAGTACCAACGACGCGGACCATGCCATTGCCGGCGGGGTGCTGGAGGTGGATGCGGTGACCGATGGCATGGGCGTGTTCGTGCGCCGCACCAACGCGGGTCAGGGCAACATCGCCACGGCCATGGTGACCCTGCGCTTGCAAACGGCCCCCAACGCGGTCGACAACTTCAAGGTGTTCGGCATCGAGATGGTGAACATCCCCCAGGGCGACTTCATCATCGGCGATGGCGTCCAGGGCTGGAGCAACGCGAACTTCTGCCCCCAGTGGATCACCGCGGCCACCCAGGCTGCAGGGCTCGGGGTAGGCTCTAACTACGTGTGTTGGAACGGTGGTACGGGCTCCTCGGCACCCCTCCCGGGCACCTTTCCCCTCGGCGTGAACCGCTTCTACAGCATGAAGTACGAGGTGAGCCAGGATCAATACGTGGGTTTCCTCAACTGCCTCACCTTCACCCAGCAGGTGGCCCGCACGGCGCAACCGCCCAACAGTGCTTCAGGAACCTATGCCCTTACCGCCACCACACCGACCAGCCGCAACGGCATCCGCATCGCCATGTCCGGCCTGCCCAACAGCGAGCCGGCGGTGTACGGCTGCGACCTCAACGCCAACGGGGTGTACGATGAGGCCACGGATGGCCAGAACATCGCCTGCAACTGGCTGGCCTGGAGCGACCTCATCGCGTACCTCGATTGGGCGGCGCTGCGTCCCATGACCGAGTTCGAATACGAGAAGATCTGCCGGGGCCCTGCATCCACCATGCTGGCCAATGAGCATGCCTGGAGCACCACGGCACTTACGGCGGCGAACGCAGGTGCGTTGTCGAACCCCGGCGCGGCGGATGAAGTGCCGACCGCCACCGGACCGGGCCTGAGCGCCATCGGCAGTGGCAACAACGCCCATGGACCGCTGCGTTGCGGTTTTGCCTCGACCGCTTCCACCACCCGCATTGCCGCCGGCGCCGCATTCTACGGGGTGATGGACATGACCGGCAACGTGTATGAACAGACCATCGGTGGATGGAGCTTCAACTACAGCGGATTCACCGCGGCCAGTGGCGACGGGTCCCTTACCGCCGGCGGTGCGGCCAACACCACGGCGTGGCCGCCAACTGGAGGCAACGGTGGTGGCGGCGTAGTCCGGGGAGCTGCCTGGAACAACTGGAACGGTCGCCAGATCAGCGCCCGGGGTGACGCGATCCAAGGCGGCCCTTCGAACAACGCGCGCGACCGGAGTGTCGGCGGCCGTGGCATCCGCAACTATTGAACCTGCTCCGCACGATGAAACAACGCCTTCACATCCTTGCCGCCCTGGCCCTGCTGGCGATCCGCGCAGGGGCCCAGTTCAGCGGTGGCGTTGCCTTCGCCAACTCCG
>JBEICT010000274.1:0-4151 GCA_040383865.1 Flavobacteriales bacterium | reverse complement strand
GTGATGTGCACAGCATCCGCATCGGTGATCGCGTGAACATACAGGACGGTGCCGTGCTTCATTGCACCTACCAGCGTGCACCGCTCACCATCGGGAACGATGTCAGTATTGGTCACAATGCCATTGTCCACGGCTGTACCATACACGATAAGGTGTTGGTAGGCATGGGTGCCATCGTCATGGACAACGCTGTGGTCGGTGAGGGCAGCGTGATCGCCGCAGGTGCTGTGGTGTTGCAGAACACCGTGGTCCCGCCCGGCAGTCTCATGGCCGGCGTTCCGGCAAAGCGTGTGCGCGAGGTCGGTGAGGACCTTTCCCGGAACGAGATCGAACGGATCGCAGCGAACTACAGGCTTTATGCTTCCTGGTTCAAGGAAGATTGAGCACGTCGCCGACCCAATGAGCGGCGCGCACGTCGGTGTTGCCAAGGCCGAGCCTTTCCAGTAGCATATGGAATGTGGCGGGCTCCCCGCTCGTCCAGCAGACAAGTGAGCCGTTCGCTGTTGGCGGAGCGGTGAGCGCATGGCTTTCCAGCAACCGCTGAACCTGCCGTGCGATAGCAGGGGCGGGGTCCACAATGCGGACATCGGGGCCCACGATCCGCTCGATCAACGGGCGTACGATGGGGTAATGCGTGCAGCCCAGTACCAGGGCATCAATGTGTTTGTCCAGCATGGGCTGCAACCAGCCGCGTAACAGGGCCTCCGTAAGCGGGGTGTCCAGTTCACCCGCTTCGATCTGCTTGACCAGCCCTGGGCAGGGTTGATGGAGCACTTGCACATCCTGTGCAAATCGCTCCACCACACTGGCGTAGAGCTCGCTTTGGAAGGTGGCCGTGGTGGCGATCACGCCCACCGTGCCCGTGCGCGTGTGTTCCACCGCGGGTTTCACCGCTGGTTCCATCCCTACGAATAGGAACCCGGGATGGGCTTCGCGCAACGTGGAGAGTGCTGCTGCCGATGCGGTGTTGCAGGCGATCACCACCATTTTACAATCCTTGGCACGCAGCGCCTGCACGATCCCTGAACTGAACCGCCTCACTTCGACCAGATCACGCTGGCCATAGGGCATGTGTGCCGTATCGCCGAAATAGAGCAGGCGCTCCGAGGGGAGCGCCTGCCGAATGACGGAAGCCACAGTGAGCCCTCCGATACCTGAGTCGAAGATACCGATGGGCCGATCGTCGTGGACCACGGTCATCCTCGCTGTCGACTATTGGATGCCGAGCTTGGCCTTCACGAGGGCGAGGATGTCCTCACCCTTGTCGAAGTACAGCACGGAACCCGTGCTGATATCGAGAATGTAGGTGAAGTTGTTGGCGGCAGCCACATCCTTGATCGCCGCGTTGGCCCTGTCCACCATCGGTTTCAAAAGTTCCTCCTCCTGCTTGGCCAGGTCCTCTTGTGCCTTTTCCTGAGCGGCCTGGATGCGTTGCTCCAGCTCTTGGATCTCGCGCACGGCCATGTCCTTTTGCGTCTGCGTCATGGTGGGGGCTTCAGCCTGGGCCTTGGCCACCATGCTCTGGTACTCGGCACCCATGGCCTTCAAGCGGTCCTCCAGGGTCTTGGCAAAGGCCTGCATCGTGGTTTCCGCATCCTTGCGTTCAGGCATCATCAACATCAACTTCTGGCGGTCGATGTGTCCGATCTTCAGGTGTTGCGCCAGGGCATCCTGTGCAGTGCAGAGCAGGAAGCTCAGGGCAATGATCACGTATTTCATGGGTGGGTTGTTCGTCACTTGGGTTGCTTGATATCCTGTCCTCCTCCGCCCCGGTTTTCGGGTGGAGGTTGGGTTCCGCCGTCCGTCCCGGGAGGGGCATCCTCCGAGGGGTCACGGCCGAATTCCTCGTCCTCGCGACCGCCGGTGCCCTCCTTGCTGGGCCTGATGCCCAGTTTTCGCAGCACGCTGTCGCTTTTGTCGTACTTCTCGCTGGCGAAGAGCAGGTTGCTGCTCTGGCCGCCGATATCGAACACCGCTATATAGCTGGTTCCGGCCACTTCCTTGATGGCGTTGTAAACCCGGTCCTGGATGGGCTGGATCAGTTCCTGCCGTTTCTTGAACAGGTCGCCGTTCGGGCCGAAGCGCTTCTTTTGCAGGTCCCTGGCCTCGCGCTCCCGTCGCTCGATCTCCTCCATGCGGGAACGCTTCATCTCCTCGGTCAACAGGATAGCTTCCGCGTTGTAGGCATCGCGCAAGCGCTTGATCTGTTGGTAGCGCTCGTCGATCTCTTCCTGCCACTGTTTGGAGAGCCGGTCCAGTTCCTTTTGAGCGGCACCGTACTCGGGCATCTGCTCCAGGATGTATTTCGTGTTGACGAACGCGATCCGCTGGGCATGGACTTGCCGAGTACCTGCGAACAGGGCCACCAGGACAAGAAGAAGGGGGAGCGTGCGTTTCATGGGAGCGTCGAAAATAGCCCTGCCGGATCAGAGTTCGCCAAAATCTATGCCGATCGAGAAGTGGAACTGGCTGCGTGCCATGCCCGGGCGGCCCGGAACGTCATCCAGGCGCCAGCCATAGTCGAGTCCCATGGGGCCGAACATGGGCAGGAACAAACGGAGTCCCATGCCCGCTGACCGGTACATCTTGAAGGGGTCGAATTCCGAGAGTCCGTCCCACGTGTTCCCCGCTTCGAAGAAGCCCAACGTGTAGATGGTGGCCTGCGGGTTCAGCGAGACCGGGAAACGCAGTTCCGTGGTGTATTTACCGATCATGAAGTTGCCTGTTTGGGGCGACAATGAGAAGTCATCGTAACCGCGCAGGCTGACGATCTCGCGGCCATCGAGCACAAAGCCGGTGATCGGCACACCGCCCATGTAGAAGCGGTCGAAGGAAGGGTCGCCCGTGGAGGAGTTGTAGGCACTGAGGAACCCATAGCCCGCCCGGGTCATCAATACCAGGTTATGCCCGCTCTTGCTGTTGGTGAGCTTGTTGTACCACGTGGTGGTGAACTTCATTTTGTAGAACTCGGCCCATTGTGATAGTGCGTTGCCCGTGGAGACGTTCTCCCGGTAGGTCTCCGGCTGGAAGGCGGACCAGGGGGGCGTGGCCTTCAAGGTGTAGGTCACATCCGATCCCGATCGAGCGAAGAAGGGCTGGTCCACAGAGTTCCGCGACAACTGGAACGTGTAGGAGAGCACATTGCTTTGGCCCGTGCTGAAGTCAAAGAAGACCTGGCCTTGGGAACCCGTGAAGTTCTGTAGATTGTAGTTCTGGAACCCAAGCGTATTCCGCAGGATGAAATAATCATCGGGCCAGGTGATCCGCTTGCCCAGTCCCACGGTCACGCCATAGATCAGCAGCGCGCTACGCAACGGGTTCGGGATCTGACCAGTGGGTGTATCCAGGTATTTCTGCGCACCATTGGTCTGCACCGAGTGATAGGCCGATACGCTCAATGAATTGGCCTTGCGCCCGCCCAGCCAGGGCTCGATGAAACTGACGCTGTAGCTCTGGAAGAACGCCCCGTTGGTCTGTGCCCGCAGGTTCAGCGTCTGGCCATCGCCCGATGGCAGTGGCTGCCACGCTTTGGCATCGAAGATCTTCCGCATCGAGAAGTTGGTGAACGAAAGGCCCAGGGACAGGACCAGTCGGCCTGCACCCCAGCCACCGCTCAGTTCCAACCGGTCGCTGGGCTTTTCCTCCACCGTGTATTCCAGGTCCACGGTCCCGGTGCGGGCGTCCTGGATCGGGTTCACGCCCAGCGTTTCGGGGTTGAAATAGCCCAGTTGCGACAGTTCGCGCTGCGTGCGCATGATGTCGCTCCGGCTGAACAACTGCCCGGGTTTCGTGCGGATCTCCCGCCGGACCACATGCTCGTTGGTCTTGGTGTTGCCCTTGATGATGATGTTGCGGATGCGGTATTGCTTCCCCTCCCGGATACGGATGTCCAGATCGATGCTGTCCCCTTCAACGAACATTTCCACCGGGTCCGGGTAAAAGGCGAGATAGCCATCATCCATGTACAGGGAACTGATGTCGCGCCCGCTGGGGTTCATGTACAACCTGCTCTCCAGCGTCTTCTTGCTGTAGATGTCGCCTTTTTTGATGTTGAGGATCTCGTTGAGCTCCTTGTCGGTGTGCTTGGTGTTGCCTGTGAAGGTGACGTTCCGGAAATGGAAGCGCCCACCTTCCTCCACAGTGACCCGTAC
>JBEICT010000273.1:0-4170 GCA_040383865.1 Flavobacteriales bacterium | reverse complement strand
TGGAACAGGAAGCTCTGGTTGTGCCTTGGGTTCAAGGTGATGACACGCAGCTTCGTGTGCTTGCCTTCCTCATCATAGTTGAACATCAGGCTGTCCGGCCCCATGCCGATGTAGCCCCCGATCTCCTTCTGGAGCCGGGCGATCTCCAAGTTGCGGTCCCTGGTCATTTGCTGGTCCCGCTTTCGCCCTGTGTTCAGGCCTTCTCCGGCGGGGAGTCAAAGCTACTGAACGCCGAATTATGGCTCCGGTATTCAGGCACCAGACGTTTCATGACCCTGACCATGGAACCGCCATCACCCTGGTGGACCATTTGCTCCAGTTCGCGCAGACCGTTCCGCAAGCTCTCCGGGTCACCATCACGGACCTTTCCGATCAGGATCCGCGGATGATGCGTCGGCAGCGTGTTCTCGGCCGTGGCGAGCAGCTCTTCATACAGCTTTTCTCCCGGCCGCAACCCTGTGAAAGCCACCTCGATATCACGACCAGGCTCCAATCCGCTGAGCCTGATCATCTTGTCGGCGAGGTCGGCAATGCGCACCGGTTCGCCCATGTCGAACACATAGATCTCACCGCCCTTGCCCATGGTGGCTGCCTCCAGCACCAGGCGGCATGCCTCGGGAATGGTCATGAAGAAGCGGGTCACTTCCGGATGGGTTACCGTTACCGGTCCTCCGGCCGCGATCTGTTTGCGGAACAAGGGGATCACTGAACCGCTGCTGCCAAGCACGTTGCCGAACCGGGTGGTCACAAAGGCGGTGGAGCAACCATTGCGCAAACTGCTCACCACCTGCTCGGCCACGCGTTTGCTGGCCCCCATGACACTGGTCGGGTTCACGGCCTTGTCGGTGCTGATGAGCACGAAACGCTCCACGCCATTCGCGCAGGCCAGCTCGGCCACGGTGCGTGTTCCGAGGATGTTGGTGTGAACCGCCTCGGCGGGCTGCGCCTCCATGAGGGGCACATGCTTGTATGCGGCCGCATGGAACACCACTTGGGGCCTGTATGCGGCGAACACGGCCTGCATGCCTTCCCGGTCGCGTACGTCGGCGATGATGACCCGTAGACGTTCACCCAAGCCCTTGCCACGAAGCTCCATCTCCACATCGTAAAGACCCGACTCGGCCAGATCGACCAGTACGAGCTCGGCAGCACCCAATTGGGCCAACTGGCGGGCCAGTTCGCTCCCAATGGAACCAGCGGCACCGGTCACCAGCACACATTTTCCCTGGAACAACGACCGCACCTCAGCCTGGTCCAGATGGATCACCGGGCGTCCCAGGAGGTCCTCGATCCGCACCTCTTGGATCTGGCCCGCGCTGAGTTGTCCATTGATCCAGTCGCTTACAGGCGGTATCGTTAGCACCCGCACCTTGGCCGCCATGCAGGCATCCACCACGCGCCGACGGTTCTCCGGGTCCGGTCGTTGGATCGCAATGATCACCTGGTCCACTTCCCCTGCGGCCAGCAGATCCTCCAACCGTGCTGTCGGTTGCACCAGAACGCCTTCAAGGCTCTTGCCGGTGCGGCGTTCGTCGTCGTCCACGAAGGCCACCACCTTGTAGTTGGCCGATCCTTCGCGTTCCAGCGTCCGCTTGGTGATCAGTCCGGCCTCACCGGCACCGTGTATGACCACCGTGACCACGTCCTTGCCGGCCCCTTTGCTTCGCAGGTAGCGGAGTTTGAAGGCGATGCGTGAACCGATCAGGAGCATCGCCGTGCCCAGGAAATCGATCACGATCACCGATGTGGGCAGGAAATAGAGCCGGTCCACCGCCCAATAGCGCACGGCACTGGCCAAACCGAAGGCGAGGGATCCCCCCAGGACGGTCAGGAAGATCTTTCGGGCATCGTCCGTATTGGTATGCCGCACCATCACGCGTTGTGTACCTGCGATCAGGAACGACCCGAGACGGATGGCCAGGAACAAGGGCAGCACAGGCAGTAGCAAGGCCACCTCGTGGGCCGGTACCTGGAAGTTGAACCGCAACAGATAGGCCGCCGCCAGGGCGATCAGGCATTGCACCAGATCGATCACCAATACACCCCATCGGGGGAACAGACGCTGCCTGGACATGAGTGCTGCAAAGTTGTGAAGTTCGGGATGCGGCCGGCGCCTTGAGGCATTTTCGATGCGGCTTACTTTGGCTGCCGCTTACGTCGGACCTGGCCCAGCATGCCCCGGATACATTTCATCGTACCACACCGACCCGATCGTTCACCGAGCCAGCGCTACCGGCTCGAACAGTTCATCGCTCATTTCGAGGCGAACGGTCATACGGTGGTCTACGCCAACCTGCTCGGGCAACTGGGCGACCGCGTTCTGTACAGCAAGGGGCGGCTGTTCCTGAAGCTTCTGTTGCTGGTAAAGGCGTTCCTCCGGCGGTTGCGTGATGTCTATCGAGTGGGCCGGGAGGACATCGTGGTCATTCACCGGGAAGCCTTCCTCACGCGCGGCACCTTCTTCGAACGGGCGCTACGTCGACGGAGCCGGCATCTGGTCTTCGATTTCGACGATGCCATCTGGCATATGGATGTGAGCGAGGCCAATAAGCGTTTGAGCTGGCTGAAGGACCCTTCAAAAACGGACCGGATCATCGCCATGGCCGATCTGGTCATCGCCGGTAACGACTACCTGGCCGAGCATGCTCGCGCCTTCAATGCCAACGTGGTCGTCATTCCCACAGTGATCGACACTACGCTGTACAAACCGATGCAACGGCCACGGTCTGACGGTCGCGTAACGATCGGCTGGACCGGTAGTTTGACCAGCGTGGCGCACCTGGCTCTCGCCGTTCCCACGCTCCGCAATGTTCAGCAGCGCTTTGGCGACAAGGTGGTTTTCCGGGTGATCAGTGATCGCTTGTTCGAGGCACAGGGTCTTCAGGTGGAGAATGTCCGCTGGAACAGCGCCACGGAAGTGGAGGACCTGGCGCCCATCGACATCGGCATCATGCCCCTGCCCGATAATGAATGGAGCCGTGGGAAATGTGGCTTCAAGGGCCTTCAGTACATGGGCATGGGCAAAGCCGTGGTACTGGCTGAAGTGGGTGTGAACAAGGTGATCGTACGTCATGGTGTGAACGGTCTACTGGCGTCCTCACCCCGTGACCTGGAGGCACACCTCGTCCAACTGGTGGAGGATGCCGAACTTCGCGCCCGACTGGGCGTCGAAGCAAGACGCACCGTGGAGGAACGATATTCAGTGAACGCTTGGAAGGACGTGTATATCCGGCTCTTCCGGGAACTCACTCAACAAACGAAAACGACCGAACATGTCCGACCTGAAGAAGACCGCGCTCACCCACGTTCATGAGACCCTTGGGGCTAAAATGGTCCCCTTTGCCGGCTACCTGATGCCCGTACAGTACACTGGCGTCATCGATGAGCACAATGCGGTGCGCAACGCCGTTGGCATGTTCGACGTGAGCCACATGGGCGAGTTCCTGGTGCGTGGTCCGGGAGCCTTGGACCTCATCCAGAAGGTCACCAGCAACGATGCATCCAAGCTCACGGTAGGCAAGGTGCAATACAGTTGCCTGCCCAACGGCAAGGGTGGTATCGTGGATGACCTGCTCGTATACCGCATGCAGCATGGCGACGACCACCACTACGTGCTCGTGGTGAACGCCAGCAACATCGAGAAGGATTGGGCTTGGATCAATTCGCAGAACACGTTCGATGCCCAGTTGGAGAACATCAGCGACCACATGAGCCTGGTGGCCGTGCAGGGGCCCAAGGCCACCGATACGTTGAAGGGCTTCTTCACAGAGGATATCAGTGCCATGCCTTATTACACGGCGATGTATGCCGAAATGAAAGGCGTGGGCCTCGTGCTGATCTCCACCACGGGCTACACAGGGGCTGGCGGATATGAGGTGTATATCCCCAATGCACTGGCTGAAAAGGCCTGGCAGGCCATCATGGATGCCGGCGAGCCGCACGGTATCAAGCCGACCGGCCTGGCCTGCCGCGACACCCTTCGCCTGGAAATGGGATTCTGCCTCTATGGCAACGATATCGATGATACGACCTCACCGATAGAGGCCGGCCTGGGCTGGATCACCAAGTTCACCAAGGACTTCGTAGATTCAGCCACCTTGAAGGCACAGAAGGACAACGGTACCGCCCGCAAGCTGGTGGGCTTTGAACTGCTTGATCGCGGCATTCCCC
>JBEICT010000272.1:0-4218 GCA_040383865.1 Flavobacteriales bacterium | reverse complement strand
CTTCGGAGCGGCCTTCTTCGTGGCCTTCTTCGGAGCGGCTTTCTTCGTCGCTTTCTTCGGTGCTGCTTTCTTTGCCATTGTGTTTGGAGTTTGAACAAACGTAGGTCGATGCATGGTCACGATGAACATGTGCATCAAAGATCTTTTCACCATCCATTGTTGAAAGCGTTGATAACGATCAACGATCGATCGCATGGATCGATCACTGCAAGCGATCGATCATCACGATGTCGTCGAGCTCGCACATGCATCATCATCGCGATGAACAGTGCGTTCATCGCATCATCAATGCGCTGTACTATCAGTGGACACCGGCCTCAGCCGCTTGATGCGGAACGCATACGACAGGCAGAGCATGTGCGTGTTGATACCCGACAAGCGGTCCGATGAAACACCAACGTTGTACGCATAGGTCATCTTCGCCTTGAAGACGCCGATGCCGATCTCGGGACGTAAGACGGTGCATTGTTCGCTCCCTTCGAAGTATTGAATGAGCTGCATGCCCATGGCGAAACCGGCCGTGACATATGCTCCAACCTTCACCCCCACCTGGCCGGGACGATCAACGCGCACCTCGGTGCCGAGGTGATAGCCAACGCCGTATGGATGATGCATGATACCGAAGATGTTCCTGCCCACACCCAGCTCCACCGCGCCGTATCGTCCCTGCGCATATCCAACGAGCAGCGTGAGCTCATCGTGATGTTGCCAGTAGCTTGGGCGATGGAACACCGTGGTGTCCCTGGGCTGTGCATTGCACATCAACACGCCCAGGCAGCCGATCAACAGGGACCATGAACGCATGTCGCACAAGGTACCCGTACCATTCGGTTCAGCCAGCAACACACAACCCCTTCTATCTTCGTACATCAAGCTTCCGATCCCCTTCGCTGGGCCGCTGTGACCAACGCACGAAGATCCCAGGCCGACATCGGCAACGCTCATGCCTCGGTCGCCCGCCAACAAAACGCTCCATCATCCTCGAGCAACGTTCGGAACGTGTTCGCTGTCTTCTTCAGGAAGCATAAGAACCGTACTGACCGTTTTCACAGCATGAAGCCGACATTGACCCACTTCTGCCACCTGTTGTTCGGTCTACTTCCCATGCTTTGCTTGGGACAACGGCAGGCGGACACCTGGTACTTCGGCAATGATGGTGGCGGTCTTCATTTCGATGATGATTGCGGCGTCGCGGTACTCACGGACGGGCCCATCAATGGCTACGAAGGTTGTGCCACGGTCTCCGATGCCTCCACAGGCGAGTACTTGTTCTGCACCAACTCTGCGCAGGTGTGGGACCGTAACGGCCAGCTCATGACAGGATCGTCATTGGTCACGAACGGCAACACGATCACCCAGGTCACCATCGTTCAGAAACCGGGGTCCGACCATATCTACTACATCTTCACTTCAGAGGTACAGGCGTTCTCCGGACAGGGCTATCGTTTCCACGCCGTGGACATGACCATGAACGATGGCGCTGGTGGTATGGCGTTCACGGATAGCATCCTCTACACGTCTCCCGTCACGGAGAAGATCACCGCCATCCGGCATGCGAACGGAACGGACGTGTGGGTCCTGGGACATGAGTACGGGACCGATGCCTACCTGGCCTTCCTGGTGACCTCTGCAGGGGTCACCACCGTTCCTGTGGTCTCCAACATCGGCAAGGTGCATAGTGACCTCGGCTCGTCGGCATTTGATGCCGTCGGTGAATTGAAGGCCTCTCCCGACGGCTCGCGGGTGGTGGCGGTCACACTGTACAGTCCGGACATCGAGCTCTTCTCGTTCAACAATGCAACAGGCACCTTGAGCGACCTGGTGACCCTGCCCGAGAACGGTGCTTACGATGGTCTCGGCAATGGGAGCGGCCTGTACGGCGCCTCCTTCTCTGCGAGCGGGAACATGCTCTACGTGGGTCAATGGTTCAGTGCATCTGCGGCCGCGGCGAGGCTCCTGCAGTACGACCTTTCGTCCAATGACCTATCGGAGATCATCGGTTCACGCACTGAGTTCCCCACGGCGGGGAACCCGTACAGCTTGAAGCTCGCACCTGATGGAAGGATCTACGTGGCCCATGCGGCCATGAACACCCATCTGGGTGTGATCGAGTTCCCCGATAGTGCCGGACAGGCCTGCCAGTATGCGGACAACGGCCTTTTCTTACAGGGAAGGACCAGTAGATGGGGCTTGAACAACATGATGGAACAGGTCCGTGCCTGCGACCAGGCCACGTCCCTTACCGGCGCGTCCGAGGACAGCCCTGCGGTCTCCATCCACCCGAACCCGTTCGATGAACAGGTCAGCATTACGCTCAACACGGACGCCGTTGCGGAGCTCGCGCTTTTCGACCTGAGCGGACGAAAGCTCCTGACGACCCGTTTCCACAGGACACTCTCCCTCGATATGAGCGCGCTTGCCCAAGGTGTCTACCTCTATCGTATCGTGCTCACCAATGGGCGCACGGTGCAGGGGAAGGTGCAGAAGGCCCGTTCGAAATAGACTACGCACGAAGCCAACGAGTGGTCCGCACCGCATGGTGGTCTGGTACCACCCTTCCTATCTTCGTACGTCAACCCGCACGTCCATGACCAGGATGCCCGATGCCCGAGCGAAAGCCGAGGCCACTCCGCTCACCACCACCGACATCGATGTCGCCTACATTGATGGCAAGGCCTATCCCATTCAGAAGGATGAGACCATGCTGGCCTTCATGCGCCGGCACATCGGACCCAACCCGGTGCCCACGCTGTGCGACGCGCCGAACCTGGAACCCTTCGGCAGCTGCCGGGTGTGCTCGGTGGAGGTCGCGCTGCAAGAAGATGGCCCGACCAAGGTGATGGCGAGCTGCCACACGCCCGTGGGCAAGGGCATGTACCTCACCACCAACAGCCCGCGCATGGAGCGGCTGCGGAAGAACATCATCGAGCTCGTGCTCACCGATTACGATACCGAGCGACTGAAGACCGAGGACCACGGGGCGAACGAGCTCTACAACGTGGTCCAGCAGGTCGGCTTCGACATCGACAGCGTGCGCTACCCCAAGGGGAAGAACCACCTCGACACACCGGTGGACCGCAGCCATCCTTATATGGTATCGGACCTCAGCGCCTGCATCAGCTGCTACCGGTGCGTGCGGGCCTGCGATGAGGTGCAGGGCGAGTTCGTGCTGACGATGGCCGGCCGTGGATTCGACAACCACATCGTGAAGGGCACCAACGAGAGCTTCAAGGACAGCGACTGCGTAAGCTGCGGCGCCTGCGCGCAGGCCTGCCCCCCCAGCGCCATCACCGATGTGTTCAAGAGCAAGGAGACGAAGGCCGACGAAGTGGTGCGCAGCGTATGCACCTATTGCGGTGTGGGTTGCAACCTCGAAGTGAAGGTGAAGGACAAGAAGGTCGTGGCCATCACCGCACCCTATTCCGCCGAAGCCAATCAGGGCCACACCTGCCTGAAGGGCCGCTATGCCTTCCACTTCTACGACCATCCGGAACGGCTGCGCACACCGCTGATCCGCCGGAACGGAGAGCTGGTCCCCGCCACCTGGGACGAGGCCTACGACTACATCGTGGACCGCTTCGCGGAGATCGTGGCGAAGCACGGCGGCGATGCCATCGGTGGCGTCAGCAGCGCGCGCTGCCCCAACGAGGAGAACTACCTCATGCAGAAGTTCTTCCGCGTGCAGGCCGGCACCAACAACATCGACAGTTGCGCGCGGGTGTGCCATAGCCCCACCGCCCTCGGCATGCAGAAGACCTTCGGCACCGGCGCGGCGACGAACAGCATCATCGACCTGGAGCATACCGATACCATCATGGTGATCGGCGCGAACCCCACCGACGCGCACCCGGTGACCGGGGCCAAGATGAAGCAGCAGATCATGAAGGGCAAGACGCTCATTGTGATCGACCCGCGCCGCACCGAGCTGGCCCGCTACGCCAAGTACCACCTGCAGCTGCGGCCCGGCACCAACGTGGCCCTGCTGAACATGATGATGCACTACATCGTGCGCGAAGGACTGGTGAAGCAGGAGTTCATCGACACGCGCACCGAGGGCTGGGAAGGCTTCAAGAAGGAAGTGCTGGGCGTGGACATCGCCGCCATGGAACGCGAGACCGGCGTGGACCGCGAGCTGGTGCGCCAGGCCGCCATCGCCTACGCCAGTGCCCCCAACGCCATGAGCTTCCACGGCCTGGGCGTCACCGAACATTTCCAGGG
>JBEICT010000271.1:0-4230 GCA_040383865.1 Flavobacteriales bacterium | reverse complement strand
GACAAAGACCTGGTCCGAGGCCGGCGGGCAAGTGCTGTTGCCTGTTGTGGTAAGGGTAAGGGTGACGCCACCCGCCAGCACTTCGGCCGTTGTTGGCATGTACTGGATCGCTGCACCACTACCCACCACGGAACCTTGACCACCCGTCCACGTGGCCCCGGTGGCGTTCACAATGCTGCCATTGATGGCAATGGGATAGCTGTTCAGGCATCCCACCAGGTCGGGACCGGCATTGGCCGCATTGGGTTGGCCAGTGGCGTTGATGGTGATGCTGCCCGTGGCCGGCGCACATCCGTTGGCATCGGTAATGCTCACGGAATAGGTGCCTGCGCCCGCCGTGATGGAAGCGGTATTACCACCATTGCTCCAAGCGTAGGTGTAGGGCATGGTGCCACCGGTAGCGGTCACCGTGGCAGTTCCATTGCCGAAACCGGCACAGCTCTCGTCGGTAGCGGTGAGCGATGCAATGGACACAGGCGCCACCGGGCCGATGGTGGTGCTCAGTGTGATGCTGCATCCGTAGCTATCGGTCGCGGTCACGTTGTAGCTGCCGGGCATCAGGTTGGTGGCCGTGGCGGCGGTCTGCACGGGTGTGGTGCTCCACACATAGGTGGCACCGGGCAGGGCAGGGGCGAACACGGCCGATCCAGTGGGGGTGCCAAAGCAGATCGCATCAGTGGGGCTCACCGTGGCGTTCGCGTAGCTGTTCGGGATGTTCAGCACCAGTTGGTCCGCAGCCTGTGGGCAGCCGGTGTTGCCGGTGGTGGACAAGGTGAGGGTGACACTGCCGGCCGCGATATCAGCCAGGCTGGGCGAGTAGTTCACGTTGGGCCAGCTGCCACTGAAGGTGCCGCTACCACCGGACCATGAGCCGCTCGTAGCGTTGGTCACGGTACCGCTCAACACAAGGGGGAAATTGCCAACACAGCCGATCAGGTCAGGACCTGCATTGGCCAGGTTGGGCTGAGCCACAGCGTTGATGGTGATGCTGCCCGTGGCGGGTGCACAACCATTGGCATCGGTGATGTTCACCGTGTAGGTGCCTGCGCCGGCAGCGATGGATGCAGTGTTTCCACCGTTGCTCCAGGTATAGGCGTAGGGCATGGTACCTCCCGAGGCACTTGCCGCAGCGGAGCCGTTACCGAAGCCGGCACAGGTCTCATCGGTGGCTGTAAGGCTGGCCAAGGCGATCGCACTGGGTTGGCCCACCGTTGTGGTCAGTGTGGTGGTGCATCCAGCCCCGTCCGTGGCCGTCACCGTGTAGTTGCCTGCCGCCAGTCCAGTGGCCGTGGCCGTGGTCTGCACCGGCGTGGTGTTCCAACCGTAGGTGAAGCCGGGCAGAGCAGGAGTGAATGCCGCAAACCCGTAGCCGTGCCATTGCACAGCGCATCGGAAGGTGTAACCGTGGCGTTCGCGAAGCTGTTCGGGATGTTCAGTACCAGTTGGTCCGTGGCCTGTGGGCAGTTGGTGTTGCCGATGGTGGCCAAATTGAGGGTGACACTGCCCGCCGTGATATCGGCCGTGCTGGGCGTGTAGCTCACGTTGGGCCAGGTACCACTGAAGCTGCCGCTACCACCGCTCCAATTGCCACCAGTAGCGTTGGTCACACTGCCGTTCAGCGCAATGGGGAAGCTGCCAATGCATCCGATCAGGTCCGGACCGGCGTTGGCCAGATTGGGTTGTGCCGCTGTGTTGATGATGATGCTGCCTGTGGCGGGTTCGCAGCCATTGGCATCGGTGATGCTCACGGAGTAGGTGCCAGCACCGGCGGTCATGGAAGGCGTAATGGCACCATTGCTCCATGCGTAGGAGTAGGGCGTGGTGCCTCCCGTGGCGGTCACTGTGGCGGAGCCGTTCCCGGATCCAGCGCAGGTCTCATCCGTGGCGGTAATGGTGGCCACGGATACAGGGCCTGCGGTGCCGATGGTGGTGTTCAGCGTGATGGTACAGCCCAACGCATCCGTTGCGGTCACCGAGTAGCTGCCTGGCAACAGGGCTGTCGCCGTGGAGGTGGTCTGCACGGGCGTGGTGCTCCAGACATAGGTGAAACCGGGCAGAGCGGGGGCGAACACCGCCGATCCCGTGGCGGTACCGAAGCACAAGGCATCCGTGGGGGTCACGGTGGCGTTGGCGAAACTGTTCTGGAGGTTCAGTACCACTTGGTCGCTCGCAGGTGGACAACCGGTGTTACCGGTCGTGGTCAGGGTCAGGGTCACCGTACCTGCAGCGATCTCGGTGGTCGTGGGTGTGTAACCCACGTTCGGCCAGCTACCGCTGAAGGTCCCGGCACCTCCGCTCCAAGCACCTCCGGTGGCGTTGACAACACTGCCGCTCAGCGCTACAGGGAAGCTACCTGCGCATCCGACCTGGTCGGGACCGGCATTGGCCACATTGGGCTGGCCTGTTGTTGCAATGGTGGCGCTGATGGGCGGCGATACACAACCATTGGCGTCGGTCATGATCACCGTGTAGTTGCCCGCACCGGCGGTCATGGTGGGCGTGGTGGCCCCGTTGCTCCATTGGTATTGGAAAGGTGCAGTGCCTGCGGTGATGTTCGCCGTAGCCGTTCCATTGGCCGTGCCCGCACAGCTTTCATTGGTGGTCGCCACGGTGCCATAGAGCCCAGGGATCACGGTCACCGTATAGACGTATGTCTGGAACGCCGGAATGGGGCAGGCACCATCGTTCACGTTCACGATGAACGGGTAGAACCCGGACGAACCAGGCTGGGCGGTCCAACACACGGTGGCCATGATGGGGTTGCTGCCCGTGTAGCTGAAGGTGGCCCCCGGCAAATTCTGCTGGATGTTGCTGAACGCGGTCAGCACGTTCGGCAGGTTCGGATCGCTGATGGGCATGCTGAAGCAGAAGCTTCCCGACTCGCAGACCCGTATGGCCCTTGGCCCGGTTTGCAGCGCCGTGCCGCTCACATTCTGGATCACCCCGGTAGTGGGGTCTGGCGGATCGTTGGTACAGGGGTAGGCCACGAACTGCATGTCGCGCATCACTGTTCCCACGATCTGGCCGTTCACCCAGTGGTTCACTTGCACCACCACCACCCAGTTGCCCTGGGTGCTCAAGGTGAAGTTCACCTGGCCCGTGGCCGGGTTGAGCGTCAGGCCTGGAATGGGTAACGCTCCTGTGTTCGGCGAAACATAGGCCAGCGGCGTCCCATTGATGCCCATGGCGCTGATGAGCTGGTAACTGAGCGAGTCCGACTCGGGGTCGAAGGCACCGAAGCTGTAGGTGATCGGAAAGCCCAGACAGACGAAGGGGATCGCTGTGTTGGTGAACTGCGGCGAATCGTTGCAGGGAACTGCTGAATTGTTGATGGTGGCACGGATGTACGTGCGTTGGGCACCCGGGTTCTGCAGGTTAACGATCGCATTGTTCCGGTAGATGTTCGTGTACGAGATCGTCCAGAAGTTGCACGGAGGCAGGGTGATGGTGCCCGTGTAGATGT
The DNA here is from genome assembly GCA_040383865.1 of Flavobacteriales bacterium. Lineage (GTDB taxonomy): Bacteria > Bacteroidota > Bacteroidia > Flavobacteriales_F > PHOS-HE28 > PHOS-HE28. Next base: position 767 of record JBEICT010000271.1, on the reverse strand, counting down.
ACTGCTGGATACCTGGCAGTGAGCCTCCGTTGCACGTGCTATTGGGTAATTGCTGGCTGCAGAGCTGCGAGATCTCCTGTCCGCCGGGGGTGCTCACCACCAACGTAGTGTTGCCGCACGGACTGGTTACCTGCAGCGTGTAGCTCGGATCCACGTTGATACCGGCACAATCACGGTAGATCACCATGGTGATGCGGTACTGGTTGTTGCCGAGGCAGTCCCAGTAGATCTCGCCACCGCTCATGTGCGTGGCCCTGGCGGTCAGCATCGAAAGGACGATGGCCAATATGGTGAGAAGCGAGCGCATCATGGGAATGGGGGGCATTCACCCGACCGTTCCTACGCGCTTTTGTGCTTGATGGTTCTGAAGTGTGAGCCAATGCATGGTCCTGACCATCAGGAAGACCTTTGTACATTGAACCGGATCGAGGTCCAGGGGGAGCGGGTTGGCGACCGGATCAGATGGCCGGTCCGCCCGTGGACGCATTATTGGGAACATGGGTCCTGTCCTCGCCGTGGATACTTTCGTCCCTCATGCCGTTGACCATATCGATCCGCCCTTACCGCTTGCTGTTCAAACACCCTTTCGGCACTTCGCACGGCATGCGTGATGGTACCGATGCCTTGTTCATCCGTTTGGAGGAGGCCGGCGTGTCCGGGTACGGCGAGGTGACCTTGCCGCCCTACGTGAAGGAGACCGTTGCGGGGGCTATGGAACGGTTGCGCGTACTTGCTGATCAAGGCCCGTGGTCAACCATCAAGCTGGG
>JBEICT010000270.1:0-4274 GCA_040383865.1 Flavobacteriales bacterium | reverse complement strand
GATGCTCTGCTCTGGAGAACGCTGGATGCGGCGAAGTAGTTCCGTGCGTAGCAGTTCGCTGCGATCGTCCGCCACTTCAAAGTCCATGTGGCGTGAAAGGGCGTTCTGCACGGCCTGCATGTAGCCCTCGTTCACCGTCAGCAGATCGAGGTAGGCGTTCACCATGCGCTGCACATCGCCTTTGGCGGCGTACAGGTTGGCGATCTCGTAGTGAAAGGTCATGCCGTCCTTCACGCTGCGTTGGCCACGTTCGTAGGCTTCAAGGGCCAGGTCCAGTTCGTTCACCCGGGTGAAGGCATTCGCCACGGTGCGCACGCTGTTCTGGTCCGGCCGCATCATTTTCAACGCCCTGTCGAACTCCTTCGAGGCCTTTTCCGATTGACCGGCCAACTTCAACACGCTTCCCAGGTCGATGGGGTAGCGCGGGTCGTCGTCGTTGCGGCGCATGCGGTCCTTCACCAGTTTCTGCGCAGCCTCCAGATCGTTCAGGCCCAATTGGCTCTTGAGCAGTTGCTCGTAGTAATACTCGGTGGGTTGCTGCTTGTAGAGCTTCTCGTAGTAGAGGATCGCGCGTTCGTAGTCGCCCTGCTGGAAGTACTGCGCGGCCAACTGTTCGTCGGTGCCGGGCTGTGCGGCCGCGCCCAGGGGCAGTAGCACGAACAGCATGAGGATGGTGCGCAGGAGGTGCTTCATGGACGAGCGGACAATGCCTGCGCTGACAACAATTGTTCCACCGTATCGCGGCGGTCCCAGGCCTGTTGCACGGCGCGGTAATTGGCGATCACAAGGTACACCTCGTCGGTAAGGGCCGCGTGTTGAGTGCGTTCGCGGTCAATGAGGTTCCCGGCCTTTCCCGGGGCAATGGCGCCCTGGGCCAGGTCGTTGCGCAGGGCATGCAGGCGTTCGCTGGTGGAACGCAGATCGGTGGTAACACGCAGGTGGTCGTCACCCAGCTTGCGTGCACCGCGCAGCAGCAGGTACTGGTCGCCCAGCACACGGGCACTGGTGCGGTCCAGCGTTTCGTTGAAACGTGCCCGGAATGTGCTGCTCGTGGCCTCGTAGGTGGAATCGAGGCGGTGGTAGCGACCGGCGTCCAGCTCGTTCAGGGTGAGCAGGGCGGCGGCGGTGGTGGTGATCAGGCTGTCCACGGTGCTCAGCTGGGCCGGGTCGGGCTTGGCGGGTGCGCAGCCCATGGCCAGGGCTCCCCAAGCCAACGCGCAGCAGGCCGTGCACCGTATGCCGTGGATCATTTGGTGATCATCGCGAAGCCCGTGTAGGGCTGCAGTGCCTTGGGGATGCGGATACCCTCGGGGGTCTGGTTGTTCTCCAACAGGGCTGCTACAATGCGGGCCAGGGCCAGCGCGCTGCCGTTCAGTGTGTGGGCCAGGCGGGGCTTCTTGTCCTCGCCGCGGTAGCGCAGCTTCAGGCGGTTGCTCTGGAAGGTCTCGAAGTTGCTGATGCTGCTCACTTCCAACCAACGCTGTTGGGCGGCGCTGTACACCTCCATGTCGTAGGTGAGGGCACTGGCGAAGCCCATATCGCCACCACAGAGCAGCAGTTGGCGGTAAGGCAGCTCCAGGTCGCGCAGCAGGCCCTTCACGTGCTCCACCATGTCGTTCAACGCGGCGTAGCTGTCCTCGGGCTTCTCCACCCGCACGATCTCCACCTTGTCGAACTGGTGCACGCGGTTCAGGCCGCGCACGTGTGCCCCGTAGCTGCCGGCCTCACGGCGGAAACATGGCGTGTAGCCCACCAGTTTCACGGGCAGCTTGTCGGCATCCACGATCTCGTCACGGTAGAGGTTGGTGATGGGCACCTCGGCCGTGGGGATGAGGTAGAGGTCGTCCACCGTGGCGTGGTACATCTGGCCCTCCTTATCGGGCAGCTGTCCGGTGGCGAAGGCGCTGGCCGCGTTCACCAGGTGCGGCGGAATGATCTCGCGGTAACCAGCCGCCGTGGCACGGTCCAGGAAGAAGGCGATGAGCGCCCGTTGCAGCTTGGCGCCCTGCCCACTGTATACCGGGAACCCGGCCCCGGTGATCTTCACACCGAGGTCCATGTGCAGGAAGCCATATTCCTCGCCCAGCTCCCAATGGGGCTTGGCGCCGGCGTGCAGCACGGGGATCTCGCCCTCCTGCACCACGGTCACGTTCTCCTCTGGCGTGCGGCCGAGGGGGACCAGGGCATTGGGTGCGTTGGGAATTGTGCAGAGGTGGTCGTGCAGCGCTTTCTCCGTGGCCTCCAGACGTTCGCGGAGGTCCTGGCTGGTGGCTTTCAGGGCGGTGGTGCGGCCTTTGGCGGCTTCGGCCTCGTCCTTCTTGCCAGCCTTCATCAGGTCGCCAATGGTGCGGCTCAGTCCGTTCAGCTCGGCCAGCTGGCCATCCAGTTCGGTCTGCGTGGTACGGCGCACTTCATCCAGTTCCAAGGCGCGGTCCAGCAGCCCCTTGGCGTCGATGTTGCGTTTGTTCAGGCGTTGTTCGGCCTCGTCACGGTTCGCGCGCAGAAAGGGCAGTTCCAGCATGGAGTTCGGTCGGTATTGAAGCGGTAAAGGTAGCGGGCACGCAACGAAAAAGCCCCCGATGACCGGGGGCTTTCGAAGAGGAAGAGGGGGTTGCTCAGTTCTCGGCGGGCACCACGCTCACGTAGCTGCGGTCGCCGCGCTTCTTCTGGAACTTCACAATGCCGTCGGCGGTGGCGAACAGCGTGTGGTCCACACCGATGCCCACGTTCTTGCCGGGGTGGTGCTGGGTGCCGCGCTGGCGCACGATGATGTTGCCCGCGATGGCCTTTTGACCGCCATACAGCTTCACACCGAGTCGTTTCGAGTGCGATTCGCGGCCGTTCTGGGTACTGCCTTCACCTTTCTTGTGTGCCATGGCTCTGGGGGTGTGTCACGCCGGAACGCTCCGGCTGGTCGGTATTGCGATCGGTTTACTTGTCGTCCTTCTTGGGGGCGGCCTTCTTGGCGGCAGCCTTTTTCGGGGCGGCTTTCTTGGCGGGAGCGGCCTTCTTGGCAGCAGCCTTCTTGGGTGCGGCCTCCTTCGTGGCGGCGGTCTTCTTGGCCTTGGGCTCGGCCACTTTCACGGCCTTGGGAGCGGGAGCGCTGCTCTTGCTGGCATCGAACTTCTCGCCCTTGCCCAGGATGGCCTCGATCCACAGCTCAGTGAGGTACTGGCGGTGGCCGTTCATCTTCTGGTAGCCCTTGCGGCGCTTCTTCTTGAACACCAGTACCTTATCGCCTTTGCCGTGGTTCAACACCTTGGCGGCGATGCGGAAGCCCTCCACAACGGGGGTGCCAACGCTAACGGTCTTGCCGTCGCTCACCAGCAGCACTTTATCCAGCTCCACGTGCTTGCCCTCCTCGGCTTCGAGGCGGTGCACTTTCAGCTTTTGGGCCTGCTTCACTTTGTATTGCTGGCCGGCGATATCGACAATGGCGTACATGATCTTTCCAGGAAATGGGCTGCAAATGTAACGGATCGAACGGAACTGACAAACTGGGGTTGAAAACAGCTGTGACGATCGGTCGGGAGGAAGTTCCGAGGCCCCCAAGCTCCCGGATGAATCTGGAACTATGGCCCCTGATTTAAGTCGCGAGTTACTGGTGGCGGACTCGCCTCTAGTCACTCGCGACTCGCAACTTATTCAGTTACAGCTTGAAAGCCTTCTTCACCACGTCCACGGCGTTCAGTTCCTCCCAAGGGAAGAGCTTCACTTTCACCGTGGCCTCCTGGCCGGCGTTCTTGAACTTCTTGGTCACCACCTTGCTCTCGCGGCCCATGTGCCCGTATGCGGCGGTCTCGCTATAGATGGGCGTGCGGAGGGCGAAGCGCTGTTCAATGAAATAGGGGCGCATGTCGAACTCCTTCAGGCCCGAGACCACCTTGGCGATCTGGCCATCGCTGAGCTTCACCTTACTGGTACCGTAGGTGTTCACGTAGAAGCCAACAGGCTTGGCCACACCGATGGCATAGGCCACCTGCACCAAGCACTCGTCGCACACACCGGCGGCCACCAGGTGCTTGGCCACGTGGCGGGCAGCGTAGGCGGCGCTGCGGTCCACTTTGCTGGGGTCCTTGCCACTGAAGGCGCCACCGCCGTGGGCGCCCTTGCCGCCGTAGGTGTCCACAATGATCTTGCGGCCGGTAAGGCCGGTATCGCCATGCGGACCACCGATCACGAACTTGCCGGTGGGATTGATGTGGTAGGCGATGTCCTTGCCGAAGAGGGCCTGTACGCGCTTGGGCAGCTGCTTCTTCACACGCGGGATCAGG
>JBEICT010000269.1:0-4277 GCA_040383865.1 Flavobacteriales bacterium | reverse complement strand
GTGGTGTCGAAGCTGGCGGCCAGGGCGATGCTCTGCGGGAAGGCCGTGGCCCCGGGCAGCACCAGCCCATGGAGCGCTTCCTCGTAAGGGATAAAGGGGATCCCCAGTCGAGTGCGTTCGCGGAAGAACCGCTGGTGGGCGTTGATGCGCTCGAGCAAGGCTGCGCCGGCAGTGCCTTGGGCACCGCCGATCAACTGTTGGGTGGCGTTTTGCGCGTTGGTGCCACGATCCAGTTGCAGCCCGAAGATGCCGTTCCGGTAGCGCGCGCTGTCGTTCCCCACTTCGCCCATCACCATGAAGAGCTGGCGGAACTTCTCCTCGGGTGTCATGCGCACGATAAGGTCGCGCACACGCGATGGTATCGGCAGTCCGCGATCCGCATAGGGCAGTTGAGCGGTTGTTGCTACTGCCGTGAACCATGACACCAGGAGGGTCGATATCCGCACGCCGGAAAGCTACGCGACAGGGTCCATCGCATCAGCATGCCTCCTGAGAGCGGTCCTTGGGTTCTGCTCCAGCATGGGTACTGGCCTGTTTCATAGCATGGTGCTGCACTGGTCCAGGTCACGATGGAAGTTCATCCCGATCCAGGGCGCTCCACCATCCAAGGTCCCAAGGTCATTTGCGATCTTGATCTCTCACGCTGACATACTGCAGGAGTGGCCTTATCGATCCGATCCCATTCCTTGCCGATGTGGTTCTCACAAGCTGACCATTATCAGAACCCGGCCATGAAAAAGACCGGACCTTGGTCCAATGATCCGATGGGTATTGCTCACGCTGTTGGTCTTGCATGGTCTTATCCATCTGATGGGTCTTGCCAAGGCGTTCGACTGGGCGGCGGTACAGGCGCTCACCAGGCCGATCGGCCGCCCGATGGGCCTGCTTTGGGCATTGTGCATGGTCCTGTTCGTGGTGGCTGCGTTGTTCATGTTCCGCCACAGCGATCGCTGGTGGATGCCTGCCTTGGCCGCGGTCATCCTTTCGCAGGTACTGATCGGGCTGCATTGGCACGATGCGCGCTTCGGTACCATCGCGAACGTGCTGGTCCTGGTCGGCATCGTGTTCGGTGCCGCAGTGTGGTCGTTCCGGGGGGAGTACCGGGCTGATATTGCTGCTGCCCAGGAAGCGGCCGGTGTACTGCCCGTGCGTGTGATCGGCGAAAGCGATCTGGCGTCGCTGCCTTCGCCGGTGCAACGGTTCTTGCGCGCATCTGGCGCGGTGGGCAAGCCCATCCCGCGTGCTCTCTGCATCGAATTCAAGGGCGATATCCGCAGCAAAGGCGGACCGTGGATGCCTTTCACCACGACGCAGGTGAACACCTTCGATCCACCCACAAGGGCCTTCTGGATGGACGCCACGATGAAGGGTCTGCCTACCAAGGGCTATCACCGGTACGGCGATGGGTCGGCGCACATGCAGATCAAAGTGCTCGGTTTGTTCTCCGTGATCGACATCACCGGCCCGCAGTTGGATACCGCGGAGACGGTCACCTGGTTCAACGATCTGTGCCTGTTCGCTCCCGGTGCCCTGATCGACCGGCGGATCACCTGGGAGCCCATCAACGACCATCGGGCGCGAGCCCTTTTCAAGCACAAGGGTTTCGCCATCAGCGCCGAACTGGTCTTCGATGCACAGGACAGGTTGGTGAACTTCATCAGCAATGACCGGTACTACCTCGGTGAGGACAGGTCCATGGTCAAGTGCCGGTTTTCCACTCCGGCTCGGGATCATCGCGTGGTGAGTGGTGTTCTATTGCCAGGATATGGAGAGGCCATCTACCATTTTCCGGATGGCGAATTCACGTACGGGCGCTTCCATACGCTCAACGTGCGGTACGAAACGAGATGAGCCTCGCGGTAGGGACCTTGGGGGGGATGTGTTTTTAAAGTCTGTTGATCGCTCTGGGATGCGTCGCCCACTTCTGGGCCATCCTCACCATTTGGGTGGATCTGTCCGTTCCGGGCTCCACTTGGACGGTCGGTTACACCAGCTCGGAACGTACGGCACGGATCGTCTTCGATCGCGCCTCCCATCCACAACCTCGATGAACAGGCCTGTCGCGGGTTCGCGGAGGGGCTCGCGACGGATGGATCCAACGCGACAATAGCCGCCGTTGCTGCGGCGGAAGCCCTGAAAGAGGACTCCTTCGACCTCCATGTGTTCTTCGCGAACACCTACAACAGGCCACCGGATCGTACGATCTCGACCTACATCGAAGTGCTTTTTAGGCTTGAAAGCGAAGCGTGCTTCGGAGCCTTCAAGATCCCGCGCTGCTGCGGGGAGACCGACGTCGTCCTACCTTCGTGCCCTTCAAGTGAACGTGTGATGTTCGAGAACCTCAGTGACAAGTTAGAGCGTGCCTTCAAAGTCCTGAAAGGCCAGGGCCAGATCACGGAGATCAACGTGGCGGAGACCATGAAGGAGGTCCGCCGTGCCCTGTTGGACGCTGACGTGAACTTCAAGACGGCCAAGGACTTTACCGACCGGGTGAAGGCCAAGGCCATGGGTGCCAACGTGCTCACCGCCGTAAGCCCCGGTCAACTGCTGATCAAGCTGGCGCACGACGAGCTGGCCGAACTGATGGGTGGGCGCAGCGCCACCATCAACCTCAGCGGCAACCCTACCGTGATCCTGATGAGCGGTCTCCAGGGTTCGGGTAAGACCACCTTCAGCGGCAAGCTGGCCGCCTACCTGCGTAAAAAGGGCCGCAAGCCCCTGCTGGTGGCCTGCGATGTGTACCGTCCCGCGGCCATCGACCAGCTGGAAACCCTCGGCAAGCAATTGGATGTGGTGGTGTTCAGCGATCGGGGGAACACGGACCCGGTATCCATCGCACAAAAAGGGGTGGCCCATGCCAAGACCCACGGATTCACGGTGGTGATCATCGATACCGCTGGCCGCCTGGCCGTGGACGAGGCGATGATGGACGAGATCACCCGCGTGAAGAAGGCCATAGCGCCCCACGAGACCCTCTTCGTGGTGGACAGCATGACCGGCCAGGACGCCGTGAACACCGCCAAGGCCTTCAACGACCGCCTGGACATCGACGGCGTGGTACTGACCAAACTGGACGGCGACACCCGCGGCGGTGCGGCCCTCTCCATCCGCAGCGTGGTGGACAAGCCCATCAAGTTCATCGGCACCGGTGAGAAGATGGAGGCCATCGACGAGTTCCATCCCGAACGGATGGCCGGCCGCATCCTGGGCATGGGCGACGTGGTGAGCCTGGTGGAGCGCGCGCAGGAGCAATTCGACGAGAAGCAGGCGCGCGAGCTGCAGAAGAAGATCGCCAAGGACCAGTTCGGCTTCGATGATTTCCTGGAGCAGATCCAGCAGATCAAGAAGATGGGGAACATGAAGGACCTGATGAGCATGATCCCCGGCGTGGGCAAGGCCCTGAAGAACCTGGACATCCCGGACGATGCCTTCAAGCACATCGAGGCCATCATCCGCAGCATGACCCCCGAGGAGCGGCAGAACCCCGCCCTGATCAACGGCAGCCGCCGGCAGCGCATCGCCAACGGCAGCGGCACCAACGTGCCCGAGGTGAACAAGCTGCTGAAGCAGTTCGAGGACACCCGCAAGATGATGAAGATGATGGGGGACAAGACCAAGATGCAGAACATGATGCGCCAGATGCAGGCGATGCAGGGGATGAGGCGATGAAACGTCCGAGGGCGAACGACCTGTATCCCCATGACGGCGAAACAGATACGGTGGAGTTCTGCGCTATCTGTCGTCTTTAGTGCTTTTTGCTGCTATTCCTGGGGGCATGGAATAGTGCCTGCCGGACTCTCTGAGGTTGCCGTCATAGGCATCTGGCTTCAAGGAGGAGAGATCGACTTGGAATGGCAACTGGTTGCAGGCTTTCTGCTTATTGGGCATTTGATGGCGCTGTTGGCCATCGTTCAGAGTGGAAGATCCATAGGTGCTGCATGCTGGATCCTGTCCATCTCTTTGCCTTTCATGTTAGCGGGATTGATCGCTTTTCATTTGACCCTTCCGAGCAAAGGCCTTGGTCTTCCGTTGATCACAGGGCTTCCGTTCCTTGTTGTAGCCACGCTTTCGCTATGGCGAATGATACGCAGAAGGAAGGGCTTGCCTGGATAGTGAGCGGTTGGATATCAGCACCATTCAGTGAGGGGTCGACTTGTTCTTGATTTTACGTGTGAATTGATTATGTTTGCCGTATAAACCTGACCCCCATGGACGCCAAGCTCACCCTCAGCTTCGATGCCGCTGTGGCCGAAAAGGCCAAAGCCTTCGCCGAGGCC
>JBEICT010000268.1:0-4330 GCA_040383865.1 Flavobacteriales bacterium | reverse complement strand
GGCGATGGATCCCGTGTTCGTGAACGTGTTTGATGTGCGTTGTGGGAACAACAACAACAAGGTGCTGGTGTGCCACATTCCACCAGGCAACCCGGACAATGCACATACCATCCGCATCAGCGAGAACGCTGTTCCTGCCCACCTTGCCCATGGTTGTATGCCGGGCGCCTGCGCACCCGCTCCCACGGACAGCCTTGTCGGTGGAGGTCTGGTGGAGATCGTGATCTCCCCGAACCCCGTGATCGTATCGGGTACCATCCGGGTGCAAAGCCGTGCATCACAACAGGTCACCGTATACGTAGTGGACGCCACAGGCCGACGCCTGCTGTTGCTCCTTGATGCGCCCATGTCCGATGGCGACGAGCGCGTGCTCACCTTGGACCAGGGCCAACTGCCCACTGGGACCAGCATGGTCTGGGTGGAAGCACTGGGCGCCGAAGGCCGCATTGCACGACGCATGGTCCTGGTGCAGTGACCTCTGCGCCTTCCGACCCTGTAGCGTTCACCGGTCCTCGGGCCCTCCAGCGCCCCGCCACGACAGCAACTTCGCGATGAGCTTGCGGACCGGCTTGACCGGCCTGCAACGCCAGGCATGCACCATGCTGCAGTTCGCCTCCAACAAGCTTTGGACCCTGACCGGAACGACCAGCCCCAAGGCATGGTCCAATGGCGGTCGGGGCCACCAAAGCCAATGACCGGACCCAAGATGCGCGGAATGTTCGTTTGCGGGAACCGAACCTAAGCCTCACCTTGGCAGCGTATGCTGCACTTCACGACCCAGACCGATCCGGAAAAAGCGCGACCGGTCACCACCGCCTTGGACCGGTTCTTCGTTCAGTTCATCAATGACCCGCGAGACCTGCCCTTCATCTATCTCGGCCTGAAGGTCACCTTCACGTTGATCCCGTTGGCCGTGCTACTGTACATGCCCTTCGTGCCCACGTGGCTCTGGTGGATCATTGCCGTGGTCTATCTCTTCATCAACAACATCACCTACAAGGGACCCTTCGGCCTGATGCTGCACTGCACCACGCATCGGAGGTTCTTCAGGAAGGAATACGAGTTCATGAACCACTATCTGCCCTGGGTGCTTGCGCCCTTCTTCGGGCAATCGCCAGAGACCTACCGGGCACATCACATCGGCATGCACCATGTGGAGAACAATCTCGAGCCCGATGAGAGCAGTACGATGCCCTACCAGCGCGATTCCGGCAAGGATTTCCTGAAGTACTACATCACCTTCCTCTTCACGGGTATCTACACCTTGATCCGCTACCTCTTCGGTGTGCGCAGGAACAAGCTGGCGTGGGAGACCATTCGTGGCGAAATGCTCTTCATTCTGTTCTGCGTGGCCATGAGCTTCGTGAACTGGCAAGCCACACTGGTGGCCTTCATCCTTCCGTTCATGGCCTTTCGGCTGGTGGCCATGGCAGGCAACTGGGTCCAGCATACGTTCATCTGTCGCGATGAACCAGGCAACGATTACCGCAACAGCATCACGGTGATCAATGTGAAATTCAACCACAAGTGTTGGAACGATGGCTACCATATAAGCCACCACATCGAGCCTACGCTGCACTGGACCGAACATCCCCGGTACTTCCGCGAACACCTCGCTGAGTTCGGAAGGAACAAGGCCGTAGTGTTCGACGGCCTGAACTACATGCAGGTGTTCGTGCTCCTTCTACGTGACCGCTACGACCTTCTGGCCGAGCGCTTTGTGGATGTGGGCAACAACTTCAAGAATGACGAGGAAGTGATCGCCTTCCTGCGCGACCGTGTGAGGCCCGTTCCCTTCGAGAAGCCCCCGCTCGCAGCAGTAGCAGCTTGAGGCGTGTCGCGAATGGTATGCCCTGTCTTATCGGTGAGCCTATCGATGCGTCCATGACCACCAAGCATGCGGCCCATGCATTGGGATGAGGTTAAGAGCAGGACCAACAAGATAAGGCCCCGTTGACCACAGGATGCACGCTTGACGCGAAAGACCTCACCAAGAACCGGCCAGCCAATACCAGGGAAAGTTCCGCACGACTGGTGAGGGCCACCACTGGATGATGATCTTTGTGCCCAATGATGGACTACCTGCACCAGATCGTGGAGAACCCCATGGCCAGCCTCGCCGTGGTGGTCAACCTCATCATCATCGAAAGCCTGCTCTCCGTGGACAATGCGGCGGTGCTGGCCACCATGGTGATGGACCTGCCCGAGAAGCAGCGGAAAAGGGCGCTGAAGTACGGCATTATCGGAGCCTACTTCTTCCGTGGCGTGTGCCTGATCTTTGCTTCCATCCTCATCCAGATCTGGTGGCTGAAGCCTCTGGGTGGGCTCTACCTGCTATACCTGGTCTGGGACTGGTGGAAAGGCAAGAAGACCAAGACCAAACAAGACGACCTGCTGGACAAAAAAAGCAACTGGTTCTACCGGAACACGGTGCACCGTATCGGCCCGTTCTGGTCCACGGTGATCCTGGTGGAACTGATGGACCTGGCCTTTTCGATCGACAATGTGTTCGCCGCGGTGGCCTTTACGGAGAACCTATTGCTCATCTGGACAGGAGTCTTCATCGGCATTCTGGCCATGCGTTACGTGGCCCAGGGCTTCGTGCGCCTCATGGAGCAGTTCCCCTTCCTGGAGACCTCGGCCTTCCTGGTGATCCTGGTGCTCGGACTGAAGCTCACCGTTTCCGTTGTGGAGCACTACCGGCCCGACCTGCCCTTCAGCCAATTCATGGTGAGCCATACGGCCGACCATATCACCACTGCGCTCACCGTGGCCATCTTCTTCGTGCCCGTGCTCACCTCACTGATGTTCGGTGTTCCCAAGGTGCGCCGCAAACACGGCCACGGCCACTGAGATAGCGATCACACCCACTCCCGGAAAGGATCCGGGGCAATTGTCCTGCTCCATGAACGATGGATATGTCAATCACGAACTAAAGGACGGCATCGCCACGGTGACCTTCCACCACCCCAAGAGCAACAGCCTGCCCGGCCATGTTCTGCGCGGCATGGCGCAGGCCATTACCCATGCCGGCAACGACCCCTCGGTGCGCGTGATCATCCTGCGCAGCGATGGCGACAAGGCATTCTGTGCGGGAGCCAGCTTCGATGAACTGGTATCCATTGACAGCGCCGAGCGGGGCCTCGAGTTCTTCAGTGGTTTCGCACTGGTGATCAACGCCATCCGCAAGGCACCGGTGTTCGTCATCGGGCGCATCCACAGCCACACGGTGGGCGGCGGCGTGGGCCTGGCCTGTGCAGTGGACATTGCTTACGCGCACGAAAGCGCCAGTGCACGTCTCAGCGAGCTGGCCATCGGGATCGGCCCCTTCGTAGTGGGACCCGCTGTGGAACGCAAGGTGGGCACCGGTCTTTTCGGTCTGCTGAGCAGCACCCCGGCCACGCGTCGCAGCTCCGCTTGGTGCGAGGCCCACGGCATGTACGCCGAAGTATTCGCCACCACCGAGGCGCTGGACCAACGTATCGCCGCCCACGCCCGCGAACTGGCCGCCTACAGTCCCGAGGCCATGGCCGAACTGAAGCGAGTGATGTGGCGTGGCACCGAGGATTGGGACACCCTGCTCGCCGATCGCGCGGCGATCAGTGGCCGTGTGGTACTGAGCGAGTTCACGCGCAACGCCAGCGCCGCGTTCAAGGAGGCCACCGCCAAGCGCTGACCTGTCACTGCTATCTTGGCGGGAACATCCTCCGCCATGATCCAGCGTACGCTTCTCCTGTGCTTCACCGGCTTGTGCGGCTTCACACTGGTGGCCCAGAACCTGCCGCCCATTGTGGACATCACCAATGTGGTCCTCGATGAAGGAGCGCAGACCGTGACGATCACGTACACCCTGACCGATCCGGAGAATGACGTTTGCTCCGTGTTGTTCGCCGCCTCCAGCGATGGTGGCACCACCTATCTGATGAACACGGCCAACGCCACCGGCATACTGGGTGCGGGTGTAGCACCTGGCACGGGGCACATCATCCAATGGAATTACGGAAATGGCGATCCTGCAGGCCTCATGGTGCGTGTGCTAGCGGAGGACGGGTATGCTCCCGACATCCAGACCATGGTGGATGCCATCGATCCGGACCGGTTGATGCAACGGCTGGCCCAGGTGGCCATACCCCGGCACCACATTGCGGCGCCTGCGGGGATCAATGCCATTCGCGACACACTGATGCTGGCCTTTGGTACGGCGGGGCTGCAGGCCTCCCAACAGAACGTGACCTACCAGGGCAGTACGGTTCCCAATGTGATCGGCCGGCTGCCCGGACTGGTGGACGAGGCCCTCACCTATATCGTGGATGGACATTACGACGCCGTG
>JBEICT010000267.1:0-4347 GCA_040383865.1 Flavobacteriales bacterium | reverse complement strand
GCCAACGGCTGCGTCATTGGCGGCGAACAGGTGACCGTGACCGTATTGCCCGCGCTATCGTACATCCCGCTCCAACCCGATTCGGAATGTTTCGGGATCCCCGTGGACTACTACGCGATGGGGGTAAGTGGCGGTGATGGCGCCTATCAGTACGACTGGGGGCAAGGCCCACAAGCGAGCCCTACGGCGACCTTCACCCTGCCGGTGACAGGTACGGTTTGCATGACCTTGAGCGATGGTTGCGAAACGCCGCCATTGACCACGTGTGCGCCTTTGGAGATCCTGCAAACGCCGCCCTTGGAATTGGTGGCCGATACTGTGTTCGGATGCGCCCCCTTCACGGTGGGCTTTGCACTAACGGACACTACCGGTGGCGCCCAAGTGGAATGGGATTTCGGCCATGGCCAACCGTTGGTGGCCGCTGCGAATACCATTCATGTGTACAATGTGGCCGGCAACTACACCGTAGGTGTTGAAGTGACCTGGCCGAACGGATGCATTACGGACACGAGCATCGCACAAATGATCCGTGTGATCTCCGTTCCCATTGCAAGCATGAACTACAGCCCTCGCCCGGCCACCGTCAACAACTCAGAGGTCCATTTCGAGGACACTTCGATACCGAATGCGGTCTCCTGGTACTGGGACTTTGACGAGTTCGGGACCAGCACCGCACAGGATACCGTGATCGAATTCCCCAATGAAACGAGCGGCATCTACCCGGTCCTTTTCGCGGTGGCCAATGAACTGGGCTGCTCGGACACCCTGCGCACCTGGGTGGAAGTACTGGATGAGTTCCTGGTCTGGGTGCCCAACACGTTCACACCCAACGACGACGAACACAACCAATTGTTCTTCGTAAGCGGGAATGATATTGCCACGGACGAGTTCGAGCTCATCATCTTCGACCGCTGGGGCAAGGAAGTGTTCAACACCACCGACCGTTATCTCGCCTGGAACGGGACCGACCACAACAAAGGAGGAGCGGTGCTTCCCACCGGTATCTACAACTGGCGGTTGAGCGTGCGCTCGCAGTCCACACAAAAGGAAAAGATCATCTACGGTCATGTGAACCTGTTGCAATGAGCTGAGCAGCCGATCAAGAAGGGCCGGTGGATCTCCATCGGCCCTTTTGCATTTAGCACCTCATGGACTGTTCGTGGGTGATTTGCTGGTGTTCGTCCAAAAGACAGCCACAAGGGATCGCCGAATAGTGACGACGGCTATTTTCCGACGCTGAAAAGCATGAGCACCCACCCAATGACCGGTGGACAAGACACTACAAGCGGCATCCAACTGCCAAGGACCTCTTCGATGGCCCGCCGACCGAGCGTTCGTTTAGCGCAGCTATTGACCTGCCTGATCCTGGTCGTTCTCAACATGCGTGTTGCTCATGGCCAGGCTTATTCCATTTTCAATGGCACCACCAACGCCTGTGCCGGTGCATTCCTGGACAGCGGTGGACAAGGCGCAAGCGGTTATGGCAACAACGAGAACTACACCTACACCATCTGCCCCGATGTGCCAGGCGGAGCCATTTCGTTGAACTTCCTGACCTTCAACCTGAGCACTGGCGGTGCTGCGCCGATCGACTTCATGACGATCTACGATGGTAACAGCACGGCCGCCCCGCAGCTCGTCAACTGGACCGGCACGGCCGGCCAAGGCCAGATCGTGAGCGCGAGCGGGGGTAATCCAACGGGCTGCCTCACCATTGTCTTCCGCAGCAACAACACTGGAACGGGTGTTTTCGCCGCCACCATTACCTGCTATCAGCCTTGCATTCGCCCGACGGCCACGGCCACACATGGCGCCACCAACCCTCAACGCATCTGTCCGGGAGAAAGCGTCACGTTCAACAGTTCGGCCAGCACGGCCGCAGCAGGCAACAGTATCGCCAGTCGCCGCTGGGACTTCGGCGATGGCACCATCCTGAACAATGCGCCGGTCATAGTGAACCACACCTACTCGCAGCCCGGTGGCTACATGGCGCAGCTTACAGTGTTCGACAACAACGGCTGCGCCAGCACCAACCAAGTGGACCTGCTCGTGCTCGTGGGCACACAACCCACCTTCAATGGCACAGGTGGCACGCTCACGGGCTGCGCAGGTGAGACGCTTTGTCTGACCGGAGCGGTGCAAGGCACCACCTGGACCGAAACACCCAACCCCGATCTCGGCAGTGGTGTGTTCCTGCCGGATATCGTGGGCCAGTGCTTCGAGAGCAACATCACCTACGACCAGTTCCCTCCCGGAGCCACGCTCACCAATGTGAACGGACTGCTCTCCATCTGCTTGGAAATGGAGCACTCCTACATGGGTGATCTGATCGTCAACATCATCAGCCCCACCGGGCAGACCGTGACCATGCACCAACAAGGTGGTGGTGCCACATTCCTGGGCGTTCCGGTTGACAATGACCTTACGCCGAACGCACAGGGCACCTGCTTGAATTATTGCTGGAGCCCGACGGCAACGAACGGCACCTGGGCGGACAATGCCACTGGCACATTGCCTTCTGGAACATACGAGAGCCTGAACCCTCTATCCGGACTGGTGGGCTCGCAGCTGAACGGCACATGGACCATACAGGTCTGTGACATGTGGGCCTCGGATAATGGGTTCATCTGCAACTGGAACATCGACTTCAACCCCTCCTTGTTCGATGACCTGATCGAGTTCACGCCCACCTATGGTGCGCAATGCGATAGCAGCTACTGGACCGGACCGAACATCACGAGCCAGACCGCGAACTGCGACCAGGTCTGCGTAACGCCGCCAGCACCAGGGAACTACAACTACGTATACCATGTTACCGACAACTTCGGTTGCACGTACGACACCACGCTGACGGTGAACATCATTCCCGGACCACTCGTGAACGCGGGACCCGATGCGACCACGTGTAATACACCCGTGCAGTTGGGCGCTACGATCACAGGCGGTGGTTTCCCCACCACGTGTACATACACACTAACGCTGTATGATTCGTTCGGCGATGGATGGACCGGCCTGTTCGGAGGATCGAACGGATCGAACGTGACCGTGAACGTGAACGGCGTGCCATCATCGTGGACCTTGCCGAACGGCTCTCAAGGAAGCACGACGATCACCGTTTCCACAGGCAGCACCATTTCGCTTAGCTACACGGCGGGCAGCCTTTACAATGGGGAGCAGTCGTACACCCTGTTCAACAGCACCGGTGGAGTGGTGTACGCGTCACCCACCGGACCCGGCGGCGGCCTGGCATGGAGCGGTGTGGCCAACTGCCCAGGTGGCGGTTTCGTGTATAGCTGGACACCTGCAGCCGGATTGAACGACCCGAACATCGCGAACCCCACAGCGACGGTGAGCGGGACCACGCAGTACTGTGTCACCGTTTATCAGGCAGGACACCCATCCTGTACGAACACGGATTGTGTGACCATAACGGTTGACAACCAGGTGGACCCCGGCACCAGTGCCAACGTGGCCGCATGCAGCAATGGCGGTGCGACAACCCTCTTCACCCAATTGGGAGGCACACCAACGGCGGGCGGATCATGGACAGCCCCCGGCGGAGGAGCGCATAGTGGTTCATTCCAACCGGGCGTGGACCCTCCCGGAGTGTACACCTACACCGTAGGCGGCGCCGGTGCTTGCGGTGCTCCGCAGAGCAGTACAGTGAACGTCATCGTCCACCCCTTACCGAATGCTGGCACCTCATCGAGCATGGCGGTGTGCAGCACCGATGCAGCGCAATCGATGTTCGCCTTGCTGGGAGGTAGCGCACAAGCAGGGGGCACATGGAGCGGGCCTTCACCGGTGGTCGGGGGGAACTACGACCCGACGACCATGAACCCTGGTGTCTATACCTACACCGTGAACGGCACCGCGCCTTGTCCGAATGCTACGGCAACCGTAACGGTGACGGAAGGCACACCGCCGAACGCCGGAAACGATGCGAGCATCACGCTCTGCAACACGAGCGCACCCGTGGTCATGGTGACGCAGCTCGGTGGCAGTCCCAGCGGTTCGGGATCATGGACCGCGCCCGGTGGTGCACCCGTGAGTGGCGGCCTCGACCCTGGCGTCGACCCTCAGGGTGTGTACACCTACACGGTACCAGGTACGGCTCCCTGTCCGAACGATCTTGCCACACTCACCGTGGCCATCAACCAAGCACCGAACGCAGGTACAAATGGAGCCATCGCACTGTGTTCTTCGGATGCACCCGCATCGCTCTTCGCACAGTTGGGCGGAACGCCGGATGCCGGCGGTGCGTGGAGCGGGCCTTCGCCGGTGGTGGGCGGCATGATCGACCCGGCCACCATGAGCGCCGGAGTGTATACGTACATCGTGAACGGT
>JBEICT010000266.1:0-4356 GCA_040383865.1 Flavobacteriales bacterium | reverse complement strand
GCTACCTCAACGAATTGCTCAAGGTCGGTTTCGACACCATCGACATTGGCAGTTTCGTAAGCCCCAAGGCCATTCCGCAGTTGGCCGATACCGCAGAGGTGCTGGCCCGGCTGGACCTTACGGGTTCGAAGAGCAAACTGTTGGTGATCGTGGCCAACGAGCGCGGCGCCGAAGAGGCCGTGAAGCAGGAGATCGTGACCTATGTGGGCTATCCGTTCAGTATCAGCGAGACCTTCCAGCAACGGAATACCAACACGAGCATCGAAGGTAGTTGGGATCGTATCGCACGCATTGCAGAGAACACATCCAGCGCCGGGAAGGAATTGGTGGTGTACATCAGCATGGCCTTCGGCAATCCTTACGGTGATCCGTGGAACACCGAGGTGGCGCTGCATTGGACCGACCGACTGGTGAAGGAACTAGGCGTCCGCATCATTGCCCTGAGCGATACGGTGGGCGTGGCCCGTCCAGAGGACATCACATCCATGTTCAGTGCCTTGATCCCCGCTTTACCGCAAGTGGAGTTCGGGGCCCATCTGCACTGCAGCCCCACCAACTGGAAGGAGAAGACACAGGCCGCATGGACCGGCGGGTGCCGCCGTTTTGATGGCGCCATAAAAGGCTATGGTGGTTGCCCGATGGCCGAGGATGAACTGGTGGGCAACCTGCAGACCGAGCTCTTCGTGCACGACCTGGAGGTCAGAGACCTGGCGACCGGGTTGGACCTGCAGCGACTGGACCGCTGTGTGGCTTTGGCGGCCGGGGTGTTCCCAGTTTGAGGATTGCAGGAATCTGGGTCAGACCTTGATCAACTCCAACACCGTGATCTCCGGTGGCATGCCCACGCGGCCCGGGAAACCGATGAACCCAAAACCGCGGTTCACATACAATTGTTGCTCGCCCTCGTGATAAAGCCCGGCCCAGTGCTTGTAGACCCACTGTGCAGGGCTGTACGTGCTATTACCCAATTTGACCCCCAGTTGAGCACCGTGCGTATGGCCGCTCAACGTAAGGTCTATACCGGTGCCTTGCACCTGATGGGACCAATGTGTTGGATCGTGGCTCAACAGGATCCTGAAAGGCAGACTTTCTGAACCGGCAATGGTCTTGGCAAGATCACCATACTGCTGGAAGCGGTGCCCCCAGTTCTGCACACCAAGCAATCCGATACGTTCATTGCTCACCTCTATGGTCTCGTGTTCGTCCAGCAACAGCCTGAAGCCCATCTCACCGTGAATGGCCTTCAATCGCTCGAGGTTCGAGGCTTTCGCCATCGGGCTTTCCCATTTCGGGTAGTCGCTATAGTCATGGTTCCCCAGAATGGAATACTTACCCAATCGTGCTTCCAATCCACGCAGGACCTCCACGAAAGGTTCAGCCTCCTCCGCGTAATCATTCACCATATCTCCAGTGAACACGATCAGATCGGGTTTCTCTGCATTGATCAGTTGCACACCGTGCCGTACGATGTTCAGGTCACCGCCATAGCTTCCGAGGTGCATATCGCTGATCTGTACCACGCGAAGGCCATTGAATGCGGCTGGGAGCCTGGAACTGCGCACAGGGACCCGTGCGAGATTGAAGTTGCGTCTGCCCTTGGTCACGCCGTAGAGCACCCCGGTGAACGGGATGGCGGCCACGATCAGACCCAGTTGGCTGAGGAACCGCATCCGATCGATCCCTTCGCCAGGTGTGTCGACGCTGCCGGGCAGCAATTTGGCCCAGGCCCAGCGTCCTAGGTGTAGCAGATCGTCCAGACCATGGAAAAGCACCATCACCAGCTTGGGCAGGAAGAACAGGAGGAAAAGCGCGACCAACGAGAACATATGGCTGTGGTCACGACGAACCTTGGGGTCCTGCATGCTGACCACGGACCAGACCATAAGGCCCAGAATGCCGATGGAAACGATCCAATAAAGGAACCGGATGATGCGACGCAGGGTCAATGAATGATTGGCCAGCGCCGTGTTCAGGCCTTTGTAGGCATATAGGTCTACGAGTACCAGAAATACGAGAAAGATGACGAAATTGCGGACCGCCGATTGAGACATGCCGCGAAGTTAGGCCGCCCCCGCGATGAACTTCATTAAACAACATAGAAGCTCAGGTATCGTGATGAAGGACCTTCTGGCCTTGACCTTATTCCTGATGATCGCGAAGTGTTCGATCGGGCAATCCACATGGAAGAGGGTTTATGGTGGTTTGGATGTGGACCGTGCCAGGAAGGTTATCGTTACCCAGGATAATGGGTTGATGGTACTAGCCTCCACAGGAAGCTTTGGTCAAGGCTCAACGGATCTCTACCTAATGAAAATAGACCTTCTAGGGAATAGGCTCTGGTCGGCATTATTGGGCACCGCTTATCTGGAAGACCCTCAAGACCTGTTTGAAACGGATGCGGGGGATCTGTTCATCGTTGGAAACTATGCTGGTGGAGCTGCGAACGGCTATGACGGCCTCATCGTAAGAACCGATGCGTCCGGTGTGATGCTGGCGCAAAGCACACACGGAGGTCCGGGATGGGATTTTTTATCCGCTATTGCTCCACAACCGCAAGGAGAAGCTGTTGCGGTCGGCACGACCTACAGTTGGTCAACAGTGGGTGAAGGGTGGCTCCTCCGATTGGATCAAAATGGTGACACGCTTTGGACAAAAAGATACTCATCTGACCTTGAAGTAGTGTTCCGAGATGTTGAGGCAGGTCCCAATGGATCAATGATCGTTTGTGGGTCCGTCGGCACGGCTGATGGCAGCAAGGACGCCTTGGTCACTCTGATTAGTTCGTCAGGCAGTGTAGTGTGGTGGAATAGCTATGGCGGCGAGGAGGATGACGAGGCAAAGAACATCATCAGAACGGCGGACGGTGGCTATTCGATCGTTGGTACAACACAGAGCTTTGCTGATGTCATAGAGCAATATCATTTCAAGATCGACAGCGATGGTGAACTGATCTGGCAGAGAAGCTGGGGGCAGACCAATGACCAGGATGGCTATCAACATCTTGAACTGTCCGATGGCAGGTTCGCATCGATCGGATATGTTGCTCAAGGTGGGGCTGGTGGTCGTGACATGTTCCTGATGATCAACAACGCTAATGGCGATTTCATTCTTGGGCAAACACAAGGCGGAGGCCTTGAGGACACAGGCATTTCCTTGGTCCGTGTAGAAGGCGGATATGTTCTCTGTGGGACGACCTTTTCCTACGGACCAGGAATGGCTGACATCTTTCTTGTGAGAACGAATGAGGTTGGATTTACGGAATCCGATGAGGTCATCATTGAATTCGATCCCGTGAGTATGGATGACCATCTAGGCCTGTCTAGTGTGTCGTTCATTTTCCCCAACCCATCCACAGGCACCATCCATTTCGACGCGTCAAACTCGCCAAGGGTCCTGAGCGTCCGTGATCCATCGGGACGATCGGTATGGCAGGGCCGGATAGCCGCAGGCCAGCAGGAAGCGACCATGGACCTTCCGGAAGGCATCTATTTCATTTCGTTCGGAAACTCACCCTCGTCCCGCCTGATCATCCAGCGGCCATGAAGGGGGAGGACGCGAACAAGGGACAGGTTCCCGTCCTCTTGGTGGGCCATCTTCTTTTCATCGGCCTTGCCGTGCTCTCCCTTCTACACTGGAAGGCGAGGGTGGTGCATGTCGATTCGGCCTACCAGATCTTCAAGTGGGTGCAGAAGAGCGGGGTGGAAGTGGAGGCCTATCGTTTTGCGGCCATCTTTCCTCAGTTACTTGTCAAGGTCCTCAAGCTGCTGGGACTTCCCTTGGAAAGCCTGCTGCAGTGCGCATCGCTGGGCCATGTGCTCGTGCCCTACGGCATCTTCATCCTGATCGCCCATGTGCTCAGGCGTCCATGGATCGCCATGGGGGTGGCGCTTGCCGCAGTATTATGCACCCGGCTAACGTTCTACGGCATCGTGCTCGAGGCCAATTACCTGTTATGCTATCCGTTCCTGCTGGCCGCTTTGCTCGATCGCACGGATGCACAGGACAAGCCTTGGAGGCGCTTGCCGGCCTTGTTCTTCGCGCTCTTTCTGGTGGTCACCGTACATCCCGTCGGTGTCCTGATCGCGTTGTTCGTGCTGGCCTATTTCTTCCTGCATCGTACGGCCGACCGTGGAACACACATCATTCTGCTTGTCACCACGATGGCCTGGGGCTTGTTCGGCAGGCTGTTGTTCCCGCCGTCGGGCTATGAGGCCGGACTGTACCATGCCACCACCCAAGGCGCGCCCACCTTGTTGCAAGGGGCGGATCAACCCGCACTAGGCTTCCTGATCGGCCACACGTGGGAATATACCACGCACTACATCCCTCTTTGGACCCTGTTGATCGTGCTTTGCG
>JBEICT010000265.1:0-4443 GCA_040383865.1 Flavobacteriales bacterium | reverse complement strand
ATCAAGATGCTCAAGTTCGCCTTCAACCTCACGGACGACGGCATGGTGGGCCAGCAGGTCTTCGCCGGTGAGGCGACCCGCTTGGCCTATATGACCGAAGAGGCCAAGGAAGGACGAAACGCTTTCCTTGAGAAACGCAAGCCTGATTTCTCGAGCATCAAGTGGATCCCGTAGCCGGGAAGCGCGGACTGCGACGTTGGACCAACGGGTTGGTGTGCAAGTTCGGCCCCTTGGTCGAAAACACGGCCATGAATACTGGCAACCATGGCCGGATCGCTTTTCTTGAACCTATGTCCGGGAGCATTCCCGTACCGTGGAGCTGGCACCACACTACAAACAGGGCGATCCCGAAAAGCCTTATGAGTAGGATGTAACCTATACCCGAAAATCATGGAGTGGTACCTGAAAGCTCTTAAGAACTATGTAGGATTCACTGGGCGTTCGCGTCGCAAGGAGTTCTGGATGTTCGTCCTTTTCAACTTGGTATTCTCCATAGCTGCGGCGGTCTTGGACAATGTAGCAGGACTAGCCGACCCCATGATCGGATATGGACCGATCTACGGACTGTATGCCCTTGCCGTCCTGTTACCAAGCTTGGGTGTTGCCGTTCGCCGCTTGCACGATGTGGGCAAGAGCGGATGGTTCATCCTGATCGCCCTTGTCCCACTTATCGGTGCCATTTGGCTGATCGTGCTTTATGCCAGGGATGGAGAACCCGGAGCCAACAAGTATGGTATCAACCCGAAGGATGGCATTGTAGGCTGAACACACGTTCAGGGGCTATTCAAGAGCGGCTTCGCGGTGCGAGGCCGCTCTTTTCGTTCGCGGAGATCTACCGCACTTCGGAACCAGACCTGGTCTCCACTATGGGTTGTACAAAGACCAATTTTCCATTTGCATCTTCAGCCATCAGCACCATGCCCTGGCTCTCCACACCGCGCATCTTGCGGGGTTCCAGGTTGGCCACCAGCACCACCTGCTGACCGGTCAGCTGCTCGGGCGCGTAGTGCATGGCGATGCCGCTCACCACGGTGCGCGGCGTGGCTTCGCCCAGGTCGATGGTGAGCTTCAGCAACTTGTCCGCCTTGGGCACGCACTCCGCGGCGGTGATGGTGCCCACGCGCAGGTCTAGCTTCGCGAAGTCGTCGAAGGTGATGTTCGGCTTGGCCGCAGGGATAGGGGCAGGAGCCGCTGCGTCGACAGGAGCAGCCTCGGTCGGGGCCATGGCATGCAGGCGTTCCACCTCCGCGGCGATGGCCTCGTCCGTGATCGGCTTGAAGAGGTGCTCGGCGTTCGCGAGGGCCTGTCCGTCGCCCACCAGGTCACTTCGGAAAGCCTCGGACCAGGGCAATACGCCGATGCCGAGCATCCGCCGCAGCTTCTGTGCGGTATGGGGCAGGAAGGGCTCCAGCACGATGCTCAGCGTGGCCGCGATGTTCAGGCTGTTGGCCAGGATGGTGCGGGTGCGTGCCGGATCGGTCTTCTCCAGCTTCCACGGCTCGTTGTCGCTGAGGTACTTGTTGCCGGCACGTGCCACGTTCATGGCACTGCTCAATGCATCGCGGAAGCGGAAGTGGTCGATGTGCTTCGCGACCTCCTCCACGCTGCCGTGCACGGCGCTCCACAGCGCGATGTCCTGCTCCGTACGCTCACCGGCCGCAGGCGCACTGCCGCCGTAGTACTTGTGGCACAGCACGAACACGCGCTGCACGAAGTTGCCGAGGATGGCGACGAGCTCGTTGTTGTTCTTGTCCTGGAAGTCCTTCCACGTGAACTCGCTGTCGCGGAACTCCGGAATGATGGAGGCCAGCGCGTAGCGCAGTTCGTCCTGGCGGTCCGGCCAGCGCTCGATGTACTCGTGCAGCCACACGGCCCAGTTGCGGCTGGTGCTGATCTTCCGGCCTTCGAGGTTCAGGAACTCGTTCGCGGGCACGTTCTGCGGCAGCACATAGCCGCCGTGCAGCTTCAGCAGGATGGGGAAGATGATGCAGTGGAAGACGATGTTGTCCTTGCCGATGAACTGCACCAGGCGCGTATCGTCCGCTTTCCACCACTTCTCCCAATCGGTGGGCTGACCCTGGGCCTGTCGAAGGGCGGCCCAATGCTTGGTGGCGCTGATGTAGCCGATGGGCGCATCGAGCCACACGTAGAGCACCTTGCCGTCCGCACCGGGTAATGGCACTGGCACGCCCCAGTCCAGGTCGCGCGTCATGGCGCGGGGACGCAGGCCGTCCTTCAACCAGCTGTTGCACTGCCCCAGCACCTGCGGCTTCCATTCGCCTGCGTCGTGGTGTTGCACGCCGTCGAGCATGCCGGTGTTGATCCATTCATCCACCCATTGCTGGCTGCGCTCCATGGGCAAGTACCAGTGCGTGGTGGGCTTCATCACGGGCTTGGCACCGCTGAGCGTGCTGCGCGGTTCGATCAGGTCCTTCGGGCTCAGGGCGCTGCCGCACTTCTCGCACTGGTCGCCGTACGCATCGGGGTTCCCGCAGGTGGGACAGGTGCCCATGATGTAGCGGTCCGCCAGGAACTGCTTCGCGGCCTCGTCGTAGTACTGCTGCTCCTCCTGCTGGGTGAAGGCGCCGTTCTCGTTCAGCTTCAGGAAGAACTGCTGGCTGGTCTCCTTGTGCAGCTCGCTGCTGGTGCGGTGGTAGATGTCGAAATGGATGCCGAAGTCCTTGAACGCCTGGCTCATCAGCGCGTGGTACTTGTCCACGATGGCGCGCGGGGTGGTGCCCTCCTTCATCGCGCGGATGGTGATGGCCGCCCCATGCTCATCGCTGCCGCAAACGAAGAGCACGTCCTTACCTCGTTGGCGAAGGCTTCGCACGTAGATGTCCGCAGGCAGGTAGGCCCCGGCGATGTGGCCGATGTGCAGCGGCCCGTTGGCGTAGGGCAGCGCGGCGGTTACGGTATGGCGGGCAGGGGACTTCACAGGGCCGGGGCTTGCGCTGCGAAGGTATCGGGCGGCGCATGTTCAGCACGAGACAGGGACCGAAAAAGGTCAGCCTGGACCTACTTTACGTACCGGCACAAAGCGGGATCGGCCTTGCACAGACCGACTGAACAACTTGGTGCGCTGGGAGTTTGATACAGGAAGGAGGCCGACCGGAACCTGATGGACCTCATCGTAGCTCACGACCCGCCCTGCGTCCTTTGTTCGCTAACTTTCGAACGATGAAAAACACTGCTCGAGTTCTCGCACTGGTTGCCTGTACGGGTCTGCTCACTTCGTGTTCGGACCTGGGCGAACAAATGGACCAGAAGGTGGACATGCTTCTCAAGCGAACGGAGTCCTTGGATTCACTGGTGAACAAAGAGTTCGACAAAGTGCGATCCCTGGATTCCTTGATCAATGTGGAGGGCGATAAGGTCAAGCAACTTGATTCGCTGATCCACCGGTCTACCTCCAAGATCGACTCGATCGCGAGCAGCAAGCTCGGGCGCTGAGTGGAATGTCCTCAACAGATGTACACAAGATGAACTGTCCGACCTGCAGCGTGAGTTTGGTGATGACCGAACGGAGTGGCGTGGAGATCGACTACTGCCCGAAATGCCGGGGCGTCTGGCTTGATCGCGGTGAACTGGACAAGATCATTGAACGGTCCGCCCAGCCGACGCGACAGGACCGGCATGAGGAGAAGGGCTTCCATCCAGGTGGATACGACCACCGCAAGAAGAAGAGCAAGGGCCTTCTGGGCGACCTGTTCGACTTTTGAACGCATAGGCCGGTCGCTTTCTACTAAGCGAGGCGATACGCTGCATGGCCGTGGCCTCAACCTGGACCAACGCCTGACCTGCGGGTGAAGCCGGACGCGGGCATCGGTCCCAAGCACCCCAAGGCGACGGGACAGGTGCTTGGCATAACCCGCGGCTCCTCCTATCTTCGGAACAGAAGCTACGCGGATGGCGAGGCACCGGGACGACCGACCAAGGTTCGCATATCCAACCGGCAGCTGGGGGATATGCGAAACAGGTTCGTAAATCAACCGTTGTGCGTCATGCTAAAA
This sequence comes from Flavobacteriales bacterium, assembly GCA_040383865.1. Lineage (GTDB taxonomy): Bacteria > Bacteroidota > Bacteroidia > Flavobacteriales_F > PHOS-HE28 > PHOS-HE28. The sequence continues at coordinate 430 of JBEICT010000265.1, read as the reverse complement.
GACCGACATAGATGAATAAAACGACAAAGACATTATTGGCTTTTGGTGCATGTGTAGTATTAGTTTCAATTTCGCTTTTCGACAATTGGAAATACAGACAACGTAAAAAGACAGGCAAACAAACAATCGGAACAATATCTTCAGGACTTAAAAATATATCTTGGACTTACACAGTAAATGGACAGAAATATACCCGTAGCCTTTCAAAGTCCAACTATTACTTTATGGAAGACGGAGAAAAATATATAGTTTATTATGACAAGGACGACCCAGAGCAGTCTTCATTGGGAGCAACTGAACCAATATACGACACGACAGATTTTGTAAAGACAGTTAGTTTACCATTAAATGTGTCGGTAGACAAAGGGAGTCATGAAATTACATTCAAATTTATAGTAAAGCAAGATACTATCACAAGGACAAACAGAGT
>JBEICT010000264.1:0-4443 GCA_040383865.1 Flavobacteriales bacterium | reverse complement strand
GCCACGGCCAAGAAGAAGGCCATGAGCAATGCCCGCGCCGACCTCGCTGCCTCCATCAATACACAGGTGAAGGCCGTGATCGACAACTATGTGAACAGCCGCGAAATGAACAACCGCGAGGAAGTGGGCGAGCGTTACGAGGCCCTGGCCCGCGAAGTGGTCGACCAGAAGCTGACCGGCACCAAGACCATCTGCGAGAAGATGATGAAGGTGAACAGCTCGGGCAACTACAAGTGCTATGTGGCCATCGAACTGAGCGCCCAGGAACTCCTGGCCGCCTACAATGAGCGCCTCAGCACGGATGAACGTCTCCGCATCGATTATGACTACGAGAAGTTCAAGGAGACCTTCGAGAAGGAAATGGAGAAGATGGGCAAGCAGTAAGCCCGCTTACCTGATCGTAACGAAGCCCTCGGCGTGTGCCGGGGGCTTCGCCTTTCCACACCTTTGCACCATGGAACGAAAGTGGATCGCCGTAGCCTCGGGCCTGATGCTCATTGCCGTTGCATTCGGCGCTTTCGGGGCGCATGGACTGAAGGCCCGGCTATCGCCCGAGGCATTGGCCCAATGGCGCACCGGAGTGGAATACCAGTTCATCCATGCTCTTGGGATCCTGCTCCTTTCCACGCTGACCGGTCGCTTCGATCCAAGTGCAATGCGTTGGGCCTGCCGTGCCTTCCTGGGTGGGGCCGTGCTCTTTTCCGGTTCACTTTACCTATTGAGCACCAGGGAATTAATAGGTGCTCCGGGGCTGGGTGGCGTCGTGGGTCCGGTCACCCCGCTGGGTGGACTGCTCTTCATGGTCGGCTGGGCCGTGCTGTTGATAACCGCCTTGAAGCCAACTGACCGGCGTTAGCTGCGGGTTGCCCTCACCCTGTACTTTTGCGCTCCCATTCACAACCTTAAGGATCATGAACGAGTTCGGTCATAAACCGAAGAACGCCGACCTGTCGAAGATCGGTCTTGGCAACGTGGGCGATGCCTACTGGAACCTTGAACCGGCCGAACTGGTCGAACATTCCATCCTCAACGGCCAAGGCGTTTTCGCCGATAGCGGAGCGCTGGCCATCGAGACCGGTGAGTTCACTGGTCGCAGCCCCAAGGACAAGTTTTGCGTGAAGGACGCCAAGACCGAGAACACCGTTTGGTGGGGCGATGTCAACTTCCCCTTCGAGCCTTCGAAGTTCGATTCGCTTCACGCCCGCATGTGCGCCTACCTGATGAACCGTGATGTGTACATCAAGGACGCCTATGCCTGTGCAGACCCCACCTACAAATTGAACATCCGTGTGGTGGCCGAACAGCCTTGGAGCGCCCAGTTCGCTGGCAACATGTTCCTGCGCCCCACCATGGCCGAGCTTGAAGGGTTCGAGCCCGAGTGGCACATCATCAATGCCCCCGGTTTCCAAGCCGACCCTGTGCTTGATGGTACCCGCCAGCACAACTTCGCCGTGATCAACTTCACCAAGAAGATGATCCTGATCGGCGGCACGGGCTACACGGGCGAGATCAAGAAGGGCATCTTCACCGTGCTCAACTACGTCCTGCCCCAGGAGCGTGGCGTGCTCAGCATGCACTGCAGCGCCAACATCGGTCACGATGGTGATACCGCCGTGTTCTTCGGCCTCAGCGGTACGGGGAAAACGACCCTCAGCGCCGACCCCGACCGCAAGCTGATCGGCGACGATGAGCACGGATGGAGCGACAAGGGAGTGTTCAACTTCGAGGGCGGATGCTATGCCAAGTGCATCGACCTGAGCGCTGAGAAGGAACCCCAGATCTGGGATGCCGTGAAGTTCGGCGCCATCCTGGAGAACATCGTGTTCGAGGAAGGCACCACCAAGGTCGATTTCAAGGACGGCTCGAAAACGGAGAACACCCGTGTGAGCTACCCGATCGACCACATCGACAATATCGCTGTGCCCAGCGTGGGAACGCACCCCCGGAACATCTTCTTCCTTACCTGCGATGCCTATGGCGTGCTGCCCCCTATCAGCAAGCTCACCCCGGGTCAGGCCATGTACCACTTCATCAGTGGTTACACTGCGAAAGTGGCAGGTACCGAAACGGGTGTGACCGAGCCCCAGAGCACGTTCTCGGCCTGCTTCGGCAAGGCGTTCCTGCCGCTGCATCCCACCAAGTATGCCGACATGCTCGGTGAGAAGATGAAGCAGCACAACGTCCGTATCTGGCTGGTGAACACGGGCTGGAGCGGAGGTGCATACGGTACCGGCGAGCGTATGAAGCTGAAGTTCACCCGCGCCATGATCACTGCTGCCCTGCGCGGCGAACTGGACCTGGTGGAGTACAAGGAGCACCCGGTGTTCGGTGTGAGCTATCCCACCAGCTGCCCCAATGTGCCCGCCGAGATCCTGGACCCACGCAGCACTTGGGCGGATAAGGCCGATTACGACCGCACGGCCGACAAGCTCGCCAAGCAGTTCGTAACGAACTTCGATAAGTACAAGGAAGGAGCCAGCGCCGAGATCCTGAGCGCTGCCCCCAAAGTGGCCGTGAAGGCTTGATAGGACCTGTTCAATGAGCGCCCCGTATCGGAAAGATGCGGGGCGTTCTTGTTCAGCAGTTACCCTGGAAGGGCCGTCAGGCCTTGGTCCATACTGTTGGCCTTGAAGTGCAAGTGCCTGAGGCCATGCCGGTTGATGTGGTCGGCCCGGAGTGGCTTGCGTGCATTCGGAAGAGTACCATCACTCATCAGTGTTCCCAATGAAGGACAACGATGCAGGGGCGATACGTGGGATGGCCATCATCCACGGCCATACCGTTTGACCGGAGTACGTATCAGCGCGTCAGGTACCCACCATCCACCGCGTAGTAAGCCCCGGTAACGAAGCTGGCCTTGTCGCTCGCGAGCCAAAGGACCAGTTCGGCCACTTCCTCCGATGTGCCCAGCCGTCCGATGGGGTGCAGCGCAGCGATGCCCGTCAGTTGCTCCTCGGTGAGGTGTTTGGTCAGCAGCGGGGTGCGTATGAAGCCCGGACCCACGCTGTTCACGCGGATGCCCTGTGCGGCGTATTCCATGGCGGCGTTCTTGCTCAGGCCCACCACGCCGTGCTTGGCGGCCACGTAGGCACTGGCCGTGGCGAAACCCACCTGCCCCAGGATGGAGGCGATGTTGACGATACTGCCGCCACCGCTTTTCAGCATGGCCGGTATCTGGTACCGCATACCGTAGAAAACGCCGTTCAGGTTGGTGTTGACCACCTGGTGCCAGCCGTCCAGTGGATAGTCGCCGGTGAGCGCTGCAGGTCCGCCAATGCCGGCGTTGTTCACCGCGATGTCCAGGCGACCGAACGCCTTCAACGCAGCAGACACAGCGGCTTCGCATTCGCTGGCCATCGATACATCGTTACGCACCGTGATCGCTTCGGCACCAATGGCCTTTACGGCACCGGCTACGCGTTCGCAGCCCGCCATGTCCACATCGGTGAGCACCACTTTCGAACCTTCCCGGGCAAGCACAAGGGCAACGGCCTCGCCGATCCCCGATCCCGCTCCCGTCACCAAGGCCACTTTTCCTTCCAACTGTTTCATGTCGTTCTATGGTTATCGGCCTTTGCGGCCGTGGTTTTTCCTGATCCGTAATGCGTGCGAACGAAGCTAGGTCGAGCAGCTCCCACCGACCCTGATGCTGGTCAGGGATGACGGGTAGGGACGGTTAACTTTGCGATCCTTAACACGCAGTGATACCATGCCCGGCACAGAGCTTTTCGGAGAAGAGGAGAAGAAGGAAGTGATGGACGTCCTCAACAGCGGCGTCCTGTTCCGCTTCAACCACGATGCGCAACGCCAGGGCCACTGGAAGGCCAAGGATTTCGAGGCCGAAGTGGCCAAGTTCTGCGGGGCCAAGTACGGACTGGCCGTCAGCAGCGGCAGCACCGCGGTGAACACCATGCTGGCCGCGTGCGGTGTGGGCTACGGGGATGAGGTCATCGTTCCGCCCTTCACCTACATCGCCACCATCGAAGCCGTGCTGCTCGCCGGTGCCCTGCCCGTGTTCGCCGAGATCGACGATACCCTGTGCATGAGCGCCGAAGGCATCCGTGCCGTCATCAGCCCGAAGACCAAGGCCGTGCTGCTCGTGCACATGTGCGGCGCCGCGGCCGACCTGGACGGGATCATGGCCCTGTGCCAGGAGAAGAACATCCAGCTCATCGAGGATAGTGCGCAGGCCCTGGGCGGCAGCTACAAGGGCAAGATGCTCGGCACCTTCGGGCGCATGGGCAGCTTCAGCTACGACTTCTTCAAGATCAACACCTGCGGTGAGGGCGGCGTGGTGATCACCGACGACCACCAGCTGTGGGACACCGCGCAGCAGTTCGCCGACCACGGTCACGACCACATCGGCAACAACCGCGGCATGGAGCAGCACCCCATCATGGGCACCAACTTCCGCATCGGCGAGATCAACGCCGCCATCGGCCT
>JBEICT010000263.1:0-4507 GCA_040383865.1 Flavobacteriales bacterium | reverse complement strand
TGATCAAGGCCATGGGCCAGGTGCTGGGCGTGGCGGATGCGATGAGCAGCCCCAGCTTCGCACTGGTGAACGAGTACCGCGCGGCCAACGGCGAGCCCGTGTACCATTTCGACCTCTACCGTCTGAAGGCCGCGGAGGAGCTCGACGCCATCGGCTTCACCGAGTACGTGGACAGCGGGCACTACTGCTTCATCGAGTGGCCTGAGCTGGCGGCGGACCTGCTGCCGCCGGGCACCTTGCACGTGACGCTGGTGGAGTCCGCCAACGGCGTGCGCACCGTTACCCTTACCGAGGGCGCGTAGTAAGAACGGACCTTACTGCTTCACGATGCGCAGCACCTGCTGCGTGTTGCCTTGCGTTGCGCGCAGCCAGTACACACCGTTCTGCAAGGCCCCGATGTGGATGGTGGTGCTGCTGCCCGTGCTGGTGAATGCGGCCACGGATCGGCCCGTGGCGTCGATGACGGTGATCTGTGCGGTGCCGTTGGATGAAAGACCGCGCAGGAACAGCTGCCCTTCGGTGGGGTTGGGCCAGGCCTGGAGGTCGTGTTCCTGTGCGTTGTTCAGGCCCAGTCCGGTGTTGATGACCACCAGCACCTCCGAAGTGGCCGAACCCACGCAGCCGTCCTCGTTGGTGTAGATCACGCTGTACGATCCGTTCACGGTGGGTTCGTAGGTCTGGCCGTTGGCGCCTTCGATGATCTCGGTGTTGAGCAGCCATTGGATGGTGCCATCAAAGGCAGGCGATGCGATGAGCGTGGAACCGTCCTGGCTGATCTGCGGTGTAGGCACGGCATCGGATACACCGGTGAACTCCGTGACGAAGAAGCCGCGGTTCACGATGCGTCCGGTGCAACTCAGTTCCCACGGCGAGGGTGTGTTCAGCAGACCGCTCACCACGTAGCGGCCATCGCCTTGGGCAACAAGTGCGAAGGCGAAGCTCTGCAGGGAGTTCGGAAATTGCGCGGGTTCGCCGGTATGGAAGCCGGTCAGGTAGTCGCCCTCCGCATTGATCTCCCCGATGAAGCCCTTGCCCGTTTCCGATGCCGTGATCACCGTGCTGCCGAAGGTGAGGGTGGAGGAGGATTGCTGGCCGCAGAGGTAGAGGGTATTGCCATCGTCCTTCAATGTGAGGCCGTAGGCGTAGGTGGAGGCTGTTGAGTTGAGCTGACGCATCCATAGTGGGGTGCCCTCGGCGTCCATCTTCAGCACCGCATCGATCCCGTTGACCAAGGTGGTATTGGTGATCAGGTCGGGACCGAATTGGATCGGCGTGTTGAAGCCGAGCGTGGCGCAGGCGTAAAGGTTGTCGGCGGGGTCCACCTCCAGTGGGATGTTGTGGATGGAGCGGTCGAGGAAGTTGCCGTGGGAACGGAACCAGTGGATGGTGGTCAGATCGGCGCTGCAACGCAGAAAGAAGTAGCGGTTCAGGGCTGCGGCCTGTGCGTTGCCGGGCTGGCTTGGCTCGGTACCGAAGGCGAGCTCACCGCGGTGCTCACCGGCAATGATCACGTCGCCATTGCTCAGGCTCACTGCGTTCTTGAACCACAGGTTGGGGAAGGCGGTCTGGGGTACGTAGGAGGTGGCGGCAAGGGTGGCCACGGCATTGCCCGCCGTGTCGATGCAGGTCATGGCCAGGTTGCCGCTCTGGAAGTAGAGCCGTCCGTCGGCGTAGTGCAGCATGGTGGTGCGGCCCAGGCCACCGGTGCTGGGCATGCCGGTGTTGTGCGCCCAAACGAATTCGCCTTCAGGCGAGAACTTGAGCAAGTAGTTGCGCGCTGCGGTGACGTTCAGCGTGCTGTCGTTCACGATGATGGTGTTCACCAAGGACCTTCCCAGGAAGTAGGCGTTGCCTGCCTCGTCGGCGCGGATGCTGAAGGGCTGGAACTGCGGCCCCACCGGACGGATCCACTGCAATTCGCCGGCGCTGTTGAACTTGTGTACGAAGGCGTTCACGCTGCCGGGTCCGCCGCTGGGGAGGACCGTATCGCCCTGGCATTGCTGCGGGGTGTTGCCATCGTTGAAGAGGAACAGGTTCCCCTGCGGGTCGCGCGCCAGGTCCAGGGCGCCGGAGAAGGAGTTGGCGATGCCTGTTACGCCGCCACTGCTGGCCCAATTGAATCCTTGGGCGTTCGCTTGCAGGCCGGTGAGCACGCTGCACAACAGGATCATCAACGGGGTGCTTGCTTTTGTCATCGCGTTAGGTATTCGTTCGTCCGCAAAACTGCCTGCTTCCCATCGGCCTTGCAATAGAACTTTAGTTAGGGGGTGTCCGATGGCGGGCAGGTCGCCATGGGCCGCCGCTCGCATCCTGCTCAGTACCTTCGCGGTTCACCCACCACCCCATGAGCACCTCCTCCGATCTGCTGAAACAATTGGCCCGGCAGTCGGCCATGTTGCCCCAGGAACAGGTCATGGAAGTGGGCCGCAGGAAGAAGAGCCTCTTCATCGGTATCCCCAAGGAGATCACCTTCCAGGAACACCGCGTGCCGCTAACGCCCGCCGTGGTGGCCGTGCTGGTGGGCCGTGGGCACGATGTGGTGATCGAGCGCGGCGCCGGACAGCCCGCCCAGTGGCAGGACAGCGACTACAGCGAGGCCGGTGCCATGGTGGTGGACAGCCCCACCGAGGTGTTCAAGGCCGATCTGATCCTGAAGGTGGCCCCGCCCACGCACGAGGAGATCGAGATGCTGCGCCACAAGCAGATCCTCATCTCCGCGCTGCAGCTCACCGTGCAGCCCAAGGACACCCTGAAGCGCATGATGGAGAAGCGCATGACGGCCGTGGCCTGGGACTTCATCAAGGACCGCGAGGGCATCTACCCGATCATCCGCGCCATGGGCGAGATCGCGGGCAACACGTCCATCCAGATCGCCAGCGAATACCTCAGCGCCGACAAGGGCGGTCCGGGCCTTATGCTGGGTGGCATCAGCGGTGTTGAGCCGGCCGAGGTGGTCATCATCGGCGCTGGTACCGTGGGCGAGTTCGCCACCCGCGCTGCACTTGGCCTGGGCGCCAGCGTGAAGGTGTTCGACAAGAGCATCTACCGCCTGCGTCGCCTGCAGACCGATCTGGGCCAGCGCGTGTGGACCAGCGTGGTGCAGCCCGAGGAACTGAAGAAGGCCCTGCGCAATGCCGATGTGGCCATTGGTGCCTTGCGTCCCGAACAAGGCCGCACCCCCATGGTGGTCACCGAGGAGATGGTGAAGGACATGAAGAACGGCAGTGTGATCGTGGACGTCAGCATTGATCGAGGCGGCTGTTTCGAGACCAGCGAGGTCACCACCCACACCGATCCCGTTTTCAAGAAATATGGTGTGGTGCACTACGGCGTGCCCAACATCGCCAGCCGGGTGCCACGTACCGCCAGCACAGCGCTCAGCAACATCTTCGGCCCCATGCTCTTGCACATGGGCGAGGTGGGCGGCTTCGAGGACCTGATCAAACAGGACCTGGGCGTGCGCCACGGCGTGTACCTCTACAACGGCACCGTTACCAGCCCCATCCTTGGCGAGGCCTTCAAGCTGCCCTACAAGGACCTGGATATTTTGCTGGCGGCGTTCTAGGGCATGTGCGCATGTGCTCATGTGCTCATGAATGCACGCTCCGGATGAGCTTTTCAAGGGGCCAGGACCATGTGTTGAAACGAGAAAGGCAGGCATGTGCTCACTCGTTGCTGGTACTCTATTGTTAGGGCTGCCTATACACCCAGGCACACGCGCTCAAAAGCACTTAGGGCCCTTAGTTTTGGTAGACCAGCAAACGAGAACGAACATGAACGACTTTGATGCCATTGAGTGGCTTGCTTCCTTTCAAGAGGAAGGAGTATCCGAGCCGAGCGTTACATATGTTCCCGGTGCAAGACGACCGAACCGCGTGGTGGAGGAGACCTTCGAGCTGGCCAGCCGGGTCATGGACTACGCAGAGGTGTTGGTGAAACAGAACGCCGTCTTTGCCGATCAGATCCTCCGAAGCGGCACTTCCGTTGGTTCGCATGTACGCGAAGCCCAGGGAGCCCAAAGCCTGAAGGCCTTCATCAACAAAATGAAAGTGGCACATCAAGAGCTCGATGAAACGGACTATCGCCTTGATCTCTGCCACATTAAGGCCCACTACCCCCACGATCTGGAACTGTTGCGCAGGACGAAGGCGCTGTTCCCGCTCTTCAACGCGATCCTCAGTACCTCCATCGCGAAGCAAAAAGCAGAACATTTGGCCAAGCGCCGTAAGAGCTGAACATCATTCGCCTCGTCCCGGACCACTCCTTGTCATCGGTCCGCACGACCTCAGCCGGACCTCCATGCGCCCATGAACACATGCCCACATGCGCACATGACCCCATGGGCATATGCCCACATGTTCTGCCCCTCGTTGCTATGGCTCGAAACATACCATCGGTTCGCACGACCTTTGTCGGACCTGCCATGCGCACATGAACAAATGAGCACATGCGCACATGAGCATTCCATGGATCTCCAACGCCGCCTGACCCTTTACCTCTTCGGCCT
>JBEICT010000262.1:0-4518 GCA_040383865.1 Flavobacteriales bacterium | reverse complement strand
GCGATGTTCAACACAACGCTCCCCAGGATCGTGTTAGGGGCGAAGTTGCTCGTACCTGAAGTGGTCTCACCGGGGCCGTTCAGCGCATACAGATTGCAGCTGATGGTCGAGGTGGCGCTGCCCGATGCCGCGCTTTTGGCACCGAACCAGAACAGGATCTCGGTGGCACCAGCTGGGCCATCAAGCAGGAACTGCTGGGCCTTGGCCTGGTCGCCGTAGGAGTTCGTACCCATGATGTAACCACCATTGTCGGTCACGCCATAGATGGCGGGGTTGCCGGTGTCCAGGCTGCTCATGTACACCGTGTCTATGGCGCGGCTGCCGTCGTTGCGCAGGGGTTCCAGCAGGCGGGCGGTGCCCACGTTCTTCTGGGCCATGCCCATGGTGGCAACTCCTGCAAAAAGTCCGAAGAGTAAGGTCTTCTTCATCAGGTTGGGTTTTGTTGGGGTTTCAGTGTGAGAACACAAATGTAACATTCCCGAAGTGGATGCCCACCTACGTGCCCTCATTCTTCCGGATGATCCCCCCGCCATTGTTGGAAGTCCGAACTCCGATGACGAGCTCCGTCGATCCGGAGCGGTGTTTGGTCGGGGTCAATGCTTCGGTGCAGCTGGGGACAAGCGCTGGAAGATCAGGGCCAACCCCACCAAGATGCCCGGCGAAAGCAGGTTGTACCACAGGAAGGCCAGTTCAAGCGGGTCTTTGCCATCCACAGCGAACACGTTGTATTGGTCCAGATAGAAGTGCAGAAGCACCAGTACTTGGGTGATCAGCGCCGCTACGAACACCGCCGTTCCCTGCACCCGCTTCAGGAAGAAGGCCACCAGGAAGATGCCCAGGATGGTGCCGTAGAACAGCGAGCCCAGGATGTTCACCGCCTGGATCAGGTTCTCGAAGAGCGAGAAGATCGCCGCGAAGCCCAGTGCCAGCAGCCCGAAGAGCACCGTGGCCCACTTGGTGGCGCGCACCTGCTCACCGTCCGTTCTTTCCTTCCGCACCACGTCCACCACACTCGTGGTGGCCAACGCGCTCAGTTCGGCGCTGGTGCTGCTCATGCCCGCACTGAAGATCATCGCCAGCAGCAACCCGATCACCCCAATGGGCAGGTGGTCCATGATGAAGGTGATGAAGATGTAGTCCTTGTCGTTCTCCTCGGCGTCGGGCAGGGTGGCCTTCACATCGGCGCGGTAGGCTTCGCGGAGTTGTGTGTCTTTGGCCAGCGCCGTGGTCAATTGCTCGTTGTCGGTGGGCTGCCCGGCGCGGTGGGCGGTCACCCAGGCGTTGGCGGCGGTGGCGATCGCTGCTGCGTTGGTGGCGTGTTGGTCCAGAATAGTCAAGGATCGACCCAGAGGGTCGACGGTGCCGGAGGATGATCGGAGGTCGGCATTTCCATTATCTGATCGTCTGACCATCTGATCATCTGATCGCATCGTCTCCACGTTCGCGCTGTTCCAATGCACCGGCGCTTGGTTGAACAGATAGAACACGAACACCAACACCCCCGTGAGCAGGATGAAGAACTGCATGGGGATCTTCAGCAGGGCGTTCATCCACAAGCCGCGTTTGGCCTGGTCGGCGTTCTGGCCGCTGAGGTAGCGTTGCACCTGGCTCTGGTCGGTGCCGAAGTAGGCCAGCTGCAGGAAGAAGCCGCCGATGAGGCCGCTCCACAGGGTGTACTTGTTCGAGGGGTCGAAGCTGGTGTCGATGACATCCGTCTTGCCCAGGGCGCCGGCCAGTTGCAGGCTCTCCACGAAGCCGATGTGTTCGCGCAGGTACCACACCACCAGCCCGAAGGCCACGAAGAGCCCGCCGAACATCACGGCCATCTGCTGCTTGTGCGTCACGCCCACGGCCTTGGCACCGCCGGTGGTGGTGTAGAGGATCACCAGCGCGCCGATGAAGACGCAGGTCCACGATAGCGGCCAGTGCAGCACCTTGCTGAGGATGATGCTCGGCGCATAAATGGTGATGCCGGCCGCCAGCCCACGCTGGATGAGGAAGAGCCCCGCCGTGAGCAGCCGCGTGCGCGCATCGAAGCGCTTGCCGATGAATTCGTAGGCGGTGTATACGTTCCACTTGTAGTAGAGCGGGATGAACACCCGGTTGATCACCAGGATCGCGAGCGGCAGCCCGAAGTAGAACTGCACGAAGCCCAGGCCGTCGAGGTAGCCCTGTCCCGGCGTGCTGAGGAAGGTGATCGCACTGGCCTGCGTGGCCATCACGCTCAGCCCCACGGCCCACCAGCGTTCATCGCCGCCGCCGCGCAGGTAGTCCGCGCTGGTGTTGCCGGCACGCGTTTTCCACACGCCATAGCCCACGATGAAGCCAAGGGTGCCGAGGAGGATGAGCCAGTCGAGGGGGTGCATTCCGGTCCTAGGCTAGGTCGTTGATCAATGCACCTGTAGCGTCGACCCACGGGGTCGACCTCGCACAGGTGTGCTGGAATGATCGCGTAGTCGCCCCACCGGGTCTACCGTGCATTTCGTTGTCCGGTGATCCGTAAGTCGACCCAGTGGGTCGACGGTACAGATGCCTGCCAGGAACGTGGGTGCCAGCGTGCATGGCCTAGCGCGCGGTGCGCGGCGATATCAAGTTCGCGAACAACCGATACGCGCCCGGAACCCCCGCTGGCAATTGCCGGAAGAAGCTGATGCCCGTGTAGATGAAGCGGCCTTGGCCATGGTCGCAGGTGATGAGGCCGCCGTTCAGTGCTTGCTCACCGGGATCGTTCCAGGCGATGAGCGGCGTGTACTTGTCGCCGAGCTCGCCGGCGAAGTAGAGGCCGCGTTCCTGCACCCAGCCTTCGAAGTCCTTCGCGGTGATCGCATTGGGTGTGGTGAGCAGCGGATGCTTCGGGTCCAGGAAGGTGGGCGGTGCTTCCTCCACGGTCACGCGGTCGCGGGTGATCTTGAAGGGGTGGGGGCCGAGCGTGCTGGGATCGATCTGGAAGTCCTCCACACCGGAGACGGAGAATCGCGGCGTGGTGTTGTACTGCACGATGAGCGTGCCGCCCTGCTCCACGTATTGCAGCAGCAGCGGGTGCAGCTCCTTCATGCCCTTGGTGGCGTTGTAGGCGCGGATGCCGGTGACGATGGCATCGTACTTCTTCAGTTCCTCCAAGGAGAGCTGTCCCGCTGAGCCCGTCGAAGCGTCAACGAACTCCACGACCACGCCCAGTTGTTCCAGCGCTTGCGGCACCTCATCGCCCGCGCCCTTCACGTAGCCCACGCGCCTGGCGGTGGTGCTGACCTCCAGCGGTACCAGCTTCACTTCGGCGGGCGTGTAGTACACCTGCGGCATGATGTGCGGGTAGTCGATCTCGTGCAGCGTGCGGTCGGCGGTTCCCTTGGGTCCAACGAAGGCGAACTTCATGGCACCTCCACGTGCGTTCTTCGTTGGAACAAGCTCGAAAGTGAATGATGCTCGTTCATTGCGTCTTGTCAGAGGCACGGAAACGCTAGTCCTGAAGCTTCCTTCGGCCGCGGTCAACTCCAGTAAGAAGAAGGCAGGGATGGAGGTCGCCTTGGTTGTGAAGTCATCTGGAAGACCACCGACATGTATTTTGTCTTCGACTGAGATATTCCAGCCGTCCGGCAGAAATACGCTTAACTCACCTGAAAGGCTATCCGTGAGCGCTTCCACTTCCACGGTGATGGTCTGTGGGCCGCCTGTGGCGATGAGCACATCGCTCTTCGGGATCACCGAGGCCACGGGCGTGACGTACACCGGGCGGATGCGCTCGCCGGCCACGCGGTCGACCCATTTGTGCATCACTTGCGTTTCATCATTCACCCTTGCGCCCTTCTCGCCGCTCAAGGCGTAATGGAAGTGTGCCCTGTTGTCCGTGACAGGCTCAACAGAGGCGTATGGTGGACCACTGAGGTCATACAAGGCGGTGTGTGGCTTCAACAGCCAATGAGGTTGGTCCAGGACGAGTGATCCGCCAGGGAAATAGGTGAGCTTGCGTTCCCATTTTTCGTTCATGGCAAGTACCTCTCCGACCTTCATCTCTGCGACGTCCGGTTCCATGAAATGCAGCAGTTCAAGATGGGAATACGTGCGCTGCAGGGCTGTGAACGTGACGGCCATGGAATCGGCGGATGAGCGATACGGTTCATCGCACAGGGCCTCGACCACCAGGCCCATCGTCGCAGCAATGATGCGATCGACATCACGTGACTTGATCGGTGACCACCATACATCCAGCTTCTCACGCTCCAAGCGCTTCAGTTCGCGTTGAAGGCTGGATAGTTGTGGGAGGCTTCCGTCAGGCTGTATGGCATAGTAATCCTTGATCGTCTTTTCGATCTGCTGTTGGACCAGTTCGCCTCCCTTCACCCTCCCCCACGTCATATCGATCCCCTCGAAGATGTCCTTCGTCTTGGGCCGGTCGCCCTTGATGAACTTGAGGTACTCCAGCATCTCCCCTCGCGTTTCCGCCGCACCAAAACCCTGGCTCTTGTGCATGCTGCGGCTGCGTCCGGCGATCTCGGTATAGCTCAGGCCCAGCAGCGGGTC
>JBEICT010000261.1:0-4522 GCA_040383865.1 Flavobacteriales bacterium | reverse complement strand
CCCCATCGACCGCGGCGGTGACATCACTTACCATGGCCCTGGGCAGATCGTGGGCTACCCGATCTTCGACATGGATCACCACTTCACGGACATCCACCGCTTCCTGCGCACCCTGGAGGAGGCGGTGATCGGCACGCTCGAGTTCTACGGCATCAAGGCCGGCAGGATCGAAGGGCTCACCGGCGTGTGGCTCGACTGGGAGGACCCCTTCAAGGCCCGGAAGATCTGCGCCTTCGGCATCCGCGCCAGTCGGTGGGTCACCATGCACGGCTTCGCGTTCAACGTGAACACGGACCTCTCGTACTTCGAGAACATCGTGCCTTGCGGCATCACCGACAAGGGCGTGACCTGCATGGCCAAGGAGCTCGGCGGGCTGCTGGACATCGAGGCGGTGAAGAACAGGCTGAAGCTGGAACTGGCGGACCTGTTCGATGTGGAGCTCGCTGGCAACCCATAAGCGGAAGCACATCCGAGGGACCCGTACTTTGGCGCGAGCCTTGAGGCGTTGATGACAATGGGCCGCACTCTTCTGTACCTCCTGCTGGGAACGTTGGCGTTCGGGCTCTCCCTGTGGGTGGATCAGCCGGATGGGGAAGCAGCGCTGAAGCACGAAGCGCGCCGATTGGGGAAGGCCGTGCTGCAAGCACGTACCGATCTGCAGAAGTCCACGGCCGATGAAGCACGCCGCTGTGCAGAGCTTGGGACCGATGCCTGGATGACTGAGCGCGTTGCGGCCTTGGAGCAGGTGGATGAGCGAACGGGCACCTTGTTCGTAGTGGCTTTTCGTGACAGCCTGGTGGGTTGGTCGGGCCATGTGCCTGCTGACCTCGCGACGCTCTCCAATGATTCGATCGGGCTACTTCAGCTAAGGGATGGGAGTTGGCTGCACGCCTCGGTGACAGTTGGTGAACTCGCCGTGCATGGTATGCGGCAACTGTGGTCCGTGCCACCCATCGAGAACCGGTTCCTTGTGCGGGGCTTTCATCCTTCGCTTCAGGCACCTTCGGGCCTCCAGGTGGTGGGTGATGATCCAAGTGGGATCGCGGTACAGGATGAACAGGGCTCGCCGATGTTCACCGTGAACTGGATGGATGGTGCACAGGAGCTCGGTGCATGGATCTGGTTGCGGCTATGCCTGGTCGTTGCTGCAGCGTTCCTCGTGCTCGCAGCCTTGTGGCGTTCCGCCATGAGCGTTCGCCACAGGGTCGGTGCGGTACTGGCGGTGTTGACGTTCATTGTGGGTGCTTTGGTCCTCAGGGCCTTCATGCTGTGGTATATGCCCGTGGGTCCGTTCAGTCGGATACCCTTGTTCGATCCCGCTGTATATGCCACCTCCATGGTTTTCCCAAGCCTTGGTGACCTCGTGCTGAACGCCTTGTTCCTGTTCATCATGGCCTTGTTCGTGGTGCGTTCCATCAGGAATGCCGTTGCACCAAGGGGTCCTGTCCGTGTGGTGTACTGGACCGTAGTATTGCTCCACGCTGCTTGGATCACTCAGCTTATTATCGGCCTGGTCGCGGACAGCAGCGTGGAACTGGACCTCTATCACGTGCAAGGGCTCGGTATGCATGGCCTGGTGGCCGTGTTCGGAATGGCCCTGATGTTCGGTGGATGGGCCATGGTCGCCTATGCCTTGCTGGGGCCGATGGCACGAGCGCAGGGCATGTTGCTGCCCTGGGTCTTGGGTGTCCCGATGATGGCCTTGTCCATCGCGGGGCATCACCTGCTCGGCGTTCGCGATACCATCGTCTTCCTCTGGCCGTTGATACCCATTTTGGTGCTAATGCGTGTGGCACAGGGCATGCCGCGCTTCCTGCACGTCGTACTGGGCCTTGCCGTTCTTGCGGGTACCACCGCACACCTGCTCACACGCCACACCCATCAGCGAGAGCATCGCGAACGACAGGCCCTGGCGGAGCGGTTGGCTTCCCGGGAGGATCCGGTGGTGGAGTACATGTTCCGCGAGACCGCACCGCTGATCCGCAAGGATACCGCGCTTTATGGCCTGCTCACAGGCAACAGGAGCTGCAGTTCGAGCGATCTGGACCGCCTGGTCCGTCAGCCCTACTTCGGTGGTTACTGGGAGCGCTATGATGTCCGCCTGTTCGCCTTCGACACCACGGGCCAGGTGCTCTGCTCCACCGACCCCGACCCGCCGAGCAGCCTGCTCTCCGACACCAGTGCGTTCGGCATTGGTCCCGGCGTGGCCGATATGCCGGACCTCATCATGGAGGAGCGCCCGGGCCAGACCACCTATTACCACGCCCGGGTCGCGGTGATGCCCGTGGACAGCCTGTCGCCGGGGCAGTTGATCGTGGAGCTCCATCTACGTCCGGTTTCGCAGGGCGCGGGTTTCCCGGAGCTTCTGCTCAGCGGCGATGATCCCCTCGCGCGCCGCAGTGAGCGCTACACCAAGGCCCGGTACGAACGTGGTGTACTGGTGGAACAGCAGGGTGCCGTTTTCCACCCGTTGCATTGGCACCGCACCATGCCCGGCGATGGTTTCCTATGGTACCAGGAGGGGCGTTCGGAGTTCCTGGCGCGAGGCGATGCGCAGGGCACCCTGCTGGTGATGGGGTCGCCCATGCCGGGCCCGCTGGACAAGGCCACCTCGTTCAGTTACCTCTTCGCCTTTTTCGGCGTGCTGCTATCATTGGCCTACTTCCTGTACCACCTCCTCCGACGTGAACGGGTGTGGGTGCCGGGCATTGGCACCAAGGTGCGCCTGGCGCTGGTCTTTTTTGGTACCACCGGACTGGTGTTCTTTGGTATCGGTACACAGCGTCTGCTGTCCCGGCAGTACAACCTGCGTTTTGAGGCGGACATCCTTGAACGCATCCGTTCCGTACATGCCGACCTGCAACTGCGATTGGACGGGGAGGGCGAGCTGACCGACCGTCATGCCTTGTACCTCGATCGCCTGCTCGGCCGTGCGGGCAACGTGTTCCGTACCGACATCACGCTGTACGACACACGCGGCGACCTGTTGGCCACCAGCCGTCCTCAGGTGTTCAACAACGGATTGCTTGGCCGCCGCATGGACCCTGTGGCGTACGTGCAGTTGGTGCGCAAGGGAACGAGCGCATTCGTGCATCATGAGCACATCGGCAAGGCCGCTTTCCGCACGGCGTACATGCCACTGCGCGATCGTCGTGGTGCAGTGATGGCCTACCTCGCGCTTCCCTCGTTCGCCGATCAGGTACAACAAGAGGAGGAGAGGTCCTCGGTACTGGTGGCCGTGGTGAACCTCTTCGTGCTCATGTTCGCGCTCAGTGTACTGGTGGCGGTGTTCATCAGCAATTGGACCACGCGTCCGCTCGACCTGTTACGAAATGCCTTGGGACGAGTGGCACTGCAAGGCGCCAATGAACCCATCCGTTACAATGGCGACGACGAAGTGGGCCGCTTGGTGGAAGTGTACAACCGAAAGGTGGCCGAGCTGCGTGAGAGCGCGGAAAAGCTGGCCCGCAGTGAGCGCGAGAGCGCCTGGCGCGAAATGGCCCGGCAGGTGGCTCACGAGATCAAGAACCCGCTTACGCCCATGAAGCTCGGTATCCAGCACTTCCAGCGAACGTGGCGGCCTGAGGCACCCGACGCCGCCGAGCGGTTGGAGCGCTTCAGCCAGGCCATGGTGGAGCAGATCGATGCGCTCAGCAACATCGCCAGCGAGTTCAGCAACTTCGCGCAGATGCCGCGGGCACAGGAGCAGGACCTCGATCTTGCTGAGGTGGCCGAAGGTGCGCTGGACCTGATCGGGGCGGTCGAGAAGCACTTCGAACTGGAGCGGGTCTCCACAGGTCCGCTGCCCATCCGTGCCGACCGCGAACAACTGCTGCGTGTGTTCAACAACCTGCTGAAGAACGCCGAGCAGTCCATCCCCGAAGGCCGAACACCGCGCATCACGGTGGTGTTAAGGCAGGAAGGGGGGCGCGCCATCGCCGAGGTGCACGACAACGGCAGCGGCATTGCCGCTGCCGACCGCGAGCGCATCTTCCGACCCAACTTCACCACCAAGAGCAGTGGCATGGGCCTGGGCCTCGCCATGGTGCAGCGCATCGTGGAAGGCGCTGGCGGAAAGGTATGGTTCGAGAGCGTCGAAGGGGATGGCACGACGTTCTTTGTGGCGCTGCCGCTCCGGCCTTAGCCGATACATTTGCTTCCAGGTCGATCGGTCACCTCATTCGCTGATCCTCCGACCTTCCGATCCATGAGCTACCAGAACCTCCTCATCGCCAACGAAGGCGCCATCCGCACCATCACCATCAACCGCCCGGACCAGCTGAACGCGCTGAACCGCGCCACCATCGCCGAGCTCGATCAGGCCCTGGAGGATGCGGAGACGGACCGCAGCGTGCGCGTGCTGATCATCACCGGCAGTGGGGCAAAGGCCTTTGTGGCCGGTGCCGACATCAAGGAGTTCGCGCACTTCAGCGTGGAGGAAGGCAAGGCCCTGAGCGCCGATGGCCACAAGAAACTCTTCAGCCATGTGGAACGCCTGAACAAACCCGTGATCGCCGCTGTG
>JBEICT010000260.1:0-4530 GCA_040383865.1 Flavobacteriales bacterium | reverse complement strand
CTGTCCGGGGTTGGCAGTTCGTTCCTGTTGTGGACGATCGGTACGCGGACGTTCCGTGCGCTGTTGAGGTGCACGATCGTTCCGGTTCCGTTCGCGGCCATCGTTCTGACGAGCGGGGCGTTCACTGCGCTGGCCGGCAGGACGATCGCTTCGTTGCTGCTGGGGGCGTTGTTCGCGACCCTGCTGACCACGGTTTCCGTCGCGACCACCGCCTTGGCGAGGCCCGCGGCCTGAAGGGGCTGCTCCGCCCTCACGCCGTTGCCCTTGGCCCTGGCCGCGTGGTTGGTTCCCACGTCCGGGACCGCGTGGTTGACGAGGTTCGCGCACTTCAGGTTCAGCCTTCTTCGGGCCACCGATCATGACGAACTCGTGCGACTCGACCACGGGAATGTCGCGCTTGATCAGACGCGTGATATCACGCAGGAAAGCCTTTTCCTCGTGATCGCAGAAGCTGAGCGCACGCCCCGATGCACCTGCACGTCCGGTGCGTCCGATACGGTGTACATACGTTTCAGGTATGTTCGGGATATCGAAGTTGATGACGTGGGTCAATCCATCGATGTCGATGCCACGAGCGGCAATGTCCGTTGCCACCAAGGCGCGAAGCTTGCCGTCCTTGAAGGCCTTCAGGGCGTTCTGCCGGGCGGTCTGGCTCTTGTTGCCATGGATGGCCTCGGCCGCGAAGCCGTTCTGGGTGAGCAATTTGGCCACCTTGTTCGCACCGTGCTTGGTGCGGGTGAAGATCAAGGCCTCGCGAATGGTATCGCCTTGCAGGAGATGGACGAGCAGCTTGTTCTTGTCGGTCCGGTCCACATAATAGAGGTGTTGATCGATGGTATCGGCCGTGCTGCTGACGGGCGCCACGTCCACCTTGATGGGATCGGTGAGGATGCTGTTGGCCAGCTTGGCGATCTCGGGTGGCATCGTTGCGCTGAAGAAGAGCGTCTGGCGCTTCGCAGGCAGCTTGGCGATGACCTTCTTCACATCGTGAATGAAGCCCATGTCGAGCATGCGATCGGCCTCATCGAGCACGAACACTTCGAGCCCGTTCAGGTGAACAAAGCCCTGACCCATGAGGTCGAGCAGGCGGCCGGGCGTGGCGATCACGATATCCACTCCACGCTGAAGGGCATCGGTCTGAGGCTTTTGTCCTACGCCACCGAAAATGACCGTGTGCTTCAACTGCAGATTGCGTCCGTAGGCTGAGAAGCTCTCGCCGATCTGGATGGCCAGTTCGCGGGTAGGTGTGAGGATCAAGGTGCGGATGGCGCGCTTGGTCTGCGGTCCCCTGGCATGCAGTTCCTGCAGGATGGGGATGGCGAACGCGGCGGTCTTGCCGGTCCCGGTCTGCGCGCAGCCGAGCAGGTCGCGACCCTTGATCAGGTGCGGGATGGCCTGCTCCTGAATGGGGGTGGGGTGTGTGTAGCCTTCGGCATGAAGGGCTTTCAGAATGGGCTCGATGAGCCCCAGGTCGTTGAACGTGGTACGTTCCATGGTCGTGTACACAGGGATCCCTGTGCGGATGATGTTCGGAGTGCCCAAGCCATTGACCTTGGAGCACACCCGTTAAGGTGTTTGTTGGTTCGCCCCTTCGATCGGGTCCGGCGTGCAATGATCCGCTGGGGATGGCGCCTGGACTGGTCTTCCGCATGGACCTTTCGGTCACTGAAAGCGGGGAAAGTTGGGCGCTCGGGGCTTGTCCACCTGTCGATGAACGGTACAAAGATAGAGGAAAATCCCTTGAATATCAGGAGCCTTCAATATCCGAGAAGGACCAAGCGCTGCGTGTCGACAGGACGATCGCCTACCATCAACCGACAGATGTATGTGCCTGAAGCCAGATCGGACAGGTCCATCATGAAGCTGCCCAGTTGGCCATGCACCGCCTTGTCGATCACTAATTCTCCCAACGTGTTGAGCACCACCAGACGGGCGGGAGCGGAGGTTCCCACGGTCAACCAGACTTGACCTGAAGTGGGATTGGGCATCATGCGCAATAGCGGCATGGAATGCCTTACGCCATTGGTTCCCGTGGTATTGGGATTGCTCACCGTAACGGTCAGGTCGTCGAACCGGAAGCCCGGATAGTTTCCGCCCCAATCGCTCTGCAACTGGAACCGCAACCTGAACGGACCTCCGAGGAAAGCGCCCAGATCGATCTCCTCGCGCACCCAATTGGGCTGTTGTCCATCGTACACGGGCTGGCCTTCATCCTGATAGACCGAGCCCGGCCTGGTATAACGTCCGCAAAGCGGGGTCCAGTTGACACCATCCGCCGACCCCAACACCTGCACCTGATCATAATAGGCTTCAATATCCCATTGGGCCATGAAGCTGAGCACGGCAGCAGAAGCGTTGATCAGATCGACCGTTTGGGAGCGGGTGATCCGTTGCGTGACGCCGTCAGGGTAGTTGCCCGAGGACGGTATGCTGATGCACGATGGGGAACTGGTCCATGAATCCGTCGCGATACCCCAGCCCGTTCCCTGCCAGTTGGCCAGGGAATTGCCCTGGTCGACCAGCACCACTGCAGGAATGCCGGCCGCCCGTGTGATCGTATCACGCCATGTATAAAGGCCGTTGCTGAGCGAGAGCACGTAGCGGAAGGCGGTTCCAGAGGTGAGCCCTTGTTCCAGGGAGATGGCGATGGAATCCGTACGGAGCTCCAGCAGGTCGAGGTCCGCGTAAGTGATGGGCTGTCCAACGGCAGTAACGTGCTCAAGGCCTTCCAAGGAGACAGTGAGCGGCCCTTGCTCCAAACCGAAGCGCTGCAGGTCGAAGCGGATATGGCCCTCACTTCCAGCGAAGATGGGAGCGGTCCGATCATCCAGACGGCCATACACCGCTGCCAGGTGCGCCAAGCGTTTGTTCTGCCCCACGTTCACCTGGCAGATCTCGGTGATCCGCCAATCGGGCGGCCAGAACCCTTCATCCTGCTGTCCAGCCTCCGGTGTCATGGAGAAGATCTTGTCCTTGGTGACCTGCTCGCCATACATCCAATCATCCGAACCACCGTTCACCACGTAGTTCACCGTTTGATCGGCCGTGCCAAAGCGATACCGGTTCTCCTTGGTGAGCACAACACCTTGTTCCACGAACACTGCGGAATCGGGTGTGTAAAAGGAGGGCTGGTAGCCCCAAGGATAAATGAGCAGGTTGCCGAACGTGTGGTAGTTGAGCGCCATCCTGAACTGACGTGCATTGCAGAGGTCGCGCATGGCCTGGGTCTCGGGCTCACTGAATGCTGATGGGCCGCGGTACACATCGGAGCCGGTGAAGGGTGATGAACCAGAATCATCGGTTCCCCAACCCTGGCCGTAGTTGCGGTTCAGGTCCACTCCGAAGGAGCCATCGCCGTTCACCCTCCGGTTCTTCCTCCACATGCCGCCGCCTTCAGGTGCCGTGGTCTGGTTGTACACATAGCCATCGGGGTTCACGCAGGGCACGAAGTAGAGCTCCAGGTTGTTCAGCAAATAGGTCACCTCTTCATCAGAACCATAGTTCTCCAGCAAATGCCACATGTAGAAGATCAACTGAGAGAGCGATGCCGGCTCACGGGCGTGGTGCAAGGCATCGTAAAGCACTTCCGGTTTGTCCTGATCCATATCGGGTGCATTGGACATACGCACCACGTACAAGGAACGACCTTCGTGCGTGGTGCCAATGGCCTGCCTGGCGCTGATCAGACCGGGAAAAGCAGCATGCATCGCATCGAGGTTGGCCAGCAGTTCCTCCCAGGTGAGGTATCCCCCCATACTACCCAGTTCGAAGTTCTCAGGAACCTCCACTGTTCCGGGAGCGTGGCATAGTTCCCGGTCCGACTTCGTAGATGCCGCGCCGATTCCGGTATTGCGTGAGCGGTAGAAACTCCCCACATCCGGGATCAGCACGTCGCAGGTGAAACCAGCGGCCCGCGCGATGGAGATCTCTGTGGCGGACAGATCGGTGGTGATGCATTCGCCTGCCTTGACCTCGCCATGGTCCACGGCCAGGCCCAATGCGGCCAGATCAGCCAAGGTACCGGCCCGTCCATCGGTCCATATGCGGACCCGCGAATAACCTTCTGGTCGTTGCGAACTTGCGGACAGGCAGAGCAGCAGGAATGCCAGGGCGGGGAGGATGCGGTGGGACATGGTCGAGGTTACTGTTCGAAGCTAGCGAACGGTCGCAGCTGCACGCAATTAGTATCACGCTCAGGTTGGACGCCCAATGAAGATGGACCGGGGAAAAGGAGGTAGGAAAAGCGAACGCCCCAAGATGCAATGCACCTTGGGGCGTTCGAGGAGAAAGGGTGGTGATCAATGCTTGGTAGCGCCCAGCAGCTCGCGAATTCCGCCCAGGCTGCTCAGAACACCTGTGGCCTCGTAAGGCATGAACACCGTACGGTTGCCTTCGCTCGAAGAGGTCATCTGTTCCAAGGCCTGGATGTACTTCATGGCGATCAGGTAGTTCGCAGGGTCGGCTTTGCTGCCCTGGATGGCGGCGGTCACCAGCTTGATGGCCTCGGCCTCACCTTGTGCAATGCGGATG
>JBEICT010000259.1:0-4550 GCA_040383865.1 Flavobacteriales bacterium | reverse complement strand
CCGATGAGGGCAGCAACGGGAACCGGCGCATCATGTCCCTGGGCAACGACCTGCTGAACAGCTCCGATTGGAGCAATGCGGCCAACTGCAACATCAACCAGCGCAATACCAACCAGTTCTTCATCGAGCGCAATGGCGTGAACCCCGGCTTCTCCGCGACCATCGGGTCGCCCTTCGCCTTCTCGATGCGGTTCAACGGCAGCACGCGGCAGCTCTTCAACAATGGGGTGGGCACGGCCACTGTCGGCGATGGTGCTGCATTCAACTTCCGCTCGCTGCGGCTGTTGCAGAGCATCAACCCATGCTGTCAAGCGACCGAGGCCCTCACCGGCCGCATGTCGGAGTTCGGGCTGTACATGAAATCGCTGTCCGAGACGCGCCGCATCCTCCTTGAATCCGACCAGGGGGCTTACTACGGCATGGCCATTACCGGGTCGAAGTACGCAACTCCTCCCAGTAGCACTTACTTCAGGTATGTGAACGGCATCGGCAGGGAGAGCGCCACCGACAGTGTGGCCGCCACGCCCACAAGTGCCGGCATGGGGCTTTCGGCCGACACTGGACCGGCAGGATTCCTGAAGGACAACGGCGACTACCTCACCATCGGCATGAGCTGCCCTGCGCCGGGCTACACCACGGCCGATCTACCGGCCCTGGTCGTACGCCGCTGGGTCAATGATTGGTACATGAACATCGCCGACGTGGGAGGCAACAGCGGTTCGGTGACCCTCTGGTTCGACCACAGCGACTACGGCCTCGCCGGGCTGCCCGACCCGGCTGTTCTTAACGTGCTGCTTGTGCGCAGCACGCCAGGAGGTGCTTTCAACGTAGTGCCTGGCACGATGGCCACGGTGATCGGCGATCGTGTCATGTTCACCGTGGATGCTGCGCTGCTGCGCAACAACCACTACTACACGCTGGGCACATGGCACTTGACCATACTGCCGGTCGAGCTCCTCACCTTTGAGGCCGAGGCTGTCGACCCCGCAGTGGACCTGAGTTGGATCACCGCCACCGAGAGCAACAACGCAGGCTTCCATGTGGAGCGGAGCCGCGACGGCCTCACCTTCGAGCGCATCGGCTTCGTGCAGGGTGCGGGCAACAGCATGGCCACAGTGGAGTACACCTTCTCGGACCAGCAGCCCTACCAGGGTATCAGCTACTACCGGTTGTGGCAGCAGGACCTCGATGGCCAGGGCGAATACGGGCCGGTGCGTGCGGTGGACCTGTTCTCCAAGCTGGAGCTTCGTGCCTATCCGAACCCCACCACGGACATGCTGGTCCTCGACAACCTGCCCGATGAGCCTGTGCGCATCGAGCTCCTGGATGCACGCGGTGTGCTGGTGCTCACACACGAAGGCCATGGCCCTGCAGTGCAGATGAACCTCGCCAGCCTGCCCTCCGCCACCTACCTCGTGCGGGCGGTCCAGCCGCGAGATACGTGGCAGGCCACGGTGATCCGACAGTAGCAGGCTCGCGCGATCGGGGGCGGTCCATGTTCAGAACGACCTGGACCATGGTGGTGATCGATACCGCCGCCGATCCGCAGCTCCGCCCACATCCGATCGCTGTGGGCGCTCTCAAGGAGATCCGAAGCTCGTGACCGTGCAGGTGGTGCATGGCTTGGAAAGGAGGGGTGTTATGTGGGACTTCCGGTATGCTGCATCGGATCCTCTCGATCGCTGGCTCAGCACAGAAAAATGACGAACGTGCCCATTCGCAGGACCAGCCGAACGCAACCGTTGTCGACCGGATCATATATTTGTTGCTACCTGTGCCTGAACACCACAGCGCCTGCGCCTCTCAGAGCAGAGGCGATGCGCCGTTCGGAACGGCAGTACCGGGCCAAGGACAGCATCATCCACGAACATGATGACCATGCGGACCAAGAGAACGCCCTTCGCAGCCCTGTTCCAGTCAGTTCTTCTGACGACCTTGCTGATCGCTGAACCGCACCATGTGCTCGGTCAGAGCACGGACCATACCTGCGGGGCCCCCAATGTGCACAACCCGACGGTCACCTACGGCCAAGCCACCGATATCGACGGCAACGCATACAAGACCGTGGTGATCGACGACAAGGTCTGGTTCGCCGAGAACCTGAAGGTGACGCGCTTCCAGAACGGAGATGCGATCCCCCTGGTGAGCGACTCGGCCGCGTGGAGCGTATTGGCAGGGCCGGGCATGTGCTCTTACCAGAACGACCCCGCGTTCGATTGCCCCTATGGCAAGCTGTACAACCACTTCGTTGTAAGCGATCAAAGGAACGCCTGCCCAATGGGTTGGCGTGTTCCCTCCATGACGGACCTCTATGACCTCATCTTCTTCCTCGACCCCAATGCGAACCCGCAGCAACCAGGCAACCAGCCCAACATGGCCGGTGGTCCGTTGAAGAGCGCGGGGTTGACATATTGGCGGCCGCCCAATACGAACGCCACGAACAGCACGGGCTTCTCCGCGATCCCCAACGGTGGCCGCAACCCGGAAGGGCGGTTCTCCTTCAGTTATGATGCGGCTGCGAGCTACTGGTTATCCACCCTGGCAGGCCCCGGCATGGGGTTCTTCCTTGAACTGGCCTATCCGCATGACATGGCGGTCCGGAACGCCTACTTCTCGGAATATGCCGCGTGCATCCGGTGCGTCACCGATGTCAGCACGCAGGATATCAACGACCTCAACGTTCCGGACATGGACATCTACCCGAATCCGACGAACGGAACCATTGTGGTGCAGGCCGGCTCATCGATGCTCGGTGAGCGTTACGAGATCGTCGATCTCATGGGCCGCTCTATCCTTCAGGGCACGCTCGTTTCCACCCAGGCGACGATCTCGCTGGAGCAGTTCCCGTCCGGGATGTATTTCATGCGCTTCCCGGAGCGGAAAGGACCCGCGAAGAAGATCGTGAAGGAGTAGGTCCACGGAGCAACATCACCCCCGCCCTCCTGGTACTGGAGTTGAGGAGCCACACTGACGTTCTTTGTTCTTTCATGCTTGAATTCCGAGCCATGCGCCTGCACCTGTTCTTCCTTCATGCCTTCCTGCTGTTGTACTTCGTCGTTCCGGCCCAGCCCGGGACGCTCGATCTCACCTTCAATTCCGGTGACCTGGGCTTCAGGCATGGTGACGGTTTCCAGAACACGGTGTTCGCCGTGGTGGAGCAGCCCGATGGCAAGGTGCTCGTCGGTGGCGATTTCACCACCTTCAGCGACCTGACCGTGGGGCGCCTGATCCGCCTGAACGCGGATGGCACACCCGACCCAAGCTTCAACATCGGCGCCGGTGAGAACGGCCGGGTGGAGAGCATTTCCGTGCTTCCGGATGGGCGAATCCTTATCGCAGGCGGGTTCCAGACCATCAATGGTGCGGCACGGAGCCGCGTTGCCATGCTCTTCCCGGACGGCACCGTGGACCCCGCGTTCGATCCGGGTGCAGGCCCGGATGGTGATGTGGTGGAGGCCATCCACCTCTCCAACGGCAAGGTGCTCATCGGCGGGTATTTCAATACGGTCGCGGGTTCCGGTGCCGCGAAGTTGGCGCGGCTCAATGCCGATGGAACGCACGATCCCGCCTTCAATGTGGGCACTGGTCCCAACTCCTCCATGAGCGACATGCTGTTGCAGCCCGATGGCAAGCTGTTGGTGTGTGGAGCCTTCCAGACCGTGAACGGCACGAACGCCAGGGGCGTGGTGCGCCTGCTCACCAACGGTGCGGTGGACAATACGTTCAGCGCGGGGAGCGGTCCGCAGTTCGACACTTTGTAGCCAGCATGGCGTTGCAGCCCGATGGGAAGATCATCATCGGAGGCAGCTTCACGCAGTTCAACGGGGCCAATCGCAGGCGCATCGCACGCCTCAACGCCACCGGCAGCGTGGACACCTCGTTCCAGCCCGGCACCGGGGCGGACAATTCCGTGATCCGCGTGGCCCTGCAGCCCGATGGCAAGGTGCTCGTGACCGGCACCTTCACCAGCTTCAATAATCTGCCCTGGGAGCGGCTGGTGAGGCTTCAGGCCAACGGTGTCGTTGACAACACCTTCGTGCCCATCGATGGAATGAGGAATACGGGCTACGCTTTCCACGTCGCCACGGATGGCGGTTTTCTCCTGGGGGGGGGATTTCGACATGTATCATGGGCACCTCCAGCTGCGGCTCATCAAGGCGTTCGCGGATGGTGCGGTGGACACGTCGTTCATGCCCAATACCGGCTTGAACGGGATCGCGTACGCGTTGGCCCAGCTGCCCGATGGCCGCATCCTGGTGGGCGGCGATTTCGCCAAGTACAACAGTGTGACACGGCGCGGGCTGTGCCGTGTGTGGCCCGATGGCGCCATCGATCCGAGCTTCGATACGGGCGAGGGCTTCAACGATGATGTGCGCTCCATTGCCATCCAGCCCGATGGCCGCGTCGTGGTGGCCGGCTACTTCACCCGCTTCAACGGCGTGCCGCGCAACCGCATCGCCCGGCTCCTCCCCGATGGCGGGCTTGATGAGAGCTTCGATCCAGGTGCCGGCCTTTCGGATAATGCGCATATCCTCCTGCTGCAGCCCGAT
>JBEICT010000258.1:0-4551 GCA_040383865.1 Flavobacteriales bacterium | reverse complement strand
CGGCCCGGTACCTCTTCGTTCCGGGCCGTTCAATGCGGTCAAGGAAGAAAGGGGTCTATCCCTCGCCCTCCACCACGTCCACCACCTCGTACATATCCTTGCCGTTCTTATCGATCGGCTGGTAGTAGGTCTCGCCCACCTTCACGTAGGTCACGTCGCCGATCTTCACTTCCTCGCCACCTTCCGGCAGGCTCTCCACCACGCAACCGGCCGTAGGAGCCACAACGGTGTATCCCTTTTCATCCTTCTCGTAGTAGGTGCCGCCGTAGTAGTAGTTGTTGGTGGTCTCGTTCACCACCACGGTCTGGGAGTTGGTCGGGATGGTCTGCACCGTGGCCCCCACCGGCGCGGCCACCACGGTGTAGCCCCCGTTGCTGGGTGCATAGTACACGCCGTTGTCGTAGTGGTAGGTCGCGTTGTTCACGCTGATGGCCACCGCAGTAACGGCCATGGTGGCCACGAAGAAGCCCCAGGGATGCCAGACCGGACCCCAGTAATAGGGCGTGTAGGGGTGGTAGTGGTACGGATGGTAGCAGTAGTAGCTGTGCCCGCCGTAGCGGTAGGGAGGGCGGTTGTAGCTGTTGACGTTGTTGTGCCGCACCTGGGTGTTGCGGATGTTGTTGTTGTGGTGGCTGTTGTCGACGTTGATGTTCACGTTCGTGTTGCCGCTGCCGATGTTCACGTCGCCGCGGTTGTTGGAGTTGTTCCCTCCGCCACCGGGTTTGCGGTCGCCGGTGTTGGCTTGGCCAGCGGAGGAGCTGCCGCCGGGCCGGTTGGTGCCCGCGGTGCCGGGGCGGTCCGGGGCGCGTTGGCTGCCGCCGTTGATGGTGGGTCGGGCGGTGTTCTGGGCCGGAGCGGCCGCCGGTTTTCCTGCGGGCTGGCTCCGCTGGCCGCCACCGGACGGTTTCGCGGCAGCACCGCCGCTTGGACGTGCGGGGGCACCACCACCGTGCGAGGTGCGTTGCGCGTGGCTCACCTGCGGATCGGCAAGCAGGGCGAGCAGAGCGATGGAGATCCCTGCAAGTTTTGTGTTGATGGACCGGAACATGGGCGTGGTATAAGGGGTGGATCACTTGGTCGTCCGGGGCAGTAGACGCGCACGGGCGGCACCGGGGGGCGGCATGAACTCGTAGAGGCGATCGGGGATGTCCGGGTTCATCACCCAGTTCGCGAATGCGCCTTCATACTGCGTGTTGCCGGCCGCATGGTCGGTGATGATGAAATGCACCGGGAGGAAGCTGGCGTCGTTCGCGATCCACAGCTGCACGGTCTGCGCCTTGCCGGTGGCCAAGATGCGGAAGCACTCCCTGCCATCGCGCTGCACGGTGCCCAGGTATTGGATCCGGGTGCTCTGCGCGATCAGGTCGTCGGTGAAGGTGGGGTAGAAGAAATCGGCCGCGGGGAAGTCCACGCCGTAGTCATGGTGTACCTCGTCGATCATGGCGATGATGTTCGCAGGGGCCTCCATGAAACCGTAGTTGTTCTCTGTGAAGTCGTAGTAGGCCACCTGCCAGCCGTTGTACCAAAAGCCTTTGTGCGTGCGCTCACCGGTGGAGTTCACGTGCATGCGGTCCGGTCCGGTCATGAAGACCTGATGGTCGGTGAAGCGGGTGATCATGCCGTGGTCGGGATCCTGCTGATCCTGGCTCACGTGCAGGTCAAAGCTGCAGCTGTGCAGGCTGCCGATCATGTCCGCCATGCGGTCCATGATCAGGATGGCGGCGGTGTCCATCACGGGATCCGCGGTGCTGTTGGTTTGGGCGTGCAGGCCGGGTGCAAGGCTCATGAACGCTCCTAGGATCAGGGTTCGCATGGTGGTGTGCATCGGTCGCGGTGGTCGGTCCAAGTTGGTCATTTCAAGCCGAAGATGGTCACGTTGGCACGCCCGTTCAGGAGGCCCTGGGTATCGTACCAGAAATCAATGCGCCGGATGCTGCGTCTCCCCCCTCCAGGTCGATCACGCGCGTCTCACCGCCACGGGGAATATTCTGGCGCACCTCGATGTTGTCCGATTTCCCATTGTCGTAGGTCACCACCATCTTCATCAGGGTCAAAGGGGCGTCGGTCACCTTCAGCTTCAGTGCGCGGAAATCGTCGCCGGGGCCTTGCACCACGATGCCGTCGTGATCGGCGTTGTGGTTCGCCTGTGTGGTGCCGATGATGACCCAGGACCCCACCGGTGCGGGCCGTGGATGGGCGAGCTGCTGGGCGTCGCTGTTCAGCGCGAACAGCATCAGCCAGGTGCAATGGAGGGCGCGCACGCCGATCAGGTTCCTCATCACGCCGCCAAGGTATTCGCAGGCCTGCGGGCCGGTGTAGTGAAGTCGTTACGTGTGGAAGGACCGGAGCCAGGCCCCCAGGCAGGGCCGTTGCGAAAAAGGAGCGTGTGGCTGATGGGTGGATGTCCTTCCACCGGTTCGTACTTCATGCTCGTTCACAGGTTCATATCTCGGTCCGGCCCTATCACGGTGGTTCGTGCCCCTTGCGCCCCGGCCTACAGTTCGAACTGCGCCCTGAACTGCCAGAAGTCGGTCTGGCCCGAAAGTCCTTTGCGGTCCAGGAGGGCCTTCCCGTAGTTCACTTCGAAGCGGAAGTGGGCGTTGGGATACCAGCTGAAGGCACCGGTGGCACGGCCCAGTTCGCCACCCGAAAGGGACTTGTTCGTGAGGTCGGTACGGGTGTAGCGCGCACCCACTTCGAAAGCGCCAAGGCCGCTGCCATCGCGAATGCGGAAGTTCTTCTTCGGGATCAACTTGCCCATGTTTCCGGCCTGCTTGTTGTAGCGCCGGTTCTCGCCGGTGATGAACCAACTGCCGCCGAGCTGCCAGTAGGATAAGGTCGGGTCGCCGGTGGCACTGCTGGCCACGGTGCAGTGCATGTATTCGCCCAACACGCTCACCGGACCGCGCACGCCGATCCACTCCAGCAACAGGGTGTTCGCGGCGGCGGCGGCGAAGGACCCGGTGCTCACAAAGAAAGGCGCGGTGTTGGACTCGGGCCTGCCCTTGTATTGCAGTGCACCTTCGGTGGCATCGGTGTAACGATAGGCGAGGCCCACATGCATCAGGTCGCGGTCGCTGGTGTAATGGGGCAGCCCGGTGACACGTGCGGTGACCTGCGAACCATTGGCCGCAAAGCTCTTCCCGGTCTCCAGCCAGTTGTTGAAGAGACCCAGCGTCCAGGTGAGGCGGTGGTCCAGGATGCTGTTCGAATAGCGCAGGCCGATGTTACGCTGCCGTACGAAGACGGGCGCCCCACTGCCCCGCTCGGTGAACATGGCCTGCGTGCCGGGCAGGATGTACTCATGGCCCACCCCCTCCTTCTGCTTGCCGACGGTGAGCCACCCGCCCTTGTTCCCGAAGGGGATCTCCAGGTTCGCATCGATCAACGACAGCGTTTTGGTTCCCGGCACGGCATCAAGGCCATTGTAGTTGGCGCTGATCATGTACCGCCACGGTCGCTCAGCTATCAGCAGGTTTCCGGAGAAGATGAGGCGTTCACCGCGGAACTCGGTGGCCGGGCCGATCGCACCGACCTGCGCGACGCTGGCCTCGTCCTGTTGTGCCACCGTATGGTCCAGGATCAAGGCGGCGCCGATGTTGAGCGTGAACCACTTCGTCCGGAATTGATTCCAGTTCATCGCCATGGTGGGGGGAGCCTCCATGGGGGCCTCCTCGCGCCCGGTGGTGAGGGTGTCGTTGAGCGAGCCGCCGGTCTGGGCGTTCGCGGCAAGCGCGCAACCGAGCAGCACGGGCAGTGCCAGCAGGAGCCGGTGAACCACGAGGTGGCGCGTGAACGGGAGCACGGTGTTTACGCGATCACCGCGTCGGCGTAGTGGTAGTGGCCCCCTTGTCGAAGGTGAAGCACAGCCCGCCGGTGAACGCGAACTGATAGATAGAGCTGTAGGTGCTTACCCCCACGCCGGCCCCGCCGGTGCCGAAGTAGAAACCACCGCCGGCGCCCTGCACCGGGCTCAGGAGCTGGGCACCGATCTTGATGCCCACTTTCTCGGCCGCGTTCAGCAACAGACCGAGCTTGCCGCCCCATGCGAATTTCGTGGCGGTGGCATCACCGGTGAGGAACCCTGCTCCGATGTTGAACCCGCCGTAGCCATGCACCAACGGGCTGAAAGGGGCGTAATGAAGACCGCCCAGCATGATGTAGTTCGCCGTGACATTGAGCGGCCCGTACTCCCGGAAGGTCGTGCCGATGTACCCGTCCGTCGGTTGTGCCTGGTACAACAGTTCCACGGCCACGTTGCGCCGTACCTCGAACTCGAGGCTGCCCCCGAAATGAGCCGACGCGGCGACGCGGCCCTCGCTGTAGGAATAACCAGCATACGTTCCACCGATGGGGAAGCGGTCCTGGAAGGTGTAGCCGCCAAAGGCATTGAGGCGGAGCTTTTGCGCACTGGCGGTCAGGGTGACCGTTGCCAGCAGGGCGATGGAAAGGAGGGGTCTGAGGTTCATTGCAAGGGTGTGATAGCGCGGATCGAACGTAGATGGTCGGCCCGGGGCGGGTGTAGCGAATTGACGACACGCGGGGCAAGGT
>JBEICT010000257.1:0-4651 GCA_040383865.1 Flavobacteriales bacterium | reverse complement strand
CCGGCAACTCCTCGTTCATGAACAGCTGGCACCATTGGTCCACGATCCTGTTCTGCTCCTTTGCGGGCCGATCGAGCTGTGTGCAGGCCAAGTGCAGGTGCTCTTCGCCACGGTATTGATCCACCGTGGTGATGGGTGCCCAAGGCGCATCCTGCTTTTCGAAAAGATGCCAGTGTCCAAATTCCAAGGAGGGTGCTGTTGTCATGGACCGGAAGATAGGTTGAACATACTACGCCCACGGCCAAGAGGCCGAGCCTCTATCGCGTCCGCTCATTCGCACGCTGAACAGCAACTGCACCAGGGTCCTTTCGAGCAATTCGCCCGTTTCTGCAGGTAGCCACAGGCTACCGAGCTCCGGTTCTTGTCGAGCGTGGCCGCAGGCTACGCTCAGAAACGCGACACGCTAC
This sequence comes from Flavobacteriales bacterium, assembly GCA_040383865.1. Taxonomy (GTDB): domain Bacteria; phylum Bacteroidota; class Bacteroidia; order Flavobacteriales_F; family PHOS-HE28; genus PHOS-HE28. Next base: position 4,244 of record JBEICT010000257.1, on the reverse strand, counting down.
GCCCAGATGGGAGCATGACTCTTTGCTGACGCCGCTCAGGTTACCGCAAGTGCCTTATCAGGTTACTTTAGGGCTATTGATGGCGCCCCATGCGCTCGCATCTGACCAAGCTCGCTTCACGCGCCGCCTTGCACCACCGGTACGAGCCCGACATTTCCTGGTTCAAGGCATGGCAGATGGCCCTCACCGTTCCAATTGAACGTATGAAGCAGGGCAGGCTTGCGAGGCAGGCGATGAACTGCTACGACCTGCCAGGAGCACAATGGTCCTTCATCAGTGCATCGGGCAATCTCGTTTACCGCGTTGAGGCGAAGGGGCGGATCTACGCCCTGCGCATCAGCCCACCCGGTAGGCGCACGGTAGAGCAGGTGCGAGCCGAACTGGCCTTTGCGGCCGATCTTCAGCAGCGCGCGAGCATACATACCCCGCAGGCGATGCCTGCACGGAATGGTGATCCGGTCCAGGTCCTTGCCGACCACGATGGAGCAACAAGGCTGGTGGTCCTCTTTACCTGGTTGGCCGGAGAGTCTCTGGGAGAGCGACCCTCTCCGGACCGGATGGAACAGCTCGGACACATACAGGCGCGGCTGCATGCCTTGACCCTGTCCGGAACACAACCCTATGCGAAGGACCGTCCAGTGCTTACCGCAGAAGAGGTTATGGGATGGACACACCCGCCCCATCGCGCACCGAACATCCTGTCAGACGCTGACCAGACCTTGGTTGATCGCATGGATGCCCACCTGCGGAAGATCGTGCCGCCCCTTTTCGAACGATACCCGAAAGCGCTGGTGCACTTCGACCTTCAAGGGAGCAATCTGCTGGTGAACGGTGACGAGATCGGCATCATTGACCTGGATGGTTGCCTGGTGGCACCGATCCTGTTGGACGTGTCGACCACCCTGGCATACACCACGACAAAGCCGGATGCCGATGCCCTTCGCGCCGCATGGATGAAAGGCTATTCCTCCATACGGGCCATGGAAGCCCCCATGGAGGGCCTGCTCGATGCGGCCATGGCCCTGATCGCACTGCGTGAGGTGCAACGCGTGCTGGCATGGCCGAACGTGACCAGCAGACCCTGGGGTCCCGCTGTGCTGGAGACCTCGCTGCAGGTGCTGCGCACCCTGTCGGCGCGAATGGGTCTTGCGCCCGACGCTTAGAACCCTCATCGAATGAACATCCTGGGAAGTGCTACCTGTACCTTAAGCACTATGCGCAACCTCTCATACTGATGACGACCGGGCACCTGTCGATATGAAGGACTGAACACAAAAGTGGCGGCAACGACACCCACAACCTGCTCATTGAGCAGAACGGCACCACCATCACACAGCGTGTAATGGTGGCCCACTAAGCCAACGACCGACCATCAACGGGAAGCGCCTCCGCAGGGGGGCGCTTCCTGCGTTGGGGACTACCAACCCATGGTCCCGAGCAGGTGCCGGCCGGCCATGTGCGCAGTGCACTGGCCACCATGTGGATCATCAAAAAAATCCAACCCAGACCCAACCGGGCAGCATTTTTCTCCGTGTACGCGTCAAATGGTCCCGCCGATCGAACCCGCACCGAACGAACGGGTACCGGAACCACGAACGAGCATCGCCCCATGCACCCACGCCTACTCCTCGCCCTGCTCGCGCTCGTCTCGCTGAACACCCTGCACGCCCAATGGCTGCCGGCGGGTCTGTTCTCCAGCTCCATCCACTTCCAAGGCGCCGCCTTCCATACGGCCGATAGCGGGCTCTTCGTGTATGCCGCCAACAACCCCGGGCCCAGCCCTTCAGGCACCGAAGGGGGTATCCTGCTCACCGACGATGGCGCCGCATCCGGCGGCTACTACCTCTGGTACGAGCCCTCCACCAACCTGGAGGACATCGACGTGAAGATGACCGCGGAAGGCCCGCTATACCTGGCCGCCGGGCACGAGCTCTACAACCGCAGCATCGTGGTGCGACCCTTCAACCTTGCCGCGGCGCCCCTGGGCTTCGATAGCGTGCGCACCGGCGTGGGCCGCTACTACCGCGCCATCCGCATGCGCAACGACCTCACCGCCTTCGCCGCCGGGGGCGATGCCGCGGGCAACGGCATCATCGACATGAGCACCGACACTGGTGCCACCTGGAGCAACATCGCCGTGCTCACCGGCCAGCCCGTTTCGCGCCTGCACTTCGTGAACGACCAGCTCGGCTTCGCGGCCACCGGGGGCTACCGGCGCCTGGCCAACAACGGCATACAGCTGCCCGACAGTGGCGCCATCTACCGCACCACCAACGGCGGCCTCACCTGGCAGCAGGTGCATGCCGACAACACGGCCGGCTTCAGCGCCGTGGCCTTCAGCTCGGCCACCAACGGCGTGGCCACGCGCAACGATGGGCAGATCCTGCGCACCACCAACGGCGGCACCACCTGGACCCCTGCCGTGAACAACTTCGCAGGCACCTACGTGCTCACCGGTGCCACCTTCCGGCCCGATGGCGCAGGCTTCATCACCGGCTACCGCACCGATGGCACCGCGGGCTACATCCTGCTGAGCCAGGACGGCGGCGCCACCTGGAACCTGCACTTCAGCACCGCCGCGCTCAACTCCGCCCGTCGGCTGTACGACATCTACTTCCACGACTCCACGCACGGCTATGCCATGGGGCAGATACGGCCCCTGCGCAGCAACGGGCTCGTCACCACCATTCAGGAAACAAGTGCGGCCGCCGCCGCACCCTACCCCAATCCCCACCGATGGCGACATGACCCTGTTGGTGGAAGAGGCCGGTGCGCAGGTGGAGCTCTTTGATGCCACCGGACGCCAAGTATGGCAAGGGCTTTCCACCCAGGCCGGACCGGTGCAGCTGCCCTTGGGCGCACTGCCCGCTGGCGCGTACACGGTGCGTGTGCGCACAGAGCGGGCCGTGCACAGCCATGCGGTGATCCGGAGGTAGGCGGGCGCTGCGCGGAATAGGGCGGATAGGTCCAGAACATTCGAACAGGCCGACAGGACCGGAGCGCTTACCCGCACCAGACTTGCCACGACCCCCTATCTTTGAATTCATGGTCACGGTCATCAAGAAAAAAACCCCGAAGCGACGCTTGCGCGATACAGTGAAACGAGCCAAGGCCGTTCAGCAGGAGGGCTTTGATGCGCGCAAGCACCTTGGCAAGTGGAAATTGGACGAGGATGCCCTGACCACTCAGAAGCGCTTGCGGAATGAGTGGGAATAGCCTAGTGCTTGATACCAGCATTGCCATTGATATCCTCGGTGGCGACGAGCGTGCTGGCGAACTGGTCCAAGGAGCACAGGTCTATGTATCCGTCATTACACGGGTGGAACTGCTGAGCATCGCCAAGCCACGCACCCATTCCGTTGAAGCTGCAAAGGCGTTCCTGGCCGACTGTAAGTTGGTGCAGTTCACCAACGAGATACAGGACATTACCATCCAACTGAGAAAGGCCCATAAGCTGAAACTCCCCGATGCCGCCATAGCGGCAACGGCAGTATGGCTGAACACCCGCCTGCTCACCGCTGACGAGGCCTTTAGGAAAGCCGGAAAGGACGTTGCCGTTCTGCTCTACGAACGATAGGCCCAAGGCCTTACGCCTCATCCTGCATGGAAGTGCCACCCAGGTCGCGCGCCGGAAAGCAGCGTATCTGGAACGTCGCCCTGATCCAATTGGCCAGGACCGGAGACAACTGGGCATCCAGCCAGATGGTCACGCTGCAAGGATCGGGTGGTCCAAACGGCCGCTGGCGAACTTCAAGGCGGCCTCAATATCGGCCAGTTCCAGATCGGGAAGTTCCTCCACCACCTGTTGGGCACTGAGCCCCGAGGCCAGCAGGTCCAGGATATCGGTAACGCGGATGCGCATGCCCCGGATGCAGGGGCGTCCCCCGCATACGTGCGGATCCACGGAAATGCGGTCCATCAGGTAGGTCATGGCGTTCGGTTCGTTCTTCAAAATTAGGGAAGCTTATGCAGCGGAAGCATCATAGCGCCGCCATCCGGAAGCAACTGGACCGCGCCGAGCGCCTTATCAAAAAGGTTGAAGAGGACCGAGCGCGGGAACGGGCCGAGGGGCTGGAGGAATAGAAGCTCCTACGAGTGGACGACAGGGCAAAGAATCGCAGACCTGCGCCAACAGGGGAGGAACATTCAACCGGGTATGGCACGGCCATGGCCACGCACGCTCAGGTGGCCATGCGCATTACCTTGGCATATGGCAGGCAGCACTTCCATTACGGGTCCTGTCT
>JBEICT010000256.1:0-4656 GCA_040383865.1 Flavobacteriales bacterium | reverse complement strand
GGGGCTTTATTCCATCATCGCATCTGGGCTGCTTAGGTTGGTGCGCAAGCCGGACCTGCTGCTCCGGGGCCTACAGGCCTACCTGCTGCTGCTGTTGCTTCGCATGTTCACCATGTGGACCTGGACCCTTGAGCCACCTCCGGAGCTGGTGGAGCTCACCGACCCTGTAACGCAGGTCTTTTATCCCGGGGCCACACCCTTCCGGAAGGACCTCTTCTTCTCCGGGCACACGGCGACCTTGGTCCTGCTGGCCTTGGCCATGACCAACTGCAGGGACCGGTTGCTCATGGCCATTGCGGCCGCACTGGTGGGCTTCGCCGTGCTGGTGCAGCATGTGCACTGGACGGTGGATGTGTTGGCCGCACCGGTCTTTGCCTGGCTGGCCTGGCGCTACAGCGCGTTCACGCTGCAATGGTCCTTGGGCCGCCCTAAGGCCGGGGCAGGTGCTTGATGTAGATCCCGCTGGCCACTTTTTCGATAAGGGCTTCCGGCAGCAATTTCATCAGTTGGGCGGTGAGGCTGTCCATCACTCCGGGCACCACTTCGGCGCGCCCGGCCAGCATGGCCTTCACCGCTGTCTTCGCCACGGCCTCCGGAGAGCTGCCGAACTTCTTCGCCAATTGGTCCAGCGCCTGCATCCCCGCGCGCGCGGTGAATCCGGTCAGCACTGTGCCCGGGCACACACAGGTCACGGAGGTCCCGGTACCGTGCAGGTCCTGTCGCAACCCGCGAGACCACAGCCGTACGAAGGCCTTGCTGCCCGAATAGCCCGCCAGGGTGGACACGGCCGCATAACCCGCCATGCTGCCTACGTTCAGGATGTAGCTGCGCGGTTGCTGGCGCATCACGGGGAGCAACCGATGCGTGAGGATCACCGGGGCCATCATGTTCACTTGGAGCATGCTGTGGTGCGCATCGAGCGGCTGATCCGCGAAACGGCCCCACACCGCATAGCCGGCGTTGTTCACCAAGGCCTCGATGGGCAGACGCAATGCGGTAATGGCATCCGCGGCATTGTGCGTGGCCTGTTCATCCGCCAGGTCCGCTGTGATCACCTGGGTGCGCTCTCCGTTCAATGCACCGCAGGCCTGGGCCACGCGGTCGAGCCCGGCCCGGTTGCGCGCAACGGCAATGATCCCGAAGCCGCGCCCGGCCAGTTCGAGCGCCATGGCTTCCCCCAGGCCCTGGCTGGCGCCGGTCATCACGGCATATCCCCTTTCCATGGGTCGCAAGGTAGGACCGCCTATTTCACCAGGTGCTGGAACCGGTGATAGAAGGGGACGGGGCTCTTCTCCGTTTTGGGTTGGTAGCGCCCGGTGATGATCGGGATGTACATCACCCGCCGTCGGCTGGCCTCGCCCGTAAGGCGTGATCGTTCCACGCGGTGCCACAGCCGTCCATCGTGCACGGTCAGATCGCCCCGTCGGATGTCGAAGGCGGCCTCCTCCGGGTCCGGGGGGTGGTTGGTGAAGTAGCGCTTGCGGAAGAGCATGCCACCGAGACCTTGCTTGTGCGTGCCAGGCAACAGCCGAAGCCCTCCGTTGCGTGGGTCCTGGTCGTCCAAGTGGATACCCACGTTCAGCATGGGCATGATCTTTCGGCCCAGGAAGATGTCGCGCAGGGCGTCGGTGTGCCAGCCCATCTGCGTGAAGTTGCTCTCGCTGGTGTTCACGTAGTGGTTCACCACCAGCCCGTCCTTTTCGTGGGTGCCCAGCCGCGCATCGCCGCCCACGAGTTCCAGCAGGGCGTTGAAACGGGGATCCCTCAGGAACTCCTCCAGTACCGGGTGATGCTGCGAAGCGAACGCGAAACGCTGCACCAGGGGACGTCCCTCCATGTCCCGGCCGTATTTGATGGGGGTGCCGTTCACCACCTTCACGTCGTTGGCCACCCAGCGGTCCTGCACCTCGCCGATGGCGCGCAGCAGGCTGTCCACGGCATGGTCGTTCAGGAAGCCCCGGAAGTGCAAGGCCCCGGTCCGGTCGAAGCTGGCCAAGTGCTGGGCGGTCAGCCGTTCGCCCAGTGGCTCGCTCACATCAAGGATCCGTGTCATTGGGTGGGGTGGTCGCGTCGGTCGCCGCAAATTAACGCAGTGTGAACGCACTGGAAACATTCCTTCCATGGCCATGGAAGGTTAATGGCCGTGGACGACCGCTCCAAGGCGATCGCCATATAGCTTTGTCGGAACGGCCGGCCAAATTCCCTCCGGTATTGCCCCATGAACATCGTTGTGCTGTCACGTGACAGCAAGCTCTACTCCACCATCCGCTTGGTGGAAGCGATCGAGGCGCGCGGCCATACCGCTCGTGTGGTCAACCACGTGAAGTGCGACATCCTGATCGAAAAGAAGAACCCGCAGGTGATCTATGGCGGCCAACCGCTCGTGGACGTGGATGCGATCATTCCGCGGATCGGCGCCAGCGTTACGTTCTATGGGACCGCCGTGGTGCGCCAGTTCGAGATGATGAAGGTCTTCACCACCACCGAGAGCCAGGCCCTGGTGCGCAGCCGCGACAAGCTCCGCAGCATGCAGATCCTTACGCGCAGCGGTGTGGGCATCCCCAAAACGGTATTCACCAACTACAGCAAGGATGTGAGCAGCATCGTGGACAGCGTGGGCGGTGCGCCGTGCATCATCAAATTGCTCGAGGGTACACAGGGCCTCGGTGTGGTGCTGGCCGATACCAAGAAGGCCGCCGTGGCGGTGTGCGAGGCGTTCAACAGCCTCAAGGCCCGCGTCATCGTTCAGGAGTTCATCAAGGAAAGCCGTGGCATCGATATCCGCGCCTTCGTGGTGGACGGTCGCGTGGTGGGCGCCATGAAGCGCACCGGCAAGGAGGGCGAGTTCCGCAGCAACCTGCACCGTGGTGGTACCGCCCAGCTCATCGAGCTCACGCACGAGGAGGAGGTCACCGCCATCAAGGCCGCCAAGGCGCTCGGCCTGCACGTGGCGGGCGTGGACATGCTGCAGAGCGAACGCGGTCCGTTGGTCATCGAGGTGAACTCGAGCCCCGGCCTCGAAGGCATCGAAGCGGCCACCGGCAAGGACATCGCCGGCGAGATCGTGAAGTTCATCGAGCGGAACGTTTAGTCCCAGAGGCTTCCCGCCGGTGGACGAACGTTACCCTTGATCGCTCACCGGCCCACCACGAACCGCAGCGGACGCAGCCCTTCCGCCCGCGCCATATACATGCCCGCAGGCAGTTCCAAGCGCGTGGCGCTCTGCTGCACCGTTATTCGCGCCACCAGTTGACCGCTCAGCGTGAGCACTTCCACCGGTACCGCACCGCTCAGGCCGAGGTCGCCCACATGCAACATGCCTTGGTCCGCATCGAAGTACCACGCACCCTGTGCCGTGGGCCTTTCGGCCATGGACACCGTCAGGTCCGATTCGTAGCAGCCCAGGTCCACCACGCCGCCTTGTATGCGCTCCTCGCCATCCAGGTCGAAGAGCGAGGTGGCCGCCACCAGGGCGTTGTTGCCCGCGTTGATGGCCGGCGACGAGGACAGGGGATGGTGGTCGAAACCCGTAGCGTCGAAGTTGCCCGTGACGTCCGTGTTGGGCGCCGTGAACTGCGGGTCGCCGTCCACGATGGCCGTGCCGCCCGCATAGCCACCCTGCACCAGGCTGTACTGCACAATGGGGCCGTTGCGCATCTGCCTTCCGGCGTAGGGCGTGTTGCCATGAATGATGCAGTTGCCCACCCGCATGTGGTTGTCCTCCAGCTGCACCATCTCCGCTTGCAGGGCGAAGGCATAGGTGTTGGCATTGTCCGCAATGGTGCAGTTGATCATGTCGAAGGGGGGCGCGCTGCTGCCGAACGTGTTCACTCGCAGTACCTCGGAGCTTGATCCGTTCACGCTGTTGCCGATGATGGCCGTGTTCATCAGCTTGGCCGAAAGGAAGTCGTCGATCACGATCACGTTGTTGGCCGAGAGGTTGTTGGTGAAGAAGCAGCGGTCGATCACAAGTGTCTCGTAGCGCACCGTGTTGTCCAGGCACGCGCCGTTGTTGGCCGTGTTGCCCTTGAACACGCAGTCGCGCAGCACCAGGTCGGAGTAGCCGCCGTTGTTGTTGCCGTTCAGGATGGCGCCGCCGTTGCTGCTCGAATTGTTCAGGAACTCGCAGTTCTCCACCGTGAGCTTGGCCGCGGCCAGGTAGATGCCCCCGCCATAGTTGTTGCTCTGGTGGTTCAGGAACCGGCAGTTGCGCACCAGCAGCAGTCCGCCCAACGCATTGGTCACCCGCATCCCGCCGCCGTGGCTGCCGTTGGTGTTGTTGCCGTTCATGATCCGGAAGCCGTCCAGCACGATGGTGGTGGTGATGTTGTCGGCCGTGACCACGCTGTGCGAGTTGTCGCTCGCGAGGCCGATCTCGCCGATGTCGCCATTGAGCGTGCTGGGGTTGGCCGCGATGTCGCGTTGGTCCACCGTGGTCTCGGTGCCCGCGAAGCTGCCGTACACGTTCACCCCGTTGCGCAGTGCGAACGAGATGGTGCGCGTGGTGCCGCTCGTGGGCTTGTACTGCCCGGCCGCCACCCAGATCTCGTCGCCCGGCACCACCACGCTCAGCGCTTCCTGCAGGTCGGTGAAGGCGTTTGTGAGCTTCCCCAAAGTTCGGCCATTCATTACTGGAGGTGAAGTGATCCTTGGCCC
>JBEICT010000255.1:0-4689 GCA_040383865.1 Flavobacteriales bacterium | reverse complement strand
CCGCGCCCCCGCTTGGCGGGGGGGCCGCTTCCCTATCGTAGTTCGTCAGCCGATCACTTGCTGATCACCAACCGCTCGGTGTAGCGTTGGCCACCTGCGGTGATGTTGACCATGTACATGCCGCTGGCCATCTCCTTCAGATCGAGCACTTGGTACACCATGCCATCGTTCACCGCCATCGAACGGCTGCTTACCACAGCACCGCTCAGGTCGTAGATGTCCACGCTGATGGTGTTCACCCCTTCCTCCACAGCGCTCAGGCTCAGGGTGAGCTGTTCGCCGTTGTTCGGGTTGGGGAACATCGCCAGCTCAGCTGCGCTGCTGCTGCCGGTAGCCTGCGGGGCCATACCCAGAACAAATGGGCTACCCGTGATCGCAACGTTGCACTCATCACCCCAAGGCAGGCTGGTCACGCACCATACGCCGTTCTTGAAGGCACGCACCTGCACCTGGTAGGTGCCGTTGGGCAGCGCGGGCGTCCAGTTCAGTTGCAATACGGGCGTGGTGGTGGTGCGGATCACCGGAGCGGCCAGTTCGGCATTGTTCCAACGGAACTGGTACTGTGTGGCGCCATCCACGGCCTTGGCCACCACTTTGCTCACGGAGCTGCTACCCCAAGTGCGGGTAACGCCGCAGCTGAACTGTACGTTGCCGGGGATGTCCATCAGCTTGGTGAAGGGGCATGCGGCACGCACCGGATCGATCATGAAGCGGCATACCGGACCCCAATTGCTGTTCACTCCGTTCACACGACCACGCACCTTCACGTTCATCAGCACGTTCGCCGGGATCTGGTTCGGGCTCCAGTTGTTGATGCGGGCGTGGCAGGCACGCGTGGCACCGGTGCCGAAGCCATCGCTGGTGGCGTGGCTGCGGAACTTGCTGTAGCCGTAGGTGCCGTTCGGGTCGAACCACCAGAACTGGTAACCGCTGTTCGCATTGTTCACACCGAACTGCGCGCTCACAGACGGGTTCTCTGCAGCCACAACGAACTGGTTGTTCACCCAGTCCATCTTGTCGCAGCTGGTGAAGATCAGCCGGTCCGCGCCCAGCGGCAGGCAGAAGCCGCCGTTGTTGATCACCGCGCTCACGCTTGCGAAGTTGCCGCCGTTTCCGCGGTTATCAATGATGCGCTGGGCACCTACCAAGGTGCGCAGGATATAGCCGCCGTTAGCGATGCCATCGCCACCGGCATCGAACACACGCAGGTAATAGCAGCCGTCAGGCAGGCAGGTGTTGTCCGTCAACGTGGCGTTGTTCGGATAGGTACCGCCGCCGCTCTGCACCAGGATGTTGGTGCCCGTGGTGCGGACCTCCCACGTGGTCTGAGTGCCATTCGCATCGGTGTTCACCTCCAGCACCAGGTCAGTGGTGCAGGTCTGGCCCACGCACGTGCAGGTACCGTCCAGGACATCGAGCACGGTGTTCGAGTTGCCGTCGTTGCAGGCGGTGCCGGGGATGGAGAGATCCAGTTCCAACACTTCAGTGGTGCAACCCACCACCGTAGAGTACGAGCCGCCCGCAGTGTAAGTGACACCGTTCACCGGCCAGGTGTAGCTGCCGCAGGCGCTGATGTTGGTGGTATTCGTAGTGGCCGGGATCACCACGGCATTCAGTGCGACCGTGGTGCTGCCGCAGCTGCTCGAAACGGTCACCGTGTAGGTGCCCGAGGCTGCACCGGATACCTGTGGGTTCGACACTGTATTGTTGGGCAAGAAGGTACCCGGACCGGTCCAGACATAGCTCAGCGTGCCCACACCGGAGGCGACCGCATTGAGCGCGAGGTTGCCATTGGAGCAGCTCGGGCTGTTCGAGGTCACGTTCACCACCGGCGGGTCGCAATCCTGCGGGGCCAGGGCCACACCACGGAAGGCGGTGTTCGCAGGCGCTGTGGCCAAGGTCAACGCAGCGCTTCCGGCACCCGTGTCATCGATGCGGATCAGGCGTCCAGTGCCATCCGTGGTGATGCCGTACACGATCGGGGTCACGCCGCTGAAGTCGACCTCCACGCCGCGCGCACCGGCCGTACCGCCGGTGCCGAGGGTGTAGCTCAGCGTCCACACGCCGCCCACGAGGTCCCAGCGCTGGATGCCACCGCCCGTGGCCACGGTACGGTCGTCGGCGATGTAGCAGGTGGTGCCGGTCGCGTTGAACACGAACTCATACGGACTGGAGGAGCCGCCCGTGTTGATCACGTTGGTGCTGGTGGTGCCGGTGCCCGTGGGCAGTCCGGTGCCCACCGCCCAGATGCCACGCGTGGCGCCCGAACCGGTGCTGAAGTAGAGCTGTCCGTTGTAGACCTCGGTGCTGCGGTTGTTGGTGAGCGTGGTGCTCACGATGGCCGCCGTGCCGGGGCCGTAGTAGGTCACACCGGTGTTGGAGCCCGCACCCCAGTAGTTGGTGCCATCACCACCGGCAGAGCGGGGGTTGCCCGCGCTGAAGAAGGTGGAGGAGACCGCCTCACGGGTGAAGACCGCGCTGGCGTTCACCGTGCCAACGGCGCGGTTCACTGTAGCGGACGTGGTAGCGGGCAGGCTGCTGGCCGCAGGGAGCACCTGGGCGTAACCGGCGAACACCAGCTCGCGCCGGTTGCTGGAGCGCGACAGGAGGCCTTCGGAAGTGGCCGTGCCGCTCAGCACCAGGGGGCTCAGACCGGAGGAGGGGATCGCCAGGTCAAAGGTGTTCGTACCTGATGGGGTGAACTCGCGGAGCACGATCGGGTTGCCCGTATTGGCCAGGCTGCCCGTGCCCGTGCCCACCTGGAGCACCACCACGTTGCCAAGGCCATAGCTCACCGGCGTACCGGCGCACACGCAGCTGTTGTCCCACACATCGTTGAAGGTGGCCGCATTGCCATCGTTGCAGGCCGAACCCGGAAGCGCCGTGCCGCCCGGAACACCGAGGCAGTCGAGCGGCTGACCCACGCACTGGCAGCTGTTGTTCCACGTGTCGTTCCCCGTGGCAGGGTTGCTGTCGTTACAGGGGGTGTTGGGCAGCGCCGTGCCACCGGGAACGCCGAGGCAGTCGATCAGCTGGCCCACGCAGTTGCAGCTGATGTCCCAGGTGTCGTTGCCAGTGTTGGCATTGAGGTCATCGCAGGGAGTACCCGGAAGAGCGGGGCCGCCCGGCACACCGAGGCAGTCCACGTTCTGCCCCAGGCAGGTGCAGTCGCCCTGCAGCACATCGTTGATGGTGGCAGGGTTGCCATCATCGCAGGACGAACCCACGGTGCCGGTCACCGCCGGGCAGGCATCACCGGCCACGGCCACAAAGCCCGCCGGCTGCTGGCAGGTGACCTGCGTGTTGTTCGGATCACCCAGCCCATCGCCATCGGCATCGGCATACCAGGTGGTGGGTGCGTTGAAGTTGGCATCGCCGGTGGTGAAGGCGATCGGCGTCACACCGGCCGCGGGGTTCACCGTGCTGCCTGCGCCGGTCCAGGTGCCGTCCACGCTCAGGCCCGGGCAGTTCACCAGCGTGCCATCGGCCACGCTGCGCTGCTCGATGCGGCGCACGCCATTGGGCAGCGTGGTGGGCAGGTAGGCGGCCCAGCGGCCGTTCTGGCCATCCACGTTGGCGTCGAACCAAGTGGTATAGGTCTGATCGATGCCGTCGTTCTCGGCCCAGGTGCCCCACAGCGGACGATCAGTGCCGGCCGTGTTGTCGTAGAGGAACACCATGTTCTCGGCCGGGGCGCTGGAGCTGCCATAGGCCGCGCGGGCGCTGCCCGTGGTGGCGATCATGCCGATGGTGCTGGTGCTGCGCACCGAGCTGGCCACCGTGGTGCCGCCCGTGCCGTTGTTGAGGCTCACGTAGAAGTACACGTTGTTGCCCTCGATGAACGCCGCATTGCCCGTGGGCACGAAGGAGAACCAGCCCGCGTAGTTGCCGCTGCCATCGGTGGTGAACTCACCGAATCGGTTGAGCGTCACGAACTCATCCCCTCCCATCAACGTGCCCGCCATGCTCTTGGCCGAGCTCTGGCCCACGATGTGACCGGCGGCATCCGCCGTATTGTTGATGACGTAGAAGTTACCAGCAGGCGTGCCCGTGCCCAAGGCCGGGTTGTCGCTGGCACCGGTGAAGTAGCGGTAGGTGGCATTCGGCACCAGGTCATTCAATTGCAGGCGGCACAGGTAAGGCAGGCGCGTACCCGTGGTGGCCCCGTTCACGGCGAATTGCGGGAAGATCAGCTCGGTCATGCTCGCCACGTTGGTGATGGCGATGGAGGTGCTGAAGCCGCTGGTGAGGCCCACGGAGGCGGCCTCCAGGATGTAGCTGCCGGGGGTGTTCAACTGGATGTCAGTGTAGGTGACCACGCCGTTGAACGCATTCTGGGTGAGGGTGCCGGTGATGAGGCCTGGACCGCTGCTCACGCTGAGGGTGACCGGACCGGTGAACTCGGTGGCCACGGTGAAGTCATCGCGGAGCACCTGCACCTGGAAGGTGGCGAGGTTGGTGTTCACCAGGCCGGAGAAGGGCACGTTGGTGAAGCCCAGCGTGGAGGCCTGTCCCAGCACATCGAAGGGGGCCGATTGGCCGCTGGCGAGCACATCGCCCGCTGTGGCCGCAGCCTGCAGCACCACACCGAGCTCGGCGAGGTCGTACGTGAGGCCGGTGATGGTGACGCTGTTGGTGCCGGCCGTGATGGTGCCCGTGAGCGTGCCGCCCAAGGTGCCGAAGCCGGTG
>JBEICT010000254.1:0-4700 GCA_040383865.1 Flavobacteriales bacterium | reverse complement strand
TGCCAATCACCACCCAAGGCTTGGTGCATGGCCACCAGGTCGCGCAGGAGCACAGGTTCATCGGCCTTGGCAGCGACCGCCGCGTCCAACCAGCCGTTGGCGGCCGTATGATCGCCACGTTCCATGTCCAGTTCGGCCAGCAGGTAATAGTCGCTGGGGTCAGGGTGCGCGGTGAGCATGGCACGCAAGGAATCAGTCGGGTCCGGGGTGATGGTATCGGCGGCCCATTCATCCAGCGCGATGGCCAGGTAGCGCGCTTTCTCATCGCCGCGCAGCACCACCTCCTGCACCAGCAGGTCCTTCACGGTGGGGCCGCTGCCGGCATTGAGCACGATGGCGAGCATGTAGGCGTTCAGGAGCTCGCTCTCTTCCACGGCTCTCCGCACCTGCTCGGTAAGCTTGGCATTGGCCAGGAGCACTTGGGTCAGGTGCCAGGGGTCCATTGGCACTTCCCGGTAGAGCATGGTCAGCAGCACGTCATCGCTCAAGGGGCAACGCGCCAGCAGGTAGTCCCGGAGCGTATGACTGGGCAGCCAGGGGGTATTGCGCTTGATGGCCTCGAGGATGTCCTCGCGCTCGCCGTTATCCACCGTGCCGTTGAGATTGGCCTGCGCGCTCTGCAATTGGGCCGCAGCCAGGCCAAAGCCAACCACGCCGCCACCGCCGCCAATGGCAGGTAGCCAACCATTGCCACAGGCTTCGGCTTTGATGAACTCCGTTTCATCTGTGATTTCCACATCCGAGTAGAACGGGCTCGGATTAAGGGGGTCGCACTCCGGCACATTGTGGCGCTTGTAGTAGAAGTAGGGTGCGTTGGCACCTTGCGGCTGCGTGGTATTGATCACGATGCCATTGATGAGCCCAGAGTAGAACCGGTTGCCAGCGAGCTGGTTCTCACTCGGCGTCCATTCACTGTAGGTCCCTTGGTCCTCCCTGATGCGGGTATTGTCACCCAGGTAATAATCGAACACGCAGCTCGTGTAATCGCCGCAAAGGATCTGCAACCCGCCCTTATTGTCGTTCCAGTGTCTGTCCTTCACGTAGGTACCCACGAAGAGGTGGTTGAATGTGTTGTTGTAGATGCGGTTATCCTGGGGCACATTGCCCTTCCAATAGACACCCACGTTGCCATTCGAGCCAGGCATCCCGGCGAAGGCGTTCTCCTCCACCACATAGGCGGTGCATTGATGCAGCAGCAATCCCATGGCCGGGTTGGGCCAGATGCCGGTGGGCACGAAGAAGTGGGAACGGCTCACCTCCGGTGCGGTGGAAGCGAGGAAATAGGCGCCAATGAAGTTATCCCTGAACCAGCTTTGGCGGATATTGGCCTTGTAAAGCGTGCCCGTGCCTCCATAAACGCCAATGGTCAGGCCCGAGAACACGCTGGCATCGACGGTGCTGGAGCCAAGTACATCAAAGCCCGCCGCACCCTGGATACCCCAGCCCCGGTTGAGCTGCGCGAACTGGCTGGGTGCATCGTTACGGAACTTGCACTGGATGAACTTTATGCCCCGTACCGACAGCAAACGTGCGTGGTGCAGCGGGTTATTGACACCGAGGTCAGGCCAGGCGGAAGTGGTGATGAACGTGCAGTAATCAAACCGGCACAGGTTGTTCAGCACCGCACCTGTGGACGAGGTCCTCGTGTAGGGATCGATACGGACGCCGGTGATGCAGTTCTTAAAGGTGGAGTTGTTGCCGCTGATCCGTCCACCGGTGTAGCCCGGGACCACTACACCGGGAGCGGTCTCTCGTGTTGTCCAAGCTCCAACAACAGCGTTCTCCACCGTGCTGTTCAAAAGGCTCAGCCTGCCTTGAAAGGGAGCAAACTGGGAGCCGTTACTCGTGGTGCCCTCCACGCGAATGCCGGGCCAACGCTCTCCCGGACAGGTGACGCTGGTGGCGGTACAGTTCGTGAGAAAAAGCGTCCCCCCGCGTTCAACAATGATCTTCGCGCCGTTGGCGAACTTCAAGGTCAAGTTGTTCAGAAACAGGTTGGCGCCGGGCTTCACCACCAGGTCGCAGTTGAAGACCAAGGTGCTCCTGCCGGGCTGCAAGGGGTTGCTCCCCGCGTTCCAGCTACTGGGCTGCATGCCGGGCAATTGGATATGACCACCCACTATCGCCCCCGGCACGGTCTGGAAATAGTTGCAACATGCAGCGATACTGTTCGCGGAGAGGTGTAAATCACCTTGTACCGCCGTGTTAAGGAAGCGGGGCAAGTAGTACGATGCCTCGTTTCCTGCAAAAGCCGGCGGTACCGCGCCGGTTAATGCGTTCGCCAGAAATACCATACTGCTGGAACTCTCCCACTCAGTAATGACCGCAGTGCCAGATGCATGAGGTATGTAAAGACCTTCCATTGTAGTCCCGGGCGCGCGATTGCGATAGAAACGTGATCGCGTATATGACCCAGCGTTCGGCACGGATCCGGTGAGGTCTGTGAGTACCCCACTGGCCAGGTCAAGTCTTCCGAAGTAAGGATACCAGGTTGAGCAATTGTCAGTGAATTCGCCTGAGATGAGCAAGCTGGCCCCTGAAGAGGAAATGGCACACCCAACAAGCCCGCCCTGGGAAAGGTCAGGAGGATTGCTGACGCAACCGTTCGGGGGCGGCTTGACCCTGAAACCCTGCGTTGACCCTGGTATCCAAGCCCCAGTGGCAGCGTTGAAGCGCATGGTGACCAGGTTATAGGTCTCGTTCACTTCAGGCAGACCGTACATACCATAGTTGGCGGTAATTGCGAGCCGCACCTGTCCGTTGTTGATGAGGCGCGCGTCCGAGTCGTACTTGTACTGCTTGGCCGTCCAATCGGCCTCATAGGGGTACCAAAGCGGCATGTAACCCAGGGCGTCGCTCTGAAGAGTTCCGGCCGGCACGGTGGTCACGCGCGCAATACCGGTGCTGGTGATCCTGTAGACATACACCCGCGTGGTCAGGATGACGAACAGCAGTGTTGGATCACCGACGACCTGGCCTTGTACAACTCGGAGCTGTGGGGAAGTGCCCTTGCCGATCTCCTCCTGATCCAGCCGGCTGACGAACAAACTGCTGGGAACCTGGTACTCAGGCGCCACGTTCGTGTTCTCCCAAATGTAGCCCGCACCGCCCCAGGCCGTGAGCCCCGGGTACAGGTCATATACCTCATCGCTCAGGTTGAGCAAGCGGCCTTTACGAGCATTGCATGTACCCGTTGGCACACCTCCGTAAGCCGTGTTATCAGCGTTCATATCCAAGATCGAAAGTTGGATGAAGCCATCACTGACCGGTGTTATCGCCCGGGCAGAGATCAGGTAGTAGAGGCCACAATAACCTGGTATGGGCACACTAACGAACTCCATCACGCCAGGCTCCAAACACTGTTGACATCCTTGACCACGTGCATCTGCGATAAGAAAGCCATCACCATCGTAGAGGCGCCCATCCACTTCAAAGAAGATGAGTTGCCCTTCACCATTGGTGCGCACATGCTGCGATCGGCTGGGCTGTGCACCACCATAGCCGAAGTCGCCTCCCGGGGCTGGCAAAGAGGAAACAGAGATCGTCGATCCGGCCTGTGGGCCTTCCATACGCGCCCAGCTATTGCCTATAGCCCAGGCATCCGCCTGCGCCCGCACCTCCATCCCGCCCCACCCGCACCAGGCCACCAGGCCTGCTGCGAATGTGCCCGCCTGCCACCAGGCCCGGGCTGTTCGTGTTGTTCTCGAAGTCTTCATGGTCCAAAGGGTTTTGGTCACGGCAACTCGCCGTACTCAAACCTTTCGGTATGCCGGTTGCATAAACACGCATATGCTATGCTGATCATATGCGTATCACAGAAGCGTCCTTCGGCGGCTAGCAACGCTTATAGCTGTATATCCATGCGCCAATTATGCAATGCATAACATGGTTGAATTCCGTTCATGCCATATATTGGCTTGAGCATGCCAACTTCGTTCACCTTCCTGCGCTAGGTGAGACCAGGCCAGCGCCAACCATACGTTGCCACCATGTTCACCCGGAAATTGCGCGAACTGCGCGCAAGCCTAAAGCTCACCCAGAAGCAGATGGCCAAGCGCCTGGCCATGGAGCAATCCACCTATTCGCGCAAGGAACGCGACGACCATCCGAAAGCGGAGTTCCTCGAGCGCATCAAGAAATTCCTTGGGGTGGACCCTACACCCTGGCTGAGCGATGATGGCAGCTCACCCCATCCCGTGGAGGAACCGCTGCGCATCGTCCATTTGGAGGAGCCCCCCACCTCCAAGAGAATGGGAAAGAAGAAACGGACAGGCAAGCTATCCAAGCGCGATGAGCGTTCGTTGAGGGAGTTCATCGCGATGGGTGTCCAGTACTTCAACAGGAAGATGCGCGACGAGGAGAAGCAGCGTGATAGGCCCAAGGACCCATCTGCGGGGGGGGGGCAATAACTAGCTGCTTATCAGAATCTTACACAACCGGAGCAACATACTGGCAGATCGATCCTGTGCTGCATAAATGACGCCGCTGCTTGCTGCACCTTTGCGCACACGTGCGAAGGCATGATCCATCTTTGAAAGGAACCGTTTCGGAACACGCTCAAGCCCCCTCCCCCAGCTCCTCCATCTGCGCCGAAGCTGCCTCCCATTCGCTCATCACGGCAGCGATGCGCTGGGCCAGATCGCCAAGACGGTCGTAGCCTTTCTGTAGTGCCTCGGCGGGCATGCCGCCCTTCATCACTT
>JBEICT010000253.1:0-4729 GCA_040383865.1 Flavobacteriales bacterium | reverse complement strand
GTCCTTGTCGCCACCCACGGGGGGGATTCGCCCTTCCTGCAATGCCCGCAGCACCTTGGCCTGGGCCGCCAGGGCCATGTCGCCGATCTCGTCCAGGAAGAGCGTGCCGCCATCCGCCAGCTCGAACTTGCCTTTGCGGTCCTTGATGGCGCTGGTGAAGCTGCCTTTCATGTGACCGAACAGTTCGCTCTCGATCAGCTCGCCGGGGATGGCCGCACAGTTCACTTCGATGTAAGGGCCGCTGGCACGGTTGCTCTTCTGGTGGATCATACGGGCCACGCCCTCCTTGCCCGCGCCGTTACCACCGGTGATCAGCACACGGGCATCACTGGGCGCCACCTTTTCGATCATATCGCGGATCAGGCCCAAGGCCTTGCTCTCGCCGATCATCTGCACGCTTCCGGCCTTCGCTTTGCCCACCTTCGTGCGGAGCACCTTGGTCTCCTGCACCAGGTCGCTGCGGTCCAGCGCGTTGCGCACGCTCACCAGGATCCGGTTGATGTCGGGCGGCTTCTGGATGTAGTCAAAGGCTCCCTTCTTCAACGCATCCACGGCCGTTTCGATGGTGCCGTGCCCGCTGATCATCACCACAGGCAGGTCGGGGTCGTGGGCCTGCAGTTTCTCCAGCACTTCGATGCCGTCCATCCGGGGCATCTTGATGTCGCACAGCACCAGGTCGAACCTGCCCTTCTTCGCTTTCTCCAAGCCCGCGGCACCATCCTCGGCCTCCTCCACGGTGTGCTTTTCGTGTTCCAGGATCTCGCGCAAGGCGTATCGTATCGCTTTTTCGTCGTCGATGAGGAGGATGTTCGCCATGGTGGGCAAAGATGCGAACGGATGTGGCTGCACGGGACCGTGGAATGCGGAAGGAACAGCGACCTGCATCTTTGCAGCATGCCCGCCATCAAGGTCCACGATCTGCGCCGCCAACGCACCACGTTCGCCACCGTGCTGTTCCTGGTGGTGTCCATGGCCATTCTGTGGTGGGCCCAGTTCGATGGCGACCTGAACGGTACGGTGGCCTTGGGCATGATCGGTGCGTGTGCCACGGTGTACATCGGCCTGCTGAACTACTGGCTGCAGCGCGACAAGGTGATGCAGGACCTGTTCACCGCCTTCAACGTGCGTTACGACCGGTTGAACGGTGACCTGCTGGCCATTGCGAAAGGCACCTTCGAGGGCGACCCCGACCGCATCATCATCGACTACCTGAACCTGTGTGCCGAGGAGTACTTCTGGTACACCCGAGGCCGCATTGATGGGGCCATCTGGAAGGCTTGGCGCAACGGTATGGAGAACTGGCTGCAGGTGCCCTCCATTCGTGAGGTGGCCCGGCGTGAGAGCGGCCTGCACGACAGTTATTACGGCCTGTTCGAGGCGGTTCCGATGGGCCGTTGACCATTGTATCCGAGCGGTCCGTCGGAGTATCCGTCGCGCTTTGTTCCGTTCATCACAGGCTGGCACGGGCTCGGAACTGCGCAATGTCATGTTTGCCCGGATGGTCACCAGTTACTTTTGAGAGGCTGCTCCGTCCTACGCATGGGTATGGAGTTGTCTTGATCATTTTGCAACACACACCAAACACCTGAACATGATGGGAACCCTACACCTTGCCGCCCTTTTTGCCCTGCTCGCTTCGAGCGCCGTTGTGGCGCAGGTCCCGAACGGTGGATTTGAGCAATGGACCAGCTTTGGCACCTACGAGGATCCCAACGGCTGGACGAGCCTGAACGCACTGACCACGAACTTCGGCGGGGTGCTGTCCTGTGAGCAGGCCGTCCCGGCTGCGGCCGGCAGTTATGGAGTGAAGGTCACCACACGTGAGGTACCTGGCTTCGGCATTTTCCCCGGACTGCTGCTGTGTGGTGATCCCGAAGCGCCCGCCGATGGCTTCCCATACACTTCCCGCCCTCAGGCAATGACCGGCAAATGGAAGGCGGCGATCGGTGCGGGTGACCAAGGCGCGGTGGTGGTGACCCTCACCCGCTGGAATTCAGCTCTGGGTGAGCGGGAGGATGTAGGCGCGGGCATTGTTACGGTGACCGGTACCGTGGGCGCATGGACCCCCTTTACCGCTGTGATCCAATATACATCCACGATGGACCCTGATACGGCCAGCATTGCCATCCTATCGAGTTCTGGTCTTACCGGTGATGCGGTCGCGGGTAGCACGGTCTCGGTGGATGACCTGGCCTTCGGCGGCGCAACCAGCATTGGCGAGGCCTATACCGGCCTGGTCCAGCTTTACCCCATACCCGTAGTGGATGTGCTGAACGTGATGACCGATATTCCTGTGCAGAGCATTGAACTGTGGTCCGCTGACGGACGATTGGCGCTGACCGCACGCCCCGGAACGGACCGTGTGGAGATCGATCTCAGCGGCATGAGCGCCGGGGCCTACACGCTGGTGGCACGTATGGCGGACGCCACGGTGTTACGCCGCACGGTGGTGAAGTAAGGCACGGCGGAATTCAACTGGCGAAGGCCGTCCTCCGGGGCGGTCTTCGCCATTCATGGCCGTTCTCAGTGGGCCCGTCGCTTGCGCATGATGCCGCCGCGGACATCCTTCACAGGGCTCATCACCACGAACGCGTTCGGGTCGATCTTTTCGATCTCGGCCAGGAAGCGGCCCACCTCCAAGCGCGTGAGCACGCAGTAGAGGATGTCCACCTCGTGGCTTCCGGCCCCTTTCGTGAATCCGCGCTTGCCACTGTACACGGTGATGCCACGCCCCATCGTGTTGGCGATCATGTGGCGGATCTCGGCGTGGTGCGGACTGGTGATGGTGACCCCTGTGTACTCCTCGATGCCTTCCACCACCAGATCGAGCGTTTTGCTGGCCGCCAGATAGGTGATCATGGCGTACATCGCGGTCTCCAGATCGATGAGCCAGGCGGCCACGCCGAATACGGCCACATTGATGAGCATGATCACATCGCCGATGGTGATGCCGATCTTCCGGCCAAGGGCCAGGGCCAATACCTCGGTACCGTCCAGCACGCTACCGCCCCGCACGGCCAGACCGATGCCCGCACCCAGGAAGAATCCGCCGAACACTGCAACGAGCAACTTGTCATGCGTCACATCGGGGAAATGCACCATGGAGGTCATGGTGGCGAGGGCGATGATGGAGAGCCCGGCACGCAATGCGAACGCCCGGCCCACCAGCCGATACGCCAGGAGCAGGAAAGGCAGGTTGATCACGACGAGCAATGCCGAGAAGGACATGCCGGTCAGGCGTGCGGTCAGCAGCGCCATCCCTGTGGCACCGCCGTCCAGGAAGCCGTTCGGGAGCAGGAAGCCCTCGAGGCCGAAGGCTGCCGAGCAAACGCCCAGGGCAATGAACAGCGCGTCCTTCAACCCATGCACGAGATTGATGCGTGCATTCTGCAGACGCTTGGCATGGGCATAGGACGAGCGTTCGCCGCTCCGCACGGAAGCGGGTTCGGGCAGAAGCCGGAGCAATCGGTGGCGGAGCGTTCCCCTCATGGCGGCAAGATAGCTGGGCCTCAGGAAGAGCGGTTCATGCGGGCCGCAGCGCCTTCCTTCAGGGCGAAGCGGCTCCAGGCCAGTTCGCGGATGCCGCCGGCCAGCAGCACGCGATCGACCTGGATGAGGGCGTAGGGGATGGTATCCACGCGGTGTTCGGGCAGGCCGGGTACGTGCAGCCGTTCCGCACGCGTCCTGCGCATCAGGTCGTCGCGTAGCGCATCGAACGTGGAAGCATCGAACGCCAGGGTGGTGGCCTCAGAAGGGAGCTCCTGTTGATTCCCTGCTGCCACCATCCGGGCCAGGGTATCGAAACTGCCCGCACTGCCGATCAGCAGGTGTGGTTCGTGGCGATCGATGATGGCCCACAGGGGCTCCAGTCGACTGTCCAAGTGCTCCGCGATCCGGGCCTCCTCCTCCAGGGTGATGGGGTCGCTGATCGGGATGCGTTCACGCAGGCGGGTCACACCCAGCTCGAAGCTCTGCTTCCACATCAGGGCCTTGTCCGTGGCCAGAATGAACTCCGTGCTGCCTCCGCCGATGTCCATGATCAACGTGGGGCGTGTGCCGATCGGTACGGCTTGGCGCACGCCGTCCAGGATCAGGCCGGCTTCCTCTTCGCCCGCCACAATGGTGATGGCGATGCCCAGTTCGTCCCACGCACGTTGTACGAATTCCTTGCCGTTGCGCGCGTTGCGGAGCGCCGATGTGCCGAACCCGGTGATCTTCCCGGCATCGTGTTCCATGGCCGTTGCGCGATGCACGTGGAGCGCCTCCAGTCCGCGCTCGAAGGCATCCGCAGTGATCACGCCCTTTTCGATGCCGCCTCGCCCCAGGAAGACCGGACGTTCCACAGAAGTGATGATGCGCATGGGCCGGTCCGGTAGCTGCTCAAAGACCAGCAGGTTGAAGGTATTGGTGCCGAGGTCGATGATGGCGCTGCGCATGGCGCAAAGTTCCTTCACAGGCGCATCACAGCGGCAACAGCAGTGCGCAACCGTTCATCGGGACTGCCGGTGATCACGGTGAACGGCTTGCCCAAGTGCGACAGCATGTTGTGGTACACATCGAACAAGCGGTCGCGGTCGTGCGGGTTCTCACGCAGCGGGTCGGGTTCCCAAGGGATGTCGGGTGTGCAGAGCAACCAGTGTTCGTAATGGCGGTGCTCGGCCAGTGCCAGCAGCTCCGGCGCGCAGCGTCCGAATTTCTCCTCGCTCCAGATCCGGATGGTGATCATATC
>JBEICT010000252.1:0-4759 GCA_040383865.1 Flavobacteriales bacterium | reverse complement strand
GGTGTGAGCGCCACCACCCAAGGTGCCAAGGGGCTTGCCAGAGCGAGCAGACCCACCACGTGGAGGATGAGCACCAGGAGGATGCCATGGCGTGGGTCGAGGCGTTGCAGGAGCGTTCTCATGTTCGAACAGTATTGCGCGTATGGGTCGGGAGGGGTGCGGTGGCAATGCGGGCGCTCAGCAGTGCGAGCGGGATGCCGCCACCGGGGTGTACACTGCCGCCACAGAAGTGCAGACCGGCAATGTGCGGATGGTCGTTCGGGTGGCGCAGGAAGGCAGCCCACGGACTGTTGCTGCTGGTGCCGTACAGCGCGCCTTGGTGGCTCGACGTGCGCTCGGCAATGGCCATCGGATCCAGCACACGCTCCACGGCGATCAGGGGCCCTACATCGATGCCCAGCGTGCGATGCACCTTGTCCACAATGGCCTTGCGGGCCCTGGCAATAGTGGCCGCATCATACTGTCCGACATCGCGTGGGGCATTGATCATGGTGAACCAGTTCGCGCAGCCCTTCGGCGCATCGCCCGGTGTGTGCTTGCTGGTGATGTTGATGTATACCGTGGGGTCGTCGTACACTTTCAGCTTCTGGAACAGGTGGGCGAACTCCGATCGATAGTCGTTACTGAAGAGGATGTTGTGGAGACCCAACTGTGGGTGGTCCTCCCGGATTCCCCAGTAGAACACCAGTGCGCTGCTGCTGCGCTCCTGACGAAGGGTGCGCTCCGGCGCCTTCACATCGGGCAATAACCTCCGGTAGGTGGGCACCACGTCCATGTTGCTCACCACCACCTCGGCCTTGTGCTCGGCCCCGTTCACGCGCACGCCGATGGCGCGACGCCTGGCCGCATCGAGCAGGATGCGTTCCACGGGGGATCCGAAATGGAAACGCACGCCCAGGTCCACCGCGAGCAGATGGAGCGCACGGGTGATGCCGTACATGCCGCCCACCGGATAGAAAGCGCCCTGGCCGTGCTCCAAGCCAGGGATCATGCGCATGAGGCCCGGAGTGCGGTAGGGATCGCTGCCGTTGTAAGTGGCGAAGCGATCGAAGAGCTGCGCGGCCTTGGGGTGATCGCCGAGCGCGGCCCGGTTCACGGCATCGAGACTGCGGAACAGTTCGCCCGAACGCACCGAGGTCAAGGCCTGCAGGAAACCGCCGCGCAACAATTCGGCCGGCCGATGCAACGAATGTTCAAGAAAGGTGCGCCCGGTGGTGGCAAGCAGACCCTCGGCACGTGCAAGATGCTTTCTGGTGGCCTCGCGGGGTACGTCCAATACCCGTTCCAACTCCTCGGAGAACCGTTCCGCATCACACCAGCCGGTGACCCGCGTCCCGTCCTCCCAGAAATAGCGGTTGGCCTCGTCCAACCTCAGGTAACCGAAGCGGCCGGTCATGTCCACGTTCGCCTCGCGGAACAGTTCTTCCACCAGGTCGGGCCGTGTGAAGAGCGAAGGCCCCATATCGAACCGGTAACCACCTTCGGAGAACTCCGCGAGCTTGCCGCCCGGCGTGGCCGCTGCCTCGAAGACCTTCACAGCGTAGCCTTTGATGGCCAACCGTATGGCGGCTGCCAGGCCAGCTACCCCGGACCCGATGACAATGGCATTGGACATGGCCCGGAGAACACTTGGGCATGGTAGATCGTTCACTCCCCATGCACCGACCCGGACGGCACGTCACGCTTTCGTTCTTTCAATACGCCGGTCGCGAGCGCATATGGGGCATGCGCCAAATGGCCGAGATGCGGGCCCCGCTTCGCCAGGTGAACGGCCTGAGCTTCTTCAAGCTGCTGGGCACCGGTGGTGGCAATGGCTATGGGTTCTGGCCCGACCTGGGCACCTATGGTCTGCTGGGAAGCTGGACCGACCGCAATGCCGCCGAGAACTTCCATCATGACCATCCGGTGCACCAAGCGTTCAGGGAACACGCCCACGAACTGTACACCCTGCACCTGACCCCCCTGCTGAGCCGCGGCGCCTGGAGCGGCATCAACCCCTTCGAGACCACCGATCGTGCCGGGGAAGGACCGCTCGCCGTACTGACCCGCGCCACCATACGCCCGCGCTATGTGGTGCCTTTCTGGCGAAGGGTGGCCGGAGTGGCCAGGTCGTTGGAAGGCCGCGATGGACTGCTCTTCACCAAGGGAGTGGGTGAGTTGCCGTGGGTGGAACAGGCCACCTTCAGTGTGTGGCGCAGTGAACGCGACATGGCGGCCTTCGCCTATGGACGTGGCACCCCGCATGCCGAGGCCGTGGCCCGCACACGGCAGGCCAACGGCTTCAGCGAAGAGCTCTATGCCCGGTTCAGGGTTGTAGGAAGCGAAGGCACCTGGCGGGGTGAACAGCCCGTGCGGCTAATGCACACCACCGATCAGGTCACGGCTTGATGAACCTGGACGTCCACGCTCGTTCGCCCACGGCCAAACGAAGGTGGTAAGTGCCGGATGCCAGACCGCTCACATCCACTCGAACGCGATCGCCCATGCGGACCATGGGTACGATCACCTGCCGACCCGCTACGTCCAATACGCCCAATGCGGCCTTGGACAGATCGGTGCCCTGAACTTGTACATACACTTCGGTGCTTGCCGGCTGGGGGAACACGGTCATGGGCGCGAGGTGCATCTCCTCCCGCGTGCCGGTGGAGAGATCGAGCGTGGCCGCATACGGGCGCCATACGGAGAAGGCACCACCAATGATCAAGCGACCCTCACGCACGACCACGCTGTTCGCAGGCTGGTCCGGAGCAGCGAGCTCGACCACCTGGTCCACCCCGTCCCAGCGACCGACGTGCGTGCCCATGACCATGATGTCCGACGAAATGAAGAAGTTGCCACCGAAGTAGATGTGACCATCGTGCGCTGCAATGCTGCGCACCTCCGCCGTTCCCAGCCACGGTTGCATGTAATTCACGAGGTTGGGCAAAAGGAGCTCCCACGCGGGTGCACCGACCGTCATGCGGGCCAGACCGAAAGTGGGCGCGATGTTCGCGAAGGCCTGACCAGCGGCGTACAGCACACCGTTCACGTCCAACAGATCGCGCACGGTGCCATCGACACCGTCGCCCAGCGGGTGCCAACCATTCTCACCGAAGGCGGCCACATGCCGGACCTGCGGCATCGGCGGACCTTGCAATGCGTTGAACGCGCCGCCAGCGACCAGTTCACCGTTGTGCGATGCGAGCGCCAGCACAGGACCATCGAACGGCACGCCCACGGGCAGCCATTGTGCCCCATCCCATCGCTGCACGAACTCGGTGACCCCTGCAAAACCACTGACACTGCCCGCTGCATACAGCTCGCCATTGTGTACATGCAGGGCATTGATCACGGGATACTTGCCCTCGAACACGGAGGTGAAGGTCCAAGTGGCACCGTCCCACTTCGCGAGGTCGCTGGGGCCGTTCAGCATGGCGCCACCCACGTACAGCGCACCATTATGCTCCACCGCACTGCTCACCTGCCCCTGAAGGCCACTGCCGAGCGGGCTGAAGGATGTTCCGTTCCACACAGCGACACCGTTCGCCGCAACATTCCCGGCCTGGGTGAACGCTCCGCACAAAAGCAGGTCGCCATTGGCCAGGGGCAGCATGCATGTCACCTCGCCATTCGTACCGCCGCCCAGCGATGTCCATGGCAGATTGGGGGGATAACCCGGCTGGATCCACGCCAGCTCGTTGGCCGAGAAGCCGTGCTCCGTTGCCCAAGCACCGATCTCCGGCCACTCCATGTCCAACACGTAGGCGAGCTCCATCTCGGCATCAATACGATGGGCCAGGTCGCCGTGCCCGCTGGCGATCATCAATTGGCCCACGGCGCAGGCCGTACCGTGCGGATCGATGAAAACGGGGTTGCGGTAAGGCAGTACGTAGTTGCGCGGGAACACACCCGCCTCGGCATACGTGCCAAGGTCCTGCAGCAACCGGTGACGCGCCGCCTGTTGTGCGGCACTGAGCCCCTCTGGCGTGCGTTGCTCCAACCGTTCGCGCACCATGCGCAGGTGCATGGCGATCCGTTCCGCCTCATCCTGGAAGCTCACTGGCCTGGAAGCATCATCCGGCAAAAGACCCTGCACGGCCCATTGGGCGTTCACTTCCACCAAGTGCCTGCCGAGCGGCGCCGGCGTGTACGGAGCAAGTTGCGCGCTGCAGAACAGGGTGAGCATCGCCGTGAGGACAAAGAGGAGAGGTCGTTCCATGATCATGGGAATTGAGCGTGTATCACCAACAAGACCGGATGCATCCGCCGATCGCTGCCCGGCCAGTGACGGAAAGTTACATTCGATGCGGAAGTCCCCGCCATGACCAAGATCGCCATCGTAGGACCCGAGAGCAGTGGTAAGAGCACGCTTTGCATGGCGCTGGCGGAACACTACCTGGAAAAGCGGGTGGACGAGTTCGCGCGGCACTACCTGGAGCACCTTGGCCGCAACTACGAAGAGAGCGACCTCCTTACGATCGCACGCGGACAGTGCGCACTCGAGGACGAGGTGCAGGAACACCACGATGGCCTGCTCTTCTGCGACACCGATATGATCACCATCCGGATCTGGAGCGAGGAGAAATTCGGACGCTGCGCGCCGGAGCTGCTGGCACTGGCCGAGCACCGCCATTACGACCACTGGTTGCTCTGCACACCCGACATCCCTTGGGAACCCGACCCGCTGCGTGAGAACCCGCACGACCGCGACCGCCTGTTCACTGTATACCACGCCATGCTCAGGCGTATGGACAAGCCTTTCACCGTGGTCACCGGCAGC
>JBEICT010000251.1:0-4785 GCA_040383865.1 Flavobacteriales bacterium | reverse complement strand
GCCTCGTGCGCTTCGATATGCGCATCGGAAGCTTCGCACCCTTCGTGGCCAGCCAACCGCTCAACGACCTCACCAACATCGTGCACGCGGCCGTGCAACTGGGGCCTGACCGCTGGATGCTCAACCTGGATGAACGCTTGGTGGTGTTGGACAGCGGCACGTTCAGCGCAGGGGGCATGCTGCTCGGAAAGGGCGGTCTGTACCGCACCGCGAACGGCGACCTGCTGATCGGTTCACCGGGGAGTGTGCATGTGGCGCGGTACCGCCCCGATCGCATGGAGGAACTGCACGCAGGACCCGCCTTGCCGAACCGGTACTCCGTGCCCACCCTGGCGAACGATGGGTATTGGGTGACCCAGTTCTACGCGGACCGCAAGGTGATCCGTTGTGACCGGGATGGACGTGAGTTACTGATGCTTCCGTTCCCCGTGGAGAATCCACCGGCCGAACCCTTCCTGTTGCAGTTGGCTCGTCACGGGAAGGCGCGGGGCACGCTGTGGATCGGCAGTACGCGCGGGCTCTGGAGGGTATCCGGTGATGCAGGGGAGCTGCGCCTGGCGGAGTTGGACCTGCCCGGCTTGGATACGAAGCGCCCCAACATCACGGCGATGGCCGAGGGGGACGATGGTACGCTGTGGATGTGCCTGGGGAAGGACGGTGTCGCGTGCTACGACGCGGTGCGTGGTTCGGCGCGGTGGGTGTTCCGGAACGAGCAGGAAGGAGAGCTCTTCCTATCCATCGCGCGCTTGGACCAGGACCACCTGTTCGCGGTGCGTCGGAACGCGACGCCGTTGCTGATGCGGAAGGACGGGACGCAGACGATCGCGATGGATGCAACGGCCGAGCTGCAACGGCTGTACGCCAAGCTGAGCGGTGGTCTCGCCACGGCGGACGGTGGTGTTCTGGTGTACACCGCAGGGCTCGGGTTGGCCCGCTTCGAACGCGGCACACGACCGGAAGAGCTGTTGCCGGACCGGAGCTGGTACCTGCCGGTCCGTCCGGTGTTCAGCCATGCGGAACGTGATGCGCTGGGCCGGATCTGGCTCACCTCCGACCGGGGCGCGTACGTGTTGGACCCCACCACCGATGCGCTCCATGCCTTGGACCCACTACACGGCATACCCGCGGCGAACAGCAGCAACGTGAGCGTTTCCCCCGATGGCGAGGTGCTCCTCCTCGGTGAGCGAACGCTCCGCTTCGCCCCTTCCTTCCGACCGCTGGGCGACTCCCTGTCCTTCGCCTTCCGCAGCGTGCAGATCAGTGGTATCGACCGCACCGGTGAAGCACTTTCAGGCGTAGCACATACCATGTTCCCCGCCAATGACCTCACGGTCACCTTCAGCAGTGTATCACTGTTCGCAGGTGACGTGTTCACCTATGCCTACCAGCTCACGCAAGATGGCCGCGCGGGTTCCGTGGTGAAGCTGGGCAAGCAGCGAATGTTGAACCTGCTGGGCCTTTCACCTGGCACCTATACGTTGAAGGTGATCGCCGAGGGCACGGCTGCACGGCCTGCGGTCGCCCAGCTCACGTTCGTGGTGGGGCCTGCGTGGTGGCAGACATGGTGGGCGCGTGCGGTCCTCATGGTGCTCGGTGTGGCCCTGGTGGTGCTGGTGACCCGGCAAGTGATCGCCGCGCGCTACCGCCGCAAGCTGCGCGCACTGGAGCAAGAGCGTGCGGTGGAACGGGTCCGCATGCGGATCGCGCGCGACATCCATGACGGCATCGGCAGCGGGCTCACGAAGATCACCATGATGACGCGCCAGCTATCCGGCGATCCCGTACAAGCGCAGCGCATCGCCAGGGCCAGCAAGGACCTGGTGAACGAACTCGGCGAGATCATCTGGACCGTGGACCCGCGTAACGATGACGTCGCGGCATTCGTGGCCTATCTCCGAAGCACGATCGGGAAGCAGGCCGAGGACCTGCCCATCCAGATGGTATCGGACCTCGCGTACGATCCGGCGTGTGCGCGCACCAGCCTTCCCCCCGATCTGAAGCGCAACATGCTGCTGGTGATGCGCGAAGCGATGAACAACGCGCTCAAGCACAGTGGTGCCGACCGGATCGATGTCATACTGAGCATCGATCCGCAGGAGGTCCTCTTGCGGATCCAGGATACAGGGAAGGGATTCGAGGTGGACCAAGCGCGCGAGGGTGGCAACGGCCTGCACAACTTCAGGAAGCGCGCCGAGGAGATCGGCGGTACGCTGGAGATCCGCTCATCGGCCGATGGTACGGTGGTTGAACTGAAGGTGCCGATGCCCTCCACGAACGTGGGGATAACGTGATCGCGAAGCGGGGGTAATTTCGCAGCATGGCCATACGCATCGCCATCATCGAGGACGACCGGGACATGCGCCTGGCGTTCGAGGAGGCCGTGAACGCCGAGGGCGACCTGGAGCTCATGGGCAGCTACGCCAGTGTGGAAGCATTCCTCTCCCGGCCCGAGGGCTTGGACACGTTGGACGTGGTGCTCACCGACATCCATCTTCCCGGGCAGAGCGGGATCCAGTGCATCACACGGTGCAAGCCGAAGCGCCCCCATCTGCAGTTCCTGGTGATCACCGTGTTCGAGGACAACGCCAACCTCTTCAACGCCTTGATGGCCGGCGCCACCGGCTACCTGCTGAAGACGGCCTCCCCGCAGGAGATCGCACAGGCCATCCGCGACATCCACCGGGGCGGATCACCGATGTCGCTCGCGATCGCGCGCATGGTGGTGGCCAGCGTGCAGCAGAAACAGGTGAACGCCGCCTTGATCTCAAGCTTGACCCCGCGCGAACATGAGCTGGTGCAGTTGCTCGCGGAAGGTTACCGCTACAAGGAGATCGCCGACCAATTGGACCTCAGCATCGAAACGGTGCGCACGTACATCCGTGGCATCTACAGCAAACTACAGGTGCACAGCCGCACGGAGGCCTTGAACAGGCTGTACGAGCGCTAGCTCCTCCCGGTCTTCGTGTTCCGCTAGGGCAGTTGCTGATGCCGGACCACGGTCGGCACGGAGCCTCCGATGTTGAACAGGATCACGTCACGGTCGTTGTCCGCTCCTGTGTATTTCGTGACGCCATCGAGATTGAGGTCCTCCTTCCGATAGCCACTGATGGTATTCGTGGGTACCGAGCCTCCGATGGCAAAGAGCAAGCGATCGCGGTCATTCCCGGCACCGGTGTACTTCAGCGTTCCATCGTTGTTCACATCGCCCGCCCAGAGCACCATTGGGCCTTCCGCGCCAAAGACCTGCTTCCGCGCACCCGCACCGTAGGTGGCGAAGGCTGGGGACGTGAAGTCCAACGATACGCTCAATGTGTCGAGCACAACGGGGAACGCGGTCATAACGCCCATGTGGTTCCGATGCCGCACGGCCACGTGGTACGGCTCCTGGCTGTCCACCAGGAAATAGACCGCGCTTTCTCCATCGGTATCGACCACGTCGCCGTCGCGCTGCAGCAAGGCCGCACGTGAAGCCACCACCTCGGATGGGGCTGTGGCCTTGCGCAACTCCAGCAATACCCAGTCCACGATGGCATCCTGATCTCCGCGCTGCAAGGCCCCTTCCACCAGTTGCTCCGATCCGGTGTGCAGAAACGGCGCCTCGTCATACGGATCCGAGCCAGGAATGGCACTCGCCGTGCGCAAGGCATCGCGCATCAGTCCATCGCCTGGCACATATGCACCATCGAGGAACACCTCCACGGATAGAAGCGCACCGATGGTCGGCTCTGGTTCCACGGTGAAGGTCCAATGGATGCAGTTGTTGATCGCCGGCCCGGTGATGTTGCGCGGCAATAAGCGCCATGAATAGACCCCGGCGGGCGGGCTGGACAAGGTGTACACGGTGTCGGCGAGCCCTTCCTCCAGCAGGGTCAACGGAAAATTCTGCCCGTAGTAAAGATCATAGCCGGTGGCGCCTGCCATGGAGCGCCAGGTGAGCGTCACATCACTTCCGCCGGCGAATTGCGACCCGTTCAGCGGAGCGACGTGCTGCGTGCACGTGGGCACGGGCCGCTCATGCAGGCAGATCCCGAAGCTGCCTGGATCACCGAACGCCATGTTGGACGATACGCGCAGCAGGTAGTTGGTGTTCGTGCTCACCGGCAGTATCGCGCTCGTGGTCTGGTTCATCACCTGGCACCACACCGGCGCGCCGAGGCATGTGCCCGAGCCGACCGTGAAGAGATCGAGCACGATGTCCGTGGCGGTGATGAACGAGACGTCCACCATGGCATTCCCGTTGGGCCCCGAGTTGAACCTGAACCACACGTCCGGCCAAGGCCCATTGACATCGCACTGGGGGTCCGGACCATCCTGTGCATTGAACAACCCCGCAGTGCTGGACACGATGCTGTTGCACTCCCAGTAGGGCGATACCGTGAGCGGGTGTGCGGTCGCACAGGTGACGTTCGACGCGGTCGGGCAATGGATGGTGAAACGCAGCGAGGCGGTATTCGTGCCCTGCTTGTCGATCAGGATGAAGTAGGTCGTTCCGGCGGTGAAGTGGACCGGCAGGCCTCCCGAACCCGTGATGTTCCCGATGCAGTTGTAGGTGTTCGCATCCTCGCAATCGCCGATCTGATCGATGATCACTTGTTCATCGAGGTATGAATACTGGAAGGTGCCGGATCCGTCCAGCTGCATGATCGCGTGAGACCCCGTGGTGACGGCGGTGAACCGGAAAATGCGCTCATAGCCATTCATGTTGGTCAGGCTTCCACCACCACTGCATTGGTTGAACGGCTCCCCTCCCGTGCCGGCCGGACGCACCACCCACTTCGGCTCGTC
>JBEICT010000250.1:0-4811 GCA_040383865.1 Flavobacteriales bacterium | reverse complement strand
TTGCCTTCGCCGGCCGGCGTGGGCGACAAGGCGGTCACCAGGATGAGCTTGCCGTTGGCCACCTTGCTATCATCGATCAGCTCGATCGGCAGTTTGGCCTTGGTACGTCCATACGGCTCGATCACTTCGGGGTCGATGCCGAGGCGTTCGGCCACCTGCACAATGGGCTTCATCTGTGCTTTTTGCGCGATCTCGAGGTCGGAGGGGAAGGACCTGGTGGGCAAGTGTTGATGTTGCGAAGGAACCGTAAAGGTGCGAAGGCGGCAAGTGGTCCTATTTCACGGAGAAGCCTGCCTGGCGCAGATCATCCCAGAAACCGGGATAGCTCTTATTGACCACATCGAGGTCGCTGATGGTGAGCGTACCGAGCACCAAGGCCAGCGGAGCAAGCGCCAGGGCCATGCGGTGGTCGCCCTGCGGATCGAAGAACGGCGTGCCGAGCGAAATGGCCTTGCCACTGATGTGGAAGGTGCCGCCATCGGCGTGGGTCCTGCAACCCAGCGCGCTCAACGCATTGGCCACGGCGGCCAAGCGGTCGGTCTCCTTCACACGCAGGTTGTCCAGACCCGTGAAATGGGCCTCCTGCCCACGTCCGGCACAAGCGCAAACGAGCGGCTGGAAGAGGTCCGGATAGTTGCGGAGCTCGATCGCTTCCGCGGGCCATGGCCCAGCCTCTTGGCGGTACGTGAGCATTGCCCCATCCGCCTCGAAACGGGTATCCACCCAAGGGGCGAAAAGATGGCGCGCATGCCGATCGCCTTGCAGGGTCTCGTCGTCCAGACCTTGCAGGAACACCTCGGCCCCGGGCGATAACGCCACGGTCTCGTACCAGAACGCCGCACCGCTCCAGTCGGCGGGTACGGAATAGGGCGCGGGACGATACTGCGCAGGCGGCACGCGCACACCATCAAGCTCCATGAACGGGTAGACCCCGAAGTGCGACATGATCTTCAAGGTCATGTGCACATAGGGTTCGCTGAGCCGCGTGCCGGTCCAGCGCATGGACAGCCCCTGCTCCATGGCCGGTGCGATAAGCAGCAATGCGCTGAGGTACTGGCTGCTGATGGGCGAATCGAAGTGCACCTCGCCACCGCGCAGCTTGCACCCCTTCACCCGGTAACCCTCCGGCACAGCGGTGATGTCGGCGCCCAACGTGCGCAGGGCATTCACCAGATCATCGTGGGGCCGTTCGAGCAGGCGCTCGGTGCCGGTGATGAGGCGCTCCTCCCCTTCCTGACAGCAGGCCCAGGCCAGCAGGAAGCGGAACGTGGTGGCACCCGCACCACAGTGCATCATGGATCCGCGCTCGTGCAGGTGTTGGAACAGAATGCGTGTATCATCACCGTCGCCGGGATCATGCACAAGGTCGAGCTCACCCAGCAGGGCGGCGATGATAAGGGCCCGGTTGGCCGCGCTCTTGCTACGCGGTAAACGCACCGTGGCCTTAAGCGGTGCCTGAGGCTTGGAAATGAGGACGGAGGACATGGGCCGCAAAGGTGTGAAATAGGGGTATCGCTCAAGCGGATCCAAGGATACCGGTAAAATGGAACGGCCCATGTCCTATTGGTGTTCGGGCCATCGCGAGCACTCGGAAGCAGCGACCTGTGCGCACCAGGCTCAGCTGCCCACCAGCGTACGGTAGTACTTGAGCGCCTCCTGCACTTCAGCGGCGGTCACTGGCACATCCACGCGGGCCTCACCGAGCGCGGTAAGCAGCGTGAAGCGGAACTCACCGTTCGCGTTCTTCTTGTCGTTGCGCATCAGTTCAATGATGCGGTGATCGGCCATGGAGTCCAGGGCATAGGGCCGATACAGCCCCATCAGCTTGGCGCTGATGGCATCGAACGCCTCACGCGACAACAGGCCCAGGTGCCAGCTCAGCCAAGCCTCGCACACCATGCCCAGCGCCACGGCCTCGCCGTGCAACAGCACACGCTGCGAGCCTTCCCATGAATGCGACTCCAACCCGTGCCCGATGGTGTGCCCGAAGTTGAGCACCTTGCGCAGGCCGTGTTCCAAGGGGTCGGCCGCTACCACCGCCGCCTTGATGGCCGCGGAGCGCTGCACCAAGGGGGCCAGTGCATCCAGGTCGTGCAGCTCGGCCTGCCCGATCGCTTCCCAATGATCGGCATCCTGCACCAGCCCGTGCTTGAACATTTCGGCAAGGCCGTTCAGCAGTTCGCGTTTGCCGATGCTCTTGAGAAAGGGCACGTGCACGTAGACCCCGATGGGGTCATGGAACATGCCCACCATGTTCTTCAACCCGCCCAGATCGATGCCCGTTTTGCCACCGATGGCCGCATCCACCATGCCCATGAGCGAAGTGGGCACATGCACACAGCGTATACCGCGCTTGAAGGTTCCGGCCACGAAGCCGCCCACATCGGTGACCACCCCGCCACCCAGGCATACGAGCAACGCATTGCGGTCGGCCTCGCGTTCGGTGAGGTGGTTCCACAGTTCGCGGCACACCTCTATGCTCTTGGACGATTCGCCGTGCGGAATGCCGATGGTCTCCGCCTTGCGCAGCACCGGAACACGGCCCAACAGTTCGGGAAGGCAGTGCCGCAGGGTGTTATCGTCGCCCAGGACGAACAGGGCCGAAGGGGCCGCCTCTCGAATGGCTTTCTCCAACGCCACCAACGAGCCGGGGCCCAGCACCACCGGATGCCGCCCTGCACTGATCTCCGTCACCTCTTTTGACGATGGGTCCATCGCTAATTTTGGCGGCCCGCAGCCGGTCCCCCAAAGGAACGAAGGAACCGGGCACAGCGCCACCCCTACATGCCAGCCCCCGTCGGCACCACCGTGCCCCCCGACACCCGCCTTCCCGATCTGCAGGACACCCGCATCGCGTTCGCCGACAAGAGCGACCGTGACCTGTGGCAGGCGCAATGGCTGTTCCGGATCATTGGCAACCCCACGCTTTCCGGTATCGGTCAGGGGTTCACGAAGGCCGCCTTGCGCATGCACCTCCCCATCGGCGGCGTCATCAAGGCCACCATTTTCAAGCAGTTCTGTGGCGGTGAGACCATTGATGAAAGCCTGACCACCGCCACCAAACTGGCCGGCAGCGGCATCGGAACCATCCTCGACTTCAGCGTGGAGGGCCAGGAGGACGATGACTCGCTGGACAAGGCCGTGGACGAGATCCTGCGCACCATTGCCATGGCGAAGAAGCGCAAGGACATTCCGTTCAGCGTGTTCAAGACCAGCGGCATTTCGCCGACCTACCTGCTTGAACTGGCCAGCGAGGACCGCGTGACGGACCCCGAGGATATCCGCGAGTGGGACCTGGTGCAAGGCCGGGTGCTGCGCATCTGCCAAGCCGCTTTCGATGCAGGCGTACCGGTGATGATCGATGCGGAGGAGACGTGGTTGCAGCCGGCCATTGATGGCCTTGCCACGCGCATGATGGAGCGGTTCAACCGGGACCGGGCCATTGTGTTCAATACCGTTCAGCTGTACCGGCACGACCGCCTCGCCTTCCTGAAAGAGTCGCTGGCCGCTGCCGAGCGCGGCGGCTATCACCTCGGCGTGAAACTCGTGCGCGGCGCCTATATGGAGAAAGAGCGCGAGACCGCCGGAATGGACGGCCTGCCCTCCCCCATCCATGCGGACAAACAGGCCGTGGACCGCGACTACGACGATGCGATCCGGTTCTGCATCGAACACCTTGATCGCGTTGCCGTGATGGCGGGCACGCACAACGAGCAGAGCACCCTGCTTCTGGCACGTCTGCTGGATGAGCGCGGCATTGCCCGCAACGACCGCCGGGTGTGGTCTGCGCAGCTCCTGGGCATGAGCGACAACATCAGCTACAACATGGCCCACGCCGGTTACAACGTGGCCAAGTACGTGCCCTACGGTCCTGTCCGCGAAGTGTTGCCCTACCTGATCCGCCGCGCCGCCGAGAACACCTCCGTAAAAGGACAGACCGGCCGGGAGCTGGGCCTGATCCTGGCCGAACGGCAGCGACGTGCACGGAGTTGAGCACCGCGCATCCCGCTTGGTGACCATTCGACCGGAAGCGCTGCCTTTGCGGACCGGCCCGCACTAGTTTCGGACCTTAGAAAACCGGTCCACCATGACACGTCATCTGTCCACGCTCTCCATCCTGCACTTCGTCTACGGCGCCTTCCTCTGCGTTTCCGGATTGGCGGCCGTGTTCATCATCGGTGTGGGCACCTTGATCGGCAGCGAACTGATCACCGATGGCGGTGGCGAGCCGGTCCCCGAGGTGATCGGCGGCTTCATCCAGGCCTTCGGTCTGGCGATCCTGATCCTCGTGGAGCTCTGGGGCGTGCTCAACCTGCTGAGCGGTTACTGGATCGGGCGCCGCACCAACCGTACAGGGTCCATGATCATTGGTGCGCTCAATTGCCTGAGCATTCCCATCGGGTTGGCACTGGGCATCTTCACGCTGATCACCCTCAGCAGCAAGGAAGTGGAGGACGCGTACACCTATCGCGTTTGACCCGGTATCAGCGAGCCTTCAGCGACCACAGCGTGGCCGTGCTATCGCGGTCGAAATCGCGCAGACCAACGATCACGAAGCGGGCAGGTCTACCGCCCACTACACCATCCAGCGCGTAGTAGATGCTGTCGTCGGTGCGCACGCTTTCGTTGAACGATACCGTTGCTGAGGGAATGCTCTTGCGCACGGCCTCCAGATCGGCCGGCCAGACGGACAGCGCGGTCTCAGCCTGGGGCGCGGTCTTCAACAAGGTGCTCTCCAAGCGCTGCTTCACTTTATGCTCGGGCAGCCAGGCCCCACTGGTCAGGCGTTCGCCATAGATGAAGTAGGCCAT
>JBEICT010000249.1:0-4821 GCA_040383865.1 Flavobacteriales bacterium | reverse complement strand
GGGCTATCACGTCGCGACCTGGACATCGACTTCCCGGATAACCCGGTGGTCGTCGGGCACGTCTCGATGCACGGGGCAGTGCTGAACTCGGCGGCGTTCAAGTTGTTCGGCTTCTCCGCGGCCACGAAGACCCCGGAAGGTGGTGTGATCCTGCGTGAGAAGGGCACCAATGAACCGGCCGGCCTGATCATGGAAATGGCTTTCCTGCCGGTGTTCGCCGCGCTGCCCAAGCCCACGGCGGAGCAGGAAGTGGAATGGACCCGCGCCGGCCAAATGCTCTATGCGGAAGCAGGCATCACAACGGCACACGAAGGCGCCTCGCACCTCGGAGACATCGAGCTCATGCAACGGGCGGCAGCAAAGGGCGTGCACGTGATCGACGTGATCGCCTATCCCTTCGTCACGGACTTCGAAGCGATCCTGGCCAAGAACCCGGTGGAGACCTGGGGGAAGTACACCAACGGTGTTAAGCTCGGCGGAGGCAAGATCACGTTGGACGGATCCATCCAAAGAAAGACCGCCTACTTCACCAAGCCCTACCTCACAGGGGGGCCGGGCGGTGAGAAGAATTGGTCCGGTGAACCGGGTTTCCCACTGGAAGAAGGACAGGCCTTTGTGAAGCGGCTCTACGATCTGGGGCTCCCGTTGAACATCCATGCCAACGGTGATGCGGCCATCGATCTGGCGCTGAAGTTCCACGAGGTTGCCGCAGCGGACGACCTCACCAAGTACAGGCATGTCACGGTGATCCATTCCCAAATGGTGCGGATGGACCAGCTGGAGAAATTCGTCACGTACAAGTTCCTTCCGTCCTTCTTCTCTGCGCATGCCTACTACTTCGCCGATACGCATATGCTCAACAGGGGCAAGGAGCAGACCTTCTTCCTGAGCCCGATGCGCACGGCAATGGACATGGGCTTGCGCCCTACCAACCACACGGATTTCGTGGTGACCCCGCTCGATCAGCTATTCGTAATGTGGACCGCGGTGAACCGCATTTCGCGCGAC
This sequence comes from Flavobacteriales bacterium, assembly GCA_040383865.1. GTDB lineage: Bacteria > Bacteroidota > Bacteroidia > Flavobacteriales_F > PHOS-HE28 > PHOS-HE28. The sequence continues at coordinate 3,813 of JBEICT010000249.1, read as the reverse complement.
GGCGTGGTTGTCGGCCCGGACCAACGCATCACCCCGTTGGAAGCGTTGAAGGCGATCACGATCAACGCGGCCTATCAGTACCAAGAGGAAGCTTCCAAAGGCTCGCTCGAACTGGGCAAGCTCGCAGACCTGGTGATCCTGGACAGGAACCCCTTGAAGGTGGCCCCGATGGAGATCAAGGACATCAAGGTGGTGGAGACGATCAAGGAGGGAACGACCATCTACACGCGCAATTAGCACCCGATCGCTTTCTTTGCACGCACAGCTTTCATGCCTTTAACCAAACTTCACCCATGAGTACGCGCACGACGATCACACGACACGCGGCATGGCTGGCCCTGACCGCACTGCTCGCCGCCTGCGGCGCATCGCAAGAGCCAGCCGACAGGAGTGGTTCTTCTTCCCAAGCGGAACCGAACGACGGAAGCGTACTGCCCTATCCCGAGCCAGCGTTCAACGGCACGATCGCGCGGAACGCCAAGGACAGCAAGAGCGACTTCCCGCCCGAGCGCAAGGCGCCGAAGGGCGCACCCAACGTGGTGCTGATCCTCACGGACGATGTAGGCTTCGGTGCCAGCAGCACCTTCGGCGGTCCCATCGCCACGCCGAACTTCGACCGGCTCGCCGCGAACGGTCTGCGCTACAACCAGTTCCACACCACGGCCCTGTGCAGCCCCACACGCGCCGCGCTGATCACCGGACGCAACCACCACAACGTGGCCAGCGGTGTGATCACCGAGATGGCCACCGGTTATCCCGGCTACAACAGCCTGGTACCGAAGAGCGCCGCCAGCGTTGCCGAGGTGCTCAAACAGAATGGCTGGAACACCGGCTGGTGGGGCAAAATGCACAACGTGCCCGATTGGATGAGCAGCACCGCAGGTCCTTTCGACCTGTGGCCGAACGGACTGGGCTTCGAGTACTTCTACGGCTTCATCGGCGGTGATGCGCACCAATGGCGTCCCGCCCTGTACGAGAACACCACGCCCATAGAGCCGTATCTCAACAACCCCGACTACATCCTGGACGAGGACCTGGGCGACAAGGCGGTGACCTACATCCAACGCCAACAAGCGCTCGCTCCGGATAAGCCGTTCTTCATGTACTACTGCACCGGCACGGCCCATGCGCCGCACCATGCCAAGAAGGAGTGGATCGACAAGTACAAAGGCAAGTTCGACCAAGGCCGGGACAAGATCCGTGAGGAGACCATCGCACGCCAGAAAGCAGCGGGGGTCATCCCCGCCAACACGGATCTGACCGCGCGTCCGGCCGAAATGCCGGCGTGGGACAGCCTGACACCCGACCAGAAGAAGGTCTATGCCCGCTTCATGGAAGTGTATGCCGGCGCGCTCTCACAAGCCGACCATAACATCGGTCGTGTGATCGATGCTGTCGAGGCCACGGGCGAGCTGGACAACACCATCTTCATCTACATCATGGGTGACAACGGGGCCAGCGCGGAGGGCACCGCCCAGGGCACGACCAACGAAGTGGCCACCGCGGCCAACGGTGCCAAGGAGGACATGGATTTCCTCCTGAGCCAGTACGACCAGATCGGCAGCAAGACCACCTACAACCACTACAGCTACACATGGGCCCACGCCATGGACGCTCCCTTCCAGTGGACCAAGCAGGTGGCCAGCCATTTCGGCGGCACGCGCAACGGCATGGTGATCAGCTACCCCAAGGGCATCACCACCAAGGGCGAAGTGCGCAGCCAGTTCCACCACGTGATCGATATCGTGCCCACCATATTGGACGTGTGCGGGGTGAAGCAACCGACCATGGTGAATGGTGTTGCGCAGAAACCGATGGACGGGGTGAGCATGGTGTACAGTTTCAACGATGCGAAAGCACCGAGCAGGCGCACCACACAGTACTTCGAACTCGTGGGCAACCGCGCCATCTACAACGAGGGTTGGGTGGCCTGCACAACGCCCTACCGCAAGCCCTTCCAGACCGTGGGTGGCAGCACGGACAACCCGGAGAAGGACTTCCTCTGGGAACTGTACAACATCAATGACGACTTCAGTGAGGCGCATGATCTGGCCAAGACCAACCCCGACAAGCTGAAGGAGCTGCAGGACCTCTTCTACAAGGAAGCGGCGAAGAACAACGTGCTTCCCCTGGACGCCACGTTCGCCGAGCGTGCCGACCCTTCCATCCGCCCAAGCCTGACGCGCGGCCGCAGCACCTTCACCTACCACGAGGGCATGACGAGGATCCCCGAGGCTTCCGCACCCGACTTCAAGAACAAGTCGTGGACGATCAATGCCGAGGTGGAGGGCGGCACCAATGGCGTGCTCTGCACCTTGGGCGGCTTCTTCGGCGGCTTCTCGCTGATGGTGAAGGACGGCAAGCCCATGTTCATGTACGCGCTGAGCAACCAGCCCAAGCACCGCACCAGCATCAGCTCCGCACAGAAGCTGGGCGCTGGCGCGCACACCATCACCATCGACTTCATCTACGACGGCGGTGGCATGGGCAAGGGCGCAGCGCTCAGCCTGAAGGTCGATGGCAAGGAAGTGGCCAGGGGACGTGTCGAAGCCACCATACCGTTGCGATTCTCCCTGGATGAGACCTGGGATGTGGGCGAGGATACCGGCACCCCGGTGGACTTCGGCGTGTACGATGTGCCATTCAAATACAATGGCGAGTTGAAGAAAGTGACCGTGGAATTGAAAGGCCAGCCCGCCACGGCGCAGAAGTGAACAGGACGGTACCGAACAGTGAAGGCGCTCCCCCCGGGCGCCTTCACTGTTCTCGGTAAAGCCTGCGGGCGGGTAGAACGGAGCGCGTGCTGACGCAAGGTGGTGGGCGCGACCAGTGATGGACCGCGTCGTGATCACGGCCACGAGGTGCATCCACCACAGCTGTACCCCCCGCAACGCTTCGTTGAAGCGCTCACTGACGCCAGGCCTGTTCAACGGTGACGCACAGCTGAACACAGCCTCCGCACCGGCCGCCTCCGCTGATGCCGATGCCCTGCCGAAGAAGCTACGGAACAACGTGCTCACCTTGCTCAGCCTTTAGCGGCAAGGCAATACGCCTTAGGGGATATGGTCCACAACACCGGCCGATGACCTTGACAAGGAGAACGGTCCATTCGCTGCCGCCTCCACAACGTTCACGAACGGGAAGCTGAGCAAGAGCTCGAAGGCCCTGTTGGTGGAGGAGATGCCTGCCGCATTGTCCTTGAACACCTCGGTAAGGCCCACGCAGTGCCGCACGCCCATGTCGATACCCCTGGACCCGCAGGGCTTCGTGAACACCACACCGAGGTCCACGGGCAGCCAACAGGAGGATCACACCAAGGCTGCGGACCGGATCCCAAGGGATGGCATGAGCGGGAACCTTCCTTGGGCTTACCTGAAGGTCCGCGTGATCCCGATCCCCAGCGTGTAGCTGTCGTAGGCATTGGATCGGAGGTCGTAAGCGAAGCTGCCGCTGGTCTCCCAAGGCCCGCCGAGATGAATGGTGTATTCGGTACCCGCCCGCATCAGGAACAGGTCGCCCTCCTGGGCGAACTCCGCTCCGGCACCCAGGGTGAAGGCCCAATGATGGTGAGGCCTGAAGGAGGCCATGATCGCCGGAGCGATGGGGCGCGTGCGCTCCACTTCGGGCTCGCCCTTCGCTTCATTGTGGTTCTCCTTCACCACGAAGGTCTCGGTGATCAGGTCGGTATGCAGGCCGATGGCCCACTTGGGCGATATCCAGAAGTTGTAATTCAATCCCCAACTGGGCAGTGCCATCCAGGTGAGGTCGCCGTCGGCATTCACGCCTTGGGCCACATGAGTATGGGCCAGGAGC
>JBEICT010000248.1:0-4834 GCA_040383865.1 Flavobacteriales bacterium | reverse complement strand
CGGTCGATCGCCTTTCACCAGCTTTAGGTACTCCAACGATTCCCCCCGCGTTTCCGCCGCGCCAAAACCCTGGCTCGTGTGCATGCTGCGGCTGCGTCCGGCGATCTCCGTGTAGCTCAGGCCCAGCAGCGGGTCGTAGCCGCCCACGTCCACGCTGAACCAGTCGGGGTCGTTCTTCGCGATCTCGGCCAGGTCCTTCTTCCACCAGGTGCTGCCGTTGAAGAAGAGGCGGCGCGGCTGCCACACATCGAGGCCTTGTTCCAGCTGCTCCGGAAAGGCCTTCGGATCACCGGCCAGATCGAAGGCTTCCTCGGCGAGGATGGCGCTGGCCTCGTGGTGGCCGTGCCCCGCGCTGCGGTCGGGCGCGAAACGCGTGATGATCACATCGGGCCGGAACATCCGGATCACGCGCACCACATCGCTCAGTACCTCCTGCTTGCCCCACTTCTCAAAGCTCTCGGCGGCGTTCTTGCTGTAGCCGAAGTCCACCGCGCGGGTGAAGAACTGTTCGCCGCCATCGATGCGCCGCGCCTCCAGCAGTTCCTGCGTGCGGATGATGCCGAGCGCATCGCCCAGCTCGGGACCGATCAGGTTCTGCCCACCGTCGCCGCGGGTGAGGCTGAGGTTGCCGGTGCGCACCTTCTTGCCGTTGGCCAGCCAGGCGATCAGGCGCGTGTTCTCGTCATCGGGATGCGCCACGATGTAGAGCACGCTGCCCAGCACGTTGAGCTTCTGCATGCGGTGCAGGATCTCGGCGGCGTGGGGTTGTGCGGGGGGGCGTTGGGCGTTGGTGGAGGGCATGAGCATCATGCTCGAGACCATCACCAAGGTGGAACGACGGAGAAAAGGAAGCATGGGGGAAAGGTAGAATGCGCTGCTCGCTCCTGGCTGCCGGCTACTGGCCAGGCCCCCGCACACCAGCAGCCAGCAGCCAAGAGCCAACAGCCAACAGCCAACAGCCAGCAGCCAACAGCCAACAGCCAACAGCCAACAGCCAGCAGCCAACAGCCAGTAGCCAACAGCCAGCAGCAATCATACCTTAGGAAAAACTACCGACCATGAGAGACTTCACCAAACTGGAGATGTGGCAGATCGGGATGGAGATCGCCGATGAGGTACTGGACCTTTGGGAGAACATTCCACCCACGCAAGCAGGTTTCAAACTGAGGGATCAGGCCACGGACGCCGCTTGTTCCATTCCCTCGAACATCGCCGAGGGCAGTTCGCGTCGCAGTGAGAAGGAGAAATTCCGCTTCTTCGAGTTCTCGCTGGGATCAGCGTTCGAGCTTCAAACCCGATTGTTGATCGTAAAGCGTCGCAAATGGGTGGCGGACAGCACGATGGACCCTCTATTGGAGAAGATCGTGCTGGTGCAAAAGAAGATCGGGGCGTTCATGGGTGTTCTTGGCGCCTGAAAGTGGCGCCGCCCCTTCAAGCCAACAGCCAGCAGCCAACAGCCAACAGCCAACAGCCAACAGCCAGCAGCCACCAGCCAGCAGCCACCAGCAACCAGCCAGCAGCCAACAGCCAGCAGCCAACAGCCAGCAGCCAACAGCATTCACACCACCTGCTCCGTCAGCATCTTCGCAATACTGTCCTTGTAGCTGCGGCCACTGATGATCCGTTCGCCATTGGCCATGCTGAAGATGAACTCGTTGTTGCCGCTGTAGCGCGAGTTGCGCACATGGGCGCGGTTCACGATATAGCTGCGGTGTATGCGCAGGAACCGCGCGGGGTCCAGCTCGCTTTCCACGGCGTTCATCGTCATGCGGTAAAGGAAACCGCGTTCCTTCAGTTGCAGGAAGAGGTAATTGCCCTCGGCGAGCAGGAAGATGATGTCCTCGGTCTTCACCTTGTGCTCGCGTCCCTTGTCCTTGATGGTGAAGTGCTCGGTGTAGGTGCCGTTGGCCTGCATGTGTTCGCGCACCAGGTCCATCAGTTTGCCGGTGAGGCGGTCGCTCATCCGCATCTCGATGAAGCGCTTGGCCTTTTCCAGGGAGGCCATGAAGCGGTCGTCATCAAAGGGCTTCAGCAGGTAATCCACGGCGTTCACATCGAAGGCCTTCAGCGCATACTGGTCGTGCGCGGTAACGAACACCACGAAGGGCACGGGCACATGGCCGTTGTGGGTGTGTACATGCTCCATCACCTCTAACCCGCTCATGCCGGGCATCTGCACATCAAGGAACAGCAGGTCGGGGCGGCACTTGGCAATGCAGTTGAGGGCTTCTTGTCCATTGCGGCATTCGCTCACCACTTCAATGGTGGGGTCCTGGGCCAACAGGCGGGCAACGCGTGCGCGTGCGGCAGGTTCATCGTCAACGATGATGGTGCGGATCTGTTTCATCCTGTCAATGGCGTTCAATGGGCATCGAGAGTTCGACGGTGAACCCTGCGCCGGGGTCGGAGCTTGGTTGAAAGGTGGCCGCACCACCATAGAGAAGGCGTAGTCGTTCGCGCACATTGCGCAGTCCGATGCCGCCGTTCTCCATGGCATGCAAGACATCGGAAGTTCCTTTTCCGTTATCTGATACCCGAACAAAAAGGCGATCCCCCGTTTCGTGTGCGCTCACGGTGATCGTCACGCTTCCGGTGGTGTTGTCGAGGCCGTGCTTGATGGCGTTCTCCACCAAGGGTTGCAGCAGCATGCTGGGCACCAGGTGGTGGTCCAGTTGGGGGGGCATCTGATAGACCACTTTCAGCCGGTCGCGGAAACGCATGGCCTCGATCCCCAAGTAATGTGCCACATGGTCGAGCTCTCGTTCCAAGGGCACCTTGTCGCGTTGTGTTTTTTCCAGCGTGATGCGCAACAACTGGCCCAAGCGGCTCAGCACCTTGCGCGCATCGTTGATGTTCTCGTCCATCAGCGCGCTCACCGTGTTCAACGTGTTGAACAGGAAGTGCGGTTGCAATTGCTTCTTGAGCGCGTTCAGCTGGGTGATCTGCAGTTCGTTGCGCAGGTCGAGCAGTTGCTCGTGCTCATCGCGGCGAAGGCGCGCGTTCTCCAAGGCCACGAGCACGCCCATGAGCACACCGTATTCCATGGCCCGCGTGAAGATGGCCGGCACCAGCGCGTGGTAGGCCCAGCTGCGGTACTGTGGGTCGCCGAAGTCGAAATCGCCGGTCACTTGCAGGATGGCATAGTAGAGCGTGGAGGTCACCACTTCGTGAACGGTGGCGATGATCAGGCCCAGCCCAAGATGGATGGCGATGGTCCGGAGCAGTGGCCGCTTCTCCAAGGGCAAGCGCTGCAAAAGGCTGTACACCAGCGGCGAAAGCAATGCCCAGAAAAGGAAGTTGAGGTATGGAACGGGTGCTTCGCGCCACCAGTTGAACGCTCCATTGTCCTCCATGTCCTGGTACACCACGTGCCGGGTGTAGGCTTGGAACAGGAACAGCGTGGCCAACACCCCGGCCGTGATCAGGATGGTGCGGAACCGGATGGGGGTGCGCTGGAAGTAGGTCATCGGCGATCACGTGCGACCGCGAGGCCGAACCGTGATGCGACGAAACTAGGTCTGTGCCCGACGGATGCTTTCGGGAACGTGATGAACGGTAATGCGCGGGATGAACGGTTCGTCACAGGACGAGCGGGCCGCGCCACGCAACGCAAAGGCCCCACCGCGGGGTGAGGCCTTTGCGCGTTCGTTGGTGATGGACGGGGTCAGCCGCCGAACGTGTAGGTGGTACCGTTCACCGTTACGTTCACTTGGTTATCGCAGGCGCCACTTCCATAGTCCACCGTACGCACGGCCAGGTTGCCGGGCACGATCTGCAGCACACCGCTTACGATCCAGGGGCAGTCGAGCTCAACACGCAACGGACTCGTAATGGCCACCGTGAAAGGCACGCCGTTGCGGTTCACCCCACTACCACCGCCGGAGATCAGGTACACATCGTCCAACCAGTTGAGGGTGGATGCACCTTCGATCCAGGTGCGGGTGCGCTGGTAGTTGTGGGTGCTGGTCCAGCTGCCATCGGGCGCGGTAACGGTGCCGGTCACGGTAACGCTGAAGAAGGGCTGCCCCTGTTCGTTCAGTCCTGCATTGGTCACGGTCTTCACGCCCTGCAAGCGGTGGTCGTTCACGTAGTAGTCCTGCGGGGTGATGGTGATCACGGTGCCGGGGTCGCGGTAGCGGCCGGTGAAGGTCACATTGAGGCGACCACGGCGCGTACGACCATCGGCGGAGGTGCAATTGGTGGTGCCGAAGTCGATGAGCATGGTGTGCGGCACGGCCACCGTATCGATGGTCACGGCCACTGCGCACGGTAGGTCGCCATCCTTGTAGGCGGCGTCGCTCATCTTCAGGGCATCGGTGAAGAACACCTCGGCGCGGTCGTTGTCCACAGCGGCGGTGTAGTCCCGATCAATGGGGGAGTCCGATTCCTTGCGGCAGGCCACCACCGTAAGCGCTAGAAGCGAGAGGAGCAGGGACTGTTTCATGGTTCTGGGGATGTGATGCCCCTTTGACGCAACAACCTTGCCGTTGGTTTAATCGCGGCGTTGCAACACCACGAAGCTGAACGCGTGGGCGTGGCGTTCGTCGGCAGGGTGGTGCTCCCGGCTTTGTTCGGCCCAGTCGGCAGGGTCCAGCAGAGGGAAGTGGGTGTCGCCCTCCACGTTGGCGTGTACCAGCGTCAGGTAAAGCCGGTCCACCAGGCCTTTCTGTAAGGCCTCGAGGTAGATCTGGCCGCCACCGATCACAAAGGCCTCGGTCTCGCCATTGGCAGCGGCTTGTTCCAGTGCCTCTTCCAGCGAGCCCAGCACCATGGCACCCGGGGCCTCGTAGGCTGCGTTGCGGGTCACCACCATGTTCACGCGGTCCTTCAGCGG
>JBEICT010000247.1:0-4844 GCA_040383865.1 Flavobacteriales bacterium | reverse complement strand
CTGAAGGTCCATATCCTGCCGCGTGTGGCGACAAGTGGCACGGTCAGCATCCCGCTTACCGGTTGGAGCTATCCCTTCAGCATTGGTGCCAACGCAGCGGCCGTGATCGATGTGCCACTGAGCGCAGAGAACATGGGCAGCGAATCCGTGCTGAACAAGGCGGTGCTGGTGGAGACGAGCGATAGCGTGAACGTGTTCGTGACCAGCTTCCAGAATTACACGCACGACCTCGCACAGGTCCTACCCGAGCAGTCCATTGGCACCAGTTACCGGGTGGATGCGTACAAGGGGCTTCCCAACTTCACTAACCTGCATCGCAGCGAACTATTGATCATTGCGACGCAGGATGGCACACAGGTGCGTATTACACCCACAGCCAATACAACAGGTGGAAGACCGGCCGGAGTACCGTTCACTGTCGACCTGAACGCTGGCCAGACCTACCAAGTGCAGGCCCTGTCCGATGTGGCCGACCTTACCGGAACATTGATCGAAGGCACCGACCTGAGCGGTCCCTGCCGGCCTTTTGCGGTCATCGGAGGCTCCATGTGTGCCAGCGTTCCTGGAGGCTGCTCCGCGTGCGATGCCATCTTCGAGCAATTGATGCCCCGCAATACCTGGGGCACGCGCTTCTTTACAGTACCGGTGAACGGGACCACTTCCGTTACCTACCGCATCATGGCGGACCAGAACGGCACGGTGGTGACCATTGGTGCAGGTGCACCGATCACGTTGAACGCGGGACAGCAACATGAGGTGAACGGCACGAATACACCGGTGTGTATTCAGGCCAACAGGCCCATCAGCGTTGCGCAGTTCCTGGAAGGTTATGCATGCGCCGGGAACGGCGATCCATCGATGTTCATCCTTTCGCCGGACACGCGGACCACCCGAACAGCATCGTTCCATACACCCTCGTCCTCCCAGATCAATCAACACAGCATTTCGGTGGTGATGCCCGCCGGGAACACGGCATCCCTGCTACTGAACGGGAACGTTGTCAGTCCCAGCCTCTTCCAGGGCTATCCCGGATGCGGCGATCGGGTATGGGCACGGGTGAACATTGGGCAGGGCATCAACCGGCTGCAAAGCACCGTCGGCTTTCAAGCCTACCTGTTCGGTATCGGCTTCGGTGAAAGCTATGCGGCATCGGTCAATGACATCGGCATTACAACGGCATCACAGGATTCACTGGTCTGTGGCGGTGGGACCATAACGTTGACCGCCCCAGTAGGCATGGACGTATTTCAGTGGACCGCCGCCAGTGAACCCAACGTGGTGCTCGGGACCTCGGAGACACTGCAGGTGCAACCCACGGGCAACGAAAGCTACACCGTGACCGGGACACAGGCCATTAGTGGCTGCCCTCGTTCGTTCACTTACCACGTGGGCGCGCCACTCACCATACCCACATCACTGACCGCCAACGGGGCCACCACGATCAGCGTTTGCCAATACCAACCCGTGCAACTGGCACTCACCCCACCTCCAAGCCCTTCCTGGTTCGACATTGAGTGGGGCCCAACGGCCACGTTGGATGTAAGCGACACCACCGCGCCCATGGCCACCCCAACAGCATCGACCTGGTACCGGGTATCGGTATCGAGCCCTGTGGGTTGTGGTGGCCTTGTCGATAGCATCCTGGTAACGGTGCAGCCCGGGGCCATTCTGGATCTTGAGACCACGGCAACGCCAGCAACGGTTTGCGCAGGCAACACCACGCAACTGGGCAGTCACGTACTGCGGACCTTGGCGCACGATGCATTGAACACCGTGCCAAGCAACATGTGGGGCGCCATTCAAGGTGGCACTATCAGTACCGCTTGCAGCAATGGCACCGATCCGGCCCTGTACTTCAATGGCAATGGCCAGCGTTCGGCACAGACCGTTGCCCACAACACCACCGGCGGAGGGCGCGTACGGTTCAAGTTGAAGATCTCGAACGCCATTGCGCCTTGTGACGACACCGAGCCAGGTGAGGATGTGGTCCTTGAGTCCACCACCAACAACGGTCTTTCCTGGAGCATCATGGCCACCTACAACGAATCGGCATACCCATCGTTGACCACCATTGATGCGACCATACCGGCCTCAGCACAGGGGCCCAATGTGATGTTCCGCTGGCGTCAGCTGGCCAACTCAGGCGCCGGCCAGGACAATTGGGTCATAGATGATGTATTCATCGCCCGCTTCGATGTGACCTATGCCAGTTACTCCTGGAGCCAAGCGGGCACGTTGAACAACGCCACCATCGCTGGTCCAGTGGCTAGTCCGACCAGCTCCGGTTGGTATGTGCTCACAGCCACCGACCCAGTAGCCGGTTGCCAGTACCGTGATTCCGTTTGGGTGCAAGTTGCGCCAGCCTTCACCCTGAACACCACGCCAAGCACTACCTTATGCTCTGCGAACGGTATCCAGTTGAACGCAACGCCCAGTTCGGGCACGGGCATCACCTATGCATGGGGACCCAGCAACGGCAACCTGAACAACTCCGCCATTGCCAACCCCTACGCCACGCCAACACAGACCACCACGTACACGGTGACGGCCACCAACTCCAACGGCTGCACGGCCAATGGTAGCACAACCATTACGGTAGGTCAGCTGAGCGCCCTGAGCATTTCCGCAGCAAGCACCACGATCTGCCAAGGACAAAGCGTGGTGCTTTCGGCCAGCGTGACCGGCGCACCGGGAATGGCGATCACGTGGACAGGTGCAGGACTGAGCAGCACTACCGTTGCCAACCCTACGGCAACACCCTTCCAGACCACGACCTACACCTGCACGGCCACGGACAATGCGAGCGGATGCAGCCTTACACAGAGCATCACTATAACTGTGAATGGCGGATACACCGCCAACGCCGGACCTGACCTCACACTGTGCACAACGCTCGGCCACCAGCTCACCGTGCAGCACAACGTGCCTAACGCCTCGTTCAGTTGGACCCCCGCGGGCAACCTCAGTGCCTCAGCAGTGCAATCGCCGTTCATCACCACCAACGCGACGGCCACATATACCGTCACTGTGAGCGACCCCAATGGATGCTCAGTGAGCGACCAGGTGGTGATCACGCGTGCGTTTGCCGGCACCCCTGCCACAGCCACGGCCAATGCTTGTGCCGCCACGCCACCCACATTGAACGCGCCCGTGGCGTCAATGTCCTATCAGTGGAGCAATGGGGCCACCACCCCATCCATCACGCCAAGCAATAGCGGTAACTACACGGTAACCATGACCGATGCGCAAGGCTGCCAGGCCTCGACCACGTTCGCGGTCACGCTCTTCGCCATGCCCGTGGTGAACCTTGGTCCCGATCAATCGCTTTGCGGTTCGAACGGCGTGGCACTGAACGCCAGCAACCCGGGTAGCAGCTATTTGTGGAGCACCGGTGCCACAACACAGGGCATTACCGCCACCGCATCGGGCACCTTCAGTGTCAGCGTCACCAACGCGAACGGATGCAGCACCTCGGATGACATCGCTCTCCAGTTCAACCCACTGCCCTTGGACCAGCTGCAGGATGTGACCAGTTGCATCACCACGCCGGTGGCCCTGAACGCTGGCAACCCCGGCAGCAGTTACAACTGGTCCACTGGAGCCACCACACAAACGATCACGCCCACGGCAAGTGGCACCTACACGGTGACCGTTACTACACCGGCGAACTGCTCCGCCACCTTCGACGCCACTGTGACGCTTTTGCCGACGTTGTCCGTGGAACTCGGACCCGACACGGAGCTATGCGCAGCAAGCACGCTAACGCTCGATGCCACCAACGCGAACGCCACCTATCTCTGGTCCAACGGCGCCACTACACCAACGATCACCGTTGGTCCAGGGACCTACTCTGTAGCGGTAACGAACGGCGGGTGCACCAGCAGTGATGCGATCACCATCGTGCAAGCCTCTTCGCCGGTGGACCAATTGCAGGACGTATCCCGTTGTGCAGACCAACCCATCATTCTTGATGCCGGCAATGCAGGCAGCTCCTATCTCTGGAACACAGGCGCCACCAGTGCGGGCGTAACCGCTGCCAACAGCGGCACTTACACCGTGCTTGTAACGAACAGTAGTGGTTGCTCGGCAACCTTCGATGCGGTGGTGAACGTGATACAACCGCCTACGGTATACCTCGGTGCCGATACCGCACTATGCGAAGGACAAGTGGTGGTGCTGGATGCGGGCAATCCCGGTTCCAACTATGTCTGGAGCAACGGCTCTACAGGGCGTTACCTGAACGTGAGCACTGCCGGAACGTATTCGGTGAGCGTGAACAATGGATGCGTTCGCAGCGCTGCCATCACCGTGTTGTTCAATCCTTCACCGGTGCGTATGGCCGTCAACGAGTTCCACACGTGCCTGGATGACGCGCCGCGCTACGTGGTGATCGACGCAGGCAACAGCGGATCGCGCCACAGCTGGTCCTCGGGGGCCACCACGCAGGTGATCCTGGCCAGCGCTTACGGCTGGTACTACGTGAACGTGACGAACGCCTACGACTGCAGCGCTCGCGACAGTGCCCAGGTGATCGAATACTGCCCGGCCACCATCTTCATTCCGAACACCTTCACCCCAAATGGTGATGGCCTGAACGACCTGTTCATCCCCGTTGGCAAGAGCATAGCCTCCATTCGCCTGATGATCTTCGATCGCTGGGGCGAGGCCCTGTACGAAACCACCGACATGGACATGGGGTGGGACGGCACCTACCGTGGAGAAGTGGTGAAGAACGACATGTACGTATGGCGCCTCACCTACAAATTCTACACGGACGAACATGGCACCATCGGCATGGAACAGCAGCAGATGGGGCAGGTGCAGGTGCTGCGGTGATCAAAGGT
>JBEICT010000246.1:0-4848 GCA_040383865.1 Flavobacteriales bacterium | reverse complement strand
TGGCGTAGCGCAGCCACGGCACCTCGAACACGCCCACCGGGGTGATGATGGGCTCGCTCATCCGTGTGGGCGTGAGCACGAGCTGCACCAGCGGCAGGCGCTCCAACCGGCCGGCCAGGCTGTCCACCTGCGCCAGCAGCGCGGGGTCCAGCACACCCTCGGCGCGCTCGATGCCGATCATCAGGAAGTCGTTGTCGTAACCGAAGCGCTCCCGGAAGGCCATGTAGCGGTCCCGTTCGGGGTCATCGTTCGGGAAGAACTTCTCGAAGTCGTAGTCCAGCCGCACGTTGCGCAGCGCGATGGCGAAGAGCACCGACACCACGCCCAGCAGCATCAGTGCGATGCGGGCGTTGCGGGGCGTGAGCAGCCGCTCGAGACGTTGGATGCGGGCTTCCATCAACAAGGTGTGGTCGATGCTTGCCGACAAAGGTGGGACATGCCCGTGATGGCCCGGGCTAACTTTGACCGCTGATGTTGCGTGTCCCGGCTTTCGCCCTCGTCCTGTTGTTCGTTCCGTTGTTCGCCACCCCGGCCCGGGCGGGCGATCTGGACAAGGCCTTCAAGGCCATCGAGGTCCACGATTATTTCAAGGCCCGTGCGCTCTTCACCAAGAGCGTGAAGAAGCACCCGGTGGCCGCTTGGTACGGGCTCAGTGTCATCAGCGGCCGCGCCAACAACCCCTTCTTCAACATCGATTCGGCCTATATGCAAGTGCTCCGTTCCGATGCCGCCTTCACCGTGGCGCGCGACAAGGAACGCACCTATGTGGCCCGCTTCGGTGTGGACCATGCGGCCATCGAGGACCAGAAGCGGCACGTGTTCGACCTGGCCTGGCAGGTGGCCAAGGGCCAGCACACCATTGCCGCCTATGATCGCTTCATCAATACATACGTCGGTGCCCCGCAACTGGCCGATGCCACTCTTGTGCGCGACCATCTGGCCTTCGAAGTGGCCCGCGAGGCCAATACGGCTGCCGCGTACCAGGCTTTCCTGGACCGCTACCCCATGGCGCGTGAGGTGTACGAGGCGCGGACCAGGCTCCAGCAGGCCCTGTACCGCGAGGCCACCGTGGATGGCAGCATCGGCTCTTACATCTCGTTCATCCAGGCGCATCCCGAAAGTCCCTATGTGCGGCAGGCCGAGGATGAGGTGTACAGGCTGAGCACGCCGGGAAGAACGATCCAGGAGTACCGAAAGTTCATCGCCGACCACCCCCGTAACCGCAACGTGGAAACGGCCTGGCGCAGCATCTACGAGGCCTACACGCGCGACCTCAGCGTGGGCACCATCACCCGCTTCATCCAGGAATATCCGGACTACCCTTACTTGGAGGAACTGGTGGACGATTACCGCATGGCCAGCCTTCAGTTGCTGCCGTTCCGGCGCGAAGGGCTGTGGGGCTTCATCGACGATGAGGGTGTGGAGCGCATCAAGGCGGACCTCGAGTGGGTGGAGCCCTTTGTTGGTGCGCAAGCCCTGGTAAGCCGCGACGGCAAGGTGGGCACCATCAACCGCTCGGGACGGGTGGTGGTGGACCTGGTCTACGATGATGTGCAGGAGGCCGTGGAAGGCACCAGCACCGTGGAGCGCAGCGGACGCTTCGGTGCCGTGGACCGCAATGGCGATCTCGTGGTGCCCATCGTGTTCGGCGATGTGGGCGAGTTCTCCAAGGGACTGGCCTATGCGGCGCGCGAGGGCAAGTACGGCTACATCAATGCCCGCGGCGAGGAGGCCATACCGTTCACGTTCTCTTCTGCCGGCACCTTCCGCAACGGACTGGCCGTGGTGGAGACCCCCGAGGGCTACGGCGTCATCGACACCAAGGGCAACGTGATCGTGCCGCCGCAGTATGATTGGATCGAAGGCTTCGACCTCGCTGTTTCACGCGTAAGGAAGGAGGGGAGGATGGGTGTCATCGGCCCGTTCGGCGATGTGTTGCTGCCACTGATCTATGACCATGTGGGTCCGTTCCGCGACAGCCTGGCGCTGGTGGTGAAGGGCAACAAGGCCGGCTATGTCCGCATGGACGGGCAGGTGGCCATTGCCGTCGATTACGATGCGGCCGCCGATGTGGCCACTTGGGGCGACCTCGCTGGTGGACTGGCCAAGGTGGTGCTCAACAACAAGCGCTGCCTCATCGACCGGCGCAATGTGCGCGTACTGCCCTGCCAATATGCCGATATCGGTGCTCCCACAGGACGGCTGATCCCGGTGCGCAGGAAGGCCAAGTGGGGTTTTGCCGACCGCAAGGGCGATCTGGTGGTGCCTGAGAAGTACGACCAGGCCTGGCCCATGGTGAACGGTCTGGCGCGGGTGAAGGTGGGCGACCTGTTCGGGGCGGTGGACAGTACCGGCAAGGAGGTCATCGCTCCGCGCTTCACCGACCTCTCCGAAGCGGAACGGGGCCTCTACATAGCGACCACGAGCACTGGTACCGGTATCGTGGATGCCAAGGGTGCCGAGAAACTCCCGCTGAGCTACGACAGGGTGGCCCTGGTCACGGACCGCATTGTCCGGGTGGAGCGCAAGGAGCGGTTCGCCTACGTGCGCTTGGCCGACGGACGGTTCCTGTGGAAGGAGGAGGGCTTCGAGCAGCCTTAGGGCCTGTTCGAGATCTCTTCAAACTCGTCCCCCGGTCTCTTTTCCGCCCATGCTTCGCCGGAAGTTGATCCCGTAGGCACCGCTACGCTATCATCTTCCGACTGCGCCTGACCGAAAAATAGCCTCGGGGTCCTTCGTTCAAGAGATCTCGAACAGGCCCTAGCGGATCACCGTTACGTGGCCGATGCGTTCCTCGGCATTCACACCCACATCGCTCAGCGCCCGGTAGCGCAGCTTATAGATGTATACCCCGTCCTGCACCACGGTGCCTTGTGCAACGCCGTTCCACGCTTCGCCTGGTGTGGTGGAACTGAAGATCAGCTCACCCCAGCGGTTGAAGATGTTCAACTCGTAGAGGTTCAACGGACCGTCGACCACCACCAGGAACTCATCATTGATCTGGTCGTTGTTGGGGCTGAAGGCGTTGGGCACGTGCACCAGGGGGCCGCAATAGCCCTCTTCGATCACCAGCGTATCGCTGCCCTGGCCGCACTGGGTGAATATGGTGACCCAATACGTGCCCGGCTCTGTCACCCTGATGCGCGGCCCGGTCTCGCCGGTGTTCCAGAGGTAGCTGGTGCCTGCGCCGGTCACGTCCAGTTCCATGGTCTGGTTCGGGCACAGCAGGCGGTCGGGGCCCAGGTCCACTTCGGGTTCGGTGGGCAGGAAGGTGATCCGCACCACATCGCTGGCCGTGCATCCTTCCAGGCTCAGGGTCACGCTGTAGTTGCCGCTGGTGGTGGCCTCAATGCTGTTGGCCGTGCTACCCGTGCTCCACGCCACGCTGGCCGCACCCGGTGCCACGCTCAGTGTTACGGTGTCGCCTTCGCAGACCAACTGGTCGGCACCGAGCGCAGGCTGCACCAAGGGAACGATGCTTACGTTCACCGCATCGGTCACCACACAGCCGCCGTTCTGAACGGTCACGCCATAGGTGCCGGCGGTGCTCACCGTGATGCTGCCGGTAGTGGCCCCTGTGCTCCACGTGGTAGTGGCGCCCGGGGCCTGTGCGGTCAGCGTGGTGCTTTCACCGGGGCACAGGCGACGGTCCGCGCCCAGTTCGATCGCCGTGAGGTCGGTCACGTCGATGGTCACCGCATCCGAGGCCGTGCAGCCGTTCAGGTCCACCGTTACGCTGTAGGTGCCCGCGGTCGTCACTTCACGGCTTCCAGCGGTCACGCCGTCGTTCCACAGGTAGGTGGCCCCGGCCTGGGTCACGTTCAGGGTCAGTGCATCACCCGCGCAGATGGTCATGTCGGGTCCCAGGTCGGCCACGGGCGCGGGCAGGTCGAGCACCGCTGCACCATCGCTGCTGGTGCAGCCCGCCACGGTCACCGCTACCGACACATTTCCTGAACTGCTTGCCGTGTAGGTGGGCTGCGTGCTGCCGTCGTGCCAGAGGTAAGTGGCGTTCGGTGTGCTGGCATCGAAGAAGGCCGATGCACCGGGGCAGATGGATTGGTCGCCGCCGAGGTCCACGGTCGGCAAGGGGTTGAAGGTCACTTCCACGGCATCGGTCACCGGACAGCCGTTCACTGCGGCGGCCACGCTGTAGATACCGCTCGAACTTACCGTGATGGTGGCTGTGGTGGCACCTGTGCTCCATGCGTAGGAGGCCCCGGTCAGTGTGGCATCCAGCGTTACCGCATTGCCCGCACACGCGCTTATGGCCGGCCCCAGTTCAATGGTGCCCGGGTCGAACACGGCGACCTGCACCGTATCGCTGGCGCTGCAACCGCTCTGCGTTACCTGCACCCAATAGGTGCCTGCCGTGCCGGTTGTCAGCGTGGGCGTGGTAGTGCCCGTGCTCCACAGGTAGGTGGTGCCGGCCGTGGTGGCGTTGAAGGTGGTGGTGGACCCTGCGCACAGTTCCACATCGGCACCGAGGTTCACGCTGCTAGGTGTGAGCACATTGATGGCCACCGCGTCCGTTGCAGTGCAGCCGTTCAGGTCCACCGTAACGCTGTAGTTGCCGGTGGTGCTCACCGTGATGGTGGGCGTGGTGGCCCCTGTGCTCCACAGGTAGGTGGCGCCCGCGTTGGTGGCGTTCAGCACGGTGCTCTGCCCGGCGCACAAGGTCTGCGCTGGGCCAAGCTCCACGGCGGGACTGGGCAATACGTTCACCACCACGGTATCGCTCACGGTGCAGCCCCCTTGGTCGGCGGTCACCCAGTAGGTTCCTGTGGTGTTCACGTTCAGCAGTGCCGTGGTGGCGCCGGTGCTCCACAGGTAGGTGGCGCCCGGTAG
>JBEICT010000245.1:0-4879 GCA_040383865.1 Flavobacteriales bacterium | reverse complement strand
GGCGAGTCCCAACTCACCAACGCCATGTAGACCATGAAGCGCAAGGGTGCGCGCTTCAAGGCCGGGGCGGTGGACGTATGGATGGACTGCGGCAACAAGAACGCCATGGTCGATACCAACACCAAGGTCCTCGGCTTCCTGAAGGAAAGCAAGGACCTCGTGAGCCCCAAGGCCAAGCTCACCGGCAGCGTGGTGATCAGCCCCTGCTTCATCGGCGAGAACGTGACCTTGGTGAACAGCATCGTGGGACCGAACGTCTCCATTGAGAGCGGCGCGGTGATCACCAACAGTGTGGTACGGAATTCGATCGTACGTCCCTCTGTGCAGATCACCGATGCCGTCATCGACAACAGCATGCTCGGCGAACGGGCCATCGTTGCGGGCAAGGCCATGGACCTGAGCATGAGCGACGACAGCACCGTGGGCTGAACCACCCGGGTCGAACATGAACATGACACGCCTCCTGACCGGTCTTGCGCTGCTGCTCGTTCTGGGGGCCTGTGGCGGTACGCGAAGTACAACCACATCAAGTGCTCCACCGGCGGACCCGCGTTCTGAAGGCCAGGACCAGCGCGCCGAGGTAATGCGCCTGTTCATGGAGGCCACACAGGCCCGCATGGCCGGTCAGTTGCCCAAGGCCGTGCAGCTCTACCAACAGTGCCTCAAGCTCGATCCGCAGAACGGTGCGGCACATTTCGAGCTCAGCAAGCTCTTCCACCAGTCGCAACAGTTCGGCCCGGCGGTGGACCATGCCAAGCGTGCCGTGGCAGCGGACAAGACCAACATCTGGTACCGTTTCCTCCTGGCCGATCTGTATGAACAGGGTCGTATGCCGGCAGAGGCCGCCACCGTCTATCGGGGCATTGTTGAACAGTGGCCCGATCGATATGAGGTCTACTTCGATCTGGCCAATGCCCTGGCCAACAGCGACAAGGTTTCCGAAGCACAGAAGGTCTACGCCGACATGGAGAAACGCTTCGGCCTCACCGAGGAACTGATCACCAATGAGTTCGGCATGCTCATGAACGCCGGCAAGATGGACGATGCCGAGCAATTGGTGCAACGCGCGGTGGTCGCCCGTCCGAAGGAGCCCCAATACCTGGGCATGTTGGCCGAGCTGTACGACCAGAAGGGCGAGCACGAAAAGGCCTTGACCTATTACAAGCGGGCCTTGGAAATGGACCCCGGCAACAGCATGTTGCGCATTGCGCTGGCCGAGCATTATTACGGTACCGGCCGCATGGAGGAGGCGTATAATGAACTTGGCGAGGCCTTCCGTGACCCTGAAATGGACATCGATGCCAAGATGCAGGTGCTCATCGGTTTCTTCGAAATGACCAACCGCGAAGGAGAGGGCCCGAACGACCGTGCCGACCTGATCCGGCGCTCCTACACGCTTATCGATGCCTTGGAACAGGCCCATCCGGAAAGCGGCAAGCCACACACCATCCATGGCGATTTCCTGCTCCGCGATGGGCGGTATGAAGAGGCGCGGGCCGAGTTCCGCAAAGCATTGGTGAACGAGCAGGACCGTTTCCCGATCCACCTGCAGTTGCTGCAACTGGACCTGCAGCTGGGCGACCACCAGGCCTTGCACACCGATGCAGAGGCGGCCATTGCGCTGTTCCCCACCTCGCCGGAGCTCTACCTCTACAATGGGATCGCGCTTTCACAGCTCGGGCAGCACGAGGCGGCCATCGAGGCCTTGGTCACGGGCCGTGACCTGGTGGTGGACAACCCGCCGTTGCTGGCCCAGTTCTGGAGCAGCCTGGGCGATGCCTACAACGACGCGAAGCAATACGTTAAGAGCGACCAGGCCTATGACAAGGCGCTCGCCATGGAACCGAACAATACCGGCACGCTCAACAACTACGCCTACTACCTGAGCCTGCGCAAGGACCAATTGGAAAAGGCCGAGCGTATGAGCCGGCGGGCGAACGAGCTGCAACCCGGCAGTGCCACTTACCAGGACACCTACGCCTGGGTGCTGTTCCAGATGGGCCGCTATGCCGATGCCCGGAGCTGGATGGAGAAGGCGCTGGCCGGCACCGCCGAACCGGATGGCGTACTGTTGGAACATTACGGCGACATCCTGTTCGAGCTGGGCGACAGGTCTGCGGCCATGGAGCAGTGGAAGCTGGCCCAGGCCAAGGGTGACGCCAGCGAGGTCATTGGGCGGAAGATCACCGAAGGAAAACGCGTGGAATGAGGAGGTCGTTCCAGGGTATGCTCCTTGGCCTCACGGTGCTGGCAGCAGCGTGCAAGAGCGGTCGGCCCTTGGTTTTGACCAACCGTGACCTTCCGGCCCGTTCGGCGGACAAGCTGGTGGAGCGATTGCTCGAGAGCGATCCCGGCCCGGTACGGTACTACTCGGCCAAGGCCGCAGTGGAGGTGAACCTGCCGGATGGTTCCAAGAGCTTCAAGGCCCAGGTGCGCAGTGTGCAGGACAGCGCGGTGTGGGTCAGCGTGATCCCTGCCCTGGGCATCGAGGTGGCCCGCATCCTATTGACCGTGGACAGTGTGAAGATGCTGGACAAGCTGAACGACCAGTACTTCGTGGGTGACACTGCGGCGGCCAGACAGCGTTTCGGACTGCAACCGGGCCTGGCCCTTTTTCAGCAAGCCCTCTTGGGAAGGCCCTTCGGTCTGGACCCGGAAGAGAAGTACCGCTCTGACCGTGAGGAGGGGTACTATGTGCTGACCAGCCGTGAGAAACGGCGTTTCGTGCGGGCCGCAGAGGATATCAGCCCCGGCGATACCCTGGCCCGCGACCGCGATATGGGCGAACGCCGGTTGGAGCGCACCCTGCGCCGTGCCGAGGAGAAGGAAGCGATCATTTACCGCTATTGGCTGGAGCCGGACAGTTTCCGCCTGGTGCGGGTGCAGGTCACCGACCTCGTACGCGACCAGGTGGCCGATGTGCGTTATGAGCAACGGAGCGGTGCCGAGAGCCTGTTCCTGCCCACGCTCATCCGGATCTCCCTGAGCGAGCCGGGTCGCAATGCCACGGGCAGTCTCGAGCTCTCGCGCATCACCACGGAAGGGCCATTGCAGTTGAACTTCAAGATCCCCGAGAAGTATGTGCCCATGCCCTGAGCCACGGACGCGAGCGGCACGTAAGGTGCTCACTGCCCTGCTGTGCCTGCTGCTGATCGCGGTGATGCCGGTGGAGGCCGGAGCTCAAAGCCGCAAGGAACTGGAGAAGAAGCGCGAGGCCCTGGACAAGCAGATCCGCACCACCACCGCGCTCATCGAGCAGGCGCGCAAGGAGCAGAAGGTCACCCAGCAACAATTGCAATTGCTGGAAAGCCAGATCCAGGCCCGCGAGCAGCTGATCCGCACCATGAACGGGGAGCTGCGCCGGGTGGATGAGCGGATCAACGAGGACCAGGAACTGGTGGAGTCGCTGCGCAAGGACCTGCTCACCCTGAAAGAGGAATATGCGCGTATGGTGCAGTTCGCCTACCGCAATCGCAGCGCCTACGACCGCATGAGCTACCTCTTCGCGGCAAGCAGTTTCCAACAGGCCTTCAAGCGCAGTCGCTACTTCAATCAGATCGGCCAGCAACGGGTGCGCCAGGCCGCATTGATCGCCGAAACGCAGGCCGCCATCGAAGCGCGGCTGGCAGGCTTGAAGGAGCAGCGCGAAGAGAAGAACCGGATCGTGGCCATGGAACAGGCCGAGAAGCAGAAACTGGCCTCGGACCGGAACGGCCAGCAGAGCGCACTGGCCACCCTGCGCAAGGAGGAAGGACGGTTGAAGGAGACCCAGCGCAAGCAGCAGAAGCAGCGCAATGATCTGGATGCGGCCATCAAGAAAGCCATTGAGGAGAGCATAACGAAGGACCCCAAGCCGAAGCCCAAGGGCGGCACTTCCGGCACTGCTTCAAGCTCTGCCAAACTGAATATCACGCTCACCCCCGAGGCCAAGGAGCTCAACACCGACTTCGAAAAGAACAAGGGCAAACTGCCCTGGCCGGTGGAAAAAGGGGTGATCACCAGCCGCTTTGGCCCACAACCCCACCCCGTACTACCCGGTATCAAGATCGACAACAATGGCATCGACATCACCACCGAGAAGGGGTCTGGTGTGCGGGCCGTGTTCCGGGGCGAGGTGAGCAGCGTGATCGTGATCCCCGGTGCAGGCAAAGCGGTCATCATCAGCCATGGGGCCTACCGCACGGTGTACAGCAACCTGCGCGATGTGACCGTGGCCAAGGGCCAGAAAGTGGACACGAAGCAGGTGGTGGGCACCGTCCTTACGGATGAGAATGGCTCGGTGGCGCACATCGAGATCTGGAAGATCACCAGCGAGGGCCTCGTGAAAGTGGACCCTGCCCTGTGGATCTTCCGTTGAAACGCGGCCGGAACGGTTACCTTTGCCGTCCTATTTGATGCCCATGTTCTCCAACCCGTTGTCCATCCTGCTCGGCGTTATCGGTCCCTGGCAGGTCGTACTGATCGTGGTGGTGCTTCTGCTCCTGTTCGGGGGCAAGAAGATCCCCGAGCTCATGCGTGGCCTGGGCCAGGGCATGAAGGAGTTCAAGAACGCCAAGGACGGCCTGAACGAGGAGAAAAAGGAGGAGGGCAAGTAAGCCCCGTTCGCAGGCGTGAGCACCACCAAGACCTTTGGCGAGGCCCGTTCCGCGGTTGAAAGCGGGGCCAGCGTTACCGTGGCCGCCGAGGCCGCTCTGGCCGCAGCGCACAGCAACCAGCACCTCAATGCGTTCCTCGAGCTCTTTGCCCAGAGCGCGCGGGAACAGGCCGCCCGGGTGGATGCCCGCGTGAAGGCCGGCGAGGCAGGTCCCCTGGCAGGCGTGGTGCTCAGCATCAAGGACAACATCTGCTACAAGGACCACAAGGTCAGCGCTTCTTCGCG
>JBEICT010000244.1:0-4886 GCA_040383865.1 Flavobacteriales bacterium | reverse complement strand
GGCGTGCGTACAGCGAGTTGGTGCCGGGGTCGTTGAACTGGCTGGCGATGGTGCCCACTACGGGCAGGTCATCGTCGTTGGCGTCCCACAGGTTGTGGTTGCGCTTGTACTGCTTCTTCACGTCGCGCAGGGCATCGAGGGCGCCGCGCTTGTCGAACTTGTTGATGGCCACCACGTCGGCGAAGTCGAGCATGTCGATCTTCTCCAGCTGCGTGGCCGCGCCGAACTCCGGCGTCATGATGTAGAGGCTCACATCGCTGTGGTCCAGGATCTCGGTATCGCTCTGGCCGATGCCGCTGGTCTCCAGGATGATCAGGTCGAAGCCCGCGGCCTTCAGGATGCTCACGGCCTCCTTCACGTGCTTGCTCAGCGCGAGGTTGCTCTGGCGCGTGGCGAGGCTGCGCATGTACACGCGCTCCCCGCGGATGCTGTTCATGCGGATGCGGTCGCCCAGCAGCGCGCCACCGGTCTTGCGCTTGCTCGGGTCCACGCTGATCACGCCGATGGTCTTGGTGGGCTGATCGAGGATGAAGCGGCGTATCAGCTCGTCCACCATGCTGCTCTTGCCCGCGCCGCCCGTGCCGGTGATGCCAAGGATCGGGGCCTTGTTCGCCTCGGCCTTCTTGTGGATCTCGTCGGCGATGGTGCCGAACACCTCCGGGTGGTTCTCGGCGGTGCTGATCAGCTTGGCGATGGCCGGCCAGTTCTGCGGGCTCAGCTTCTTCGCCTCGCCGTTCACCTTGTCGCTCAGGTCGAAGTCGGCCTTCTCGAGCAGGTCGTTGATCATGCCCTGCAGGCCCATCGCACGACCGTCGTCCGGGTGGTAGATGCGCGTGATGCCGTAGGCGTGGAGGTCCTCGATCTCGCTGGGCAGGATGGTGCCGCCGCCGCCGCCGAAGATCTTGATGTGACCCGCGCCCTTCTCCTTCAGCAGGTCGTACATGTACTTGAAGTACTCGTTGTGCCCGCCCTGGTAGCTGGTCATCGCAATGGCGTGCGCATCCTCCTGGATGGCGGTGTTCACCACGTCTTCCACGCTGCGGTCGTGCCCCAGGTGGATCACCTCGGCGCCGGTGCTCTGGATGATCCTTCTCATGATGTTGATCGCCGCGTCGTGCCCATCAAAAAGGGACGCAGCTGTCACTACACGGATCTTGTTCTTCGGAACGTAAGGCGGAGCTTGAACGAAACTGGTCGACATAGGCGCGAAGTTACCGGGAGGGGTGAAGACTCAAGGCACAAGACACAAGGCACAAGACACAAGGCAGAAGTCTCAAGAGCAGAAGATACAAGGCACAAGACACAAGGTCAAAGGCCATGGTCCAACACCTTGATCACTTGGAACTTGAGACTTGTATCTTGAGTCTTGAACCGCTGGTGCTCGGGAGAGGGGCGAAGTTACCGGCGGGGGGCTGAAAGGCGATGCGTGCAGCCGAGGACGGGCATCGAACGAAGTGCAACCGGTTCCAGTTCGTGTGTGCCTTGTCCAGCATCGGGTACTGCGGTACTTTCGACCCCCGTAGAATTTCTGCGAAAACCTACAAGCGACTCTTCCACCATGCTCCGCATCACTTTCCTGGCCCTCCTCGTCGGACTTTTCACCACCGCCTCCGCTCAACGGGTATTCCGCGACCAGGACCCGGTGCCACCCGACTTCGGCAAAGCGCCCGGCACCTTGCTCGTGGTGCGCAGCACCATGAAGTCGCTGAACAAGAACCTGCAGACGGTCTTCGCGGAGTACTACAAAGGCCCGTTCAAGGTGATCGGCCCCGAGGAATTGAGCAAACCGGAATACGCCGATAAGGAGACCTATCGCTATACCTTCAACACGGTGATCGGGTTCATACCCGCCAGCGGTATGGGTGACAACCGCATTGCCGCCAGCAACACCTACACCTATAATGTGTTCGACCGGTTGACCGGAAAGACCAACGGTCTCGACTTCGAGGGCGGTGCATATAAAGGGTTGATGAAGGACTACGCGAAGAAGCTGGAGGAGGTGCGGGCGTCGGGGAAGTGAGGTAAGGGCTCAGCCCATTTCACATTCTACAATTCGACTTTTTCCATTCTCCTACTCCCTGGAGACGGTGAATGGCAGCTGGTCAATGGTGAATGGGGCCGCCTTAACGGGCTGGTAGTTCACCCTGAGCAATGCCGAAGGGCTGTAGCCGGCTTGCGGCGTGCGGCGTCGCATCGGGCTGCGGTGGCTTCCTTCGGTCGCCTCCTCGCTCCGTGCGTTGCTCGCGCTCTGCTTCGCCGGGCCGCCGCTTCCATCCCTGGCGGTGATCACCGTCGCCGCATCAACTTTGGGCTATCCCCTCAACCACGCCACCGCCATGAAGACCACCCGCGAGCTCACCGCGATCATCGAACGCGAAGGGGATGGCTACGTGGCGCTGTTTCCCGAGTTGGACGTGGCCAGCCAGGGCGATACGATCGAAGAAGCGCGGGCCAACCTGATCGAAGCGCTGGAGCTGTTCTTCGAGACCGCTTCACCCAACGAAGCGCGCGAGCGGCTGCACGAAGAGGTGTTGGTGACCCGTGTGAAAGTGGCGGTGTGATGCGTACCCTCAGTGAGCGAGAGGTGTGTGCCATCCCCGGCAGCATGGCTTCGAGCAGGTTCGTCAGAAAGGCAGCCACATCATCATGCAGAAGGTGATCCCCGGCTCCACGGTGACCGTGCCGGTCCCTGACCACAAGGAGATCCGCATCGGCACCTTGATGTCCATCATCCGCCAGAGCGGTTTGGACAAGTCGCTGTTCACGTGAGCAGCGTTCCTCCCACACCTCCCGTCTTATCCCTACATTCGTTCATCATGCGCGCCTGCCTGCTCTCCTTGCTGCTGCTGCCCCTGCTGGCCTGCGCCCAAAGCTGGTGCCCGCCGGGCGCTACGTGGACCTATGAAGCAGAAATGACCTATGCGGGTTTTGCCCGGATGACCTATACGGGCGACACCATTGTTGACGGCTACACCGCCCATATCATTGATCGCTATTCCGCCCTCCAGCCTCCTCAGCCTCCTCCCGGCCCCACGTTCGGAGGACCACCGTTGATCAGCTATACCGCGGTGGCGGTGATCACCCGCAGCCAAGATGATGTGGTCTATACCTGGGAAATGGGGTCGTGGGACACGCTGTACTGGTTCGGCGCTGCGCCGGGACAGGGTTGGACCGCAAGACATGTGGAGGGCGTTCAGGATTGCACTCCATTCATTGTTGCCGATACGGGTACCGCTGTGATCGACGGCATAGCACTGCGTTGGATCGAGATCGAAAGCTGGTACCGTGTGTATGAGCGCATCGGGTCCACATGGGACATGTTCATGTATTGTCCCAATTGGATCATCGATGGACCCATGGGCATGCGATGCTACAGTGATGAGGAGGTCTCCTTCCAACTCGCGACCGGTGCGTGTGAGCAGCTGGTTGGACTGGATGATCAGCACAGCACTTCTTGGACGAACCCTTTCCCCAACCCCGGCAGCACCCACTTCACCCTCGATCTCCCACCCGGCCCCCACACCATCACCCTCTTCGATGCCACGGGCCGCATGGTGCTCCAGGAGCGCACCACCGATTCCCGGCCGGTGATCATCACGGAAGCGCTGCCTGCGGGGTTGTACCGGATCGCCGTGCGCGATGAGCAGGGCGCGGGATTGGGCGCGACGTGGGTGAAGGAATGATATGATCTGCCGATGAGCGCTTAGGCAGCATTCCTCCCTCCCCGCCCGTCTCCTCCGTACATTCGGTCATCATGCGCGCCGCCTTGCTCTCCTTGGCCCCGCTGCCGCTGCTAGCCTGCGCCCAGAGCTGGTGCCCGCCGGGGGCAACGTGGACCTTCGAGTACAGCCTTGTGCTCAGTGGTTATTACGGCGTGCAGCGCGTGGAGTACGTGGGCGATACGCTCCTGGGCGGCTACACCGCGCAGCGCCTTGAGCAGACCGACGTGGTGGCGCCGATCGGGTCCACCAGTTTCCAAGAGCGTATCCCTCCTTCGCGCTGTTCACGCGCTACGACAGCGAGGTGGTCTACATCTGGGACAACACCGGCGTGTACGACACGCTGTTCTGGCACCGGCTGGATGCAGCCAGCACCAAGGTCACCAGTGCGGTCGCCAGGATGCGCATGGAACGAAGTTTGCAGGTGTGCGCTCCTTCGTTGCTGATGCTGGTCAGAAAGAAGGCAAGGCAGCGGTGCAACGGGATGACCTGTCCTTGGGATGAACCTAACTTCGGACCATGCTCCGTGCGCTCATCCTCCACTTGGTCTTGCCGCTGACCTTGCTGGCACAGGCCCAAAGCTGGTGCCCGCCCGGTGCCCGGTGGAACTTCGCGATCCAGGCTTTCGCGGTCGAGGGTCACGTGGTCCGGACCTATGTCGGAGATACGGTGATCGACGGTCTTTCAGCGCAACGGATCCATGAAGCGGGCGTGTTGATCGACTACCTGGCGAACGATACGTTCGCCATCGATGACATGGTCTATACCGCTGTTCAGGATAGTGTGCTGTTCACCCGTGTATCATGGAACGGCCAGCCGGCATGGGATACACTTTACCGCTTTGATGCGGTGATCGGTGACCGCTGGTTCCCACCGGGTGCCGATTCGGTCTGCATGGACGGCCTGGAAGGCATGCTGGAAGTGGTCGATACGAGCGTGGTGGTGATCGACGGAGTGCCACTGCGCCAATGGGACATGACCTTTCTCCAAGCGAACGGCGACCCCGCATGGCCGCTTTACCCGGTGGTCGAGCGCTTGGGCTACCTCGGAGGCTTCACCATCCTTCCTGGTGCGTGCCTCATCATTGAATACGGCGAAACGCTGCGGTGCTACGATGACAACCAGATCGCGTATCACGCACCGGGCTGGACCTTCGGCTGTGGGTCC